>WVXJ01000083.1:670-4238 GCA_011773575.1 Armatimonadota bacterium | reverse complement strand
CCTATCCGCCCTGCTCCGGCATTGGACATGGCTCGACGCACGGAATCCTGGCTCTCCAGTGGGACGAAGACGGTCAATTTGACCAGGCTCCCCCTACCACAGGGGGCCAAGGGACGCACATCCCTCAGGCCCACCGTCTCCGCCAATCGGTCATTCACTCCACCTGGCGCGAAATCCAGATTGGTATGCATACTGACGACGCCCAGGTTTGCGCGAACGGCCTGGGTCACCAGTCTTGCCGGATGCGAGTCAAATGAAAGGGAGTTCAGTGGATGGAAGATGAGAGGGTGATGCACCACGACGGCTTCCGCGCGACGAGTCCGCGCCTCACGGATCAGTCCGCTGGTGACATCCAGGGCAGCCACTACCCGGCTTACTTCGCTCGCCGGATCGCCCACCTGAAGGCCGTTATTATCCCCCTCCGCGGCCAATCCCGGAGGAGCAAAGGCAAACAGCGCTTCGATTATCTCTGCCAGAGCAGGCATGATTGATGATTCATCTTCCACGCCCTGGCAGCAATAACCTCTTCGCAGTCATAGTCCAGAGTTGAGAGGCTGAAGTCCTGCTCTGGTCCGATAATCCAGCATTATGAAGTGCCTGCAAGGCCGGAGAGCGATTTCGCGTTTAGCACCGCGTAGGCCTTGGCGTCATTATTGAAGTAGACATATACATCCAGCCCGTGCTTGCGCCAGTCTCGAATTCGCTCCGCCCATATGCGAAGTTCATCTTCAGGATAGAGAGAATCGTAAGTGGCTGTGCCGCCGTGCATGCGGAGATAGACGAAAGGAGCCGTTATTACATCAGCATCCGGAAAATCGGGGGAAGAAGAGCGGCACAGGCCGATACCAGCATGGTGAAGCTTTTCATAGACTGCATCACACAGCCATGAGGGATCCCGAAACTCGAACACAAATCGAAGGTTTCCAGGCAATAGTGCGGTAAACTCGGCCAAGAGCGGAGGATTGACTTGCCAGCGAGGAGGAAATTGAAAAAGGATGGGTCCCAGTTTATCTCCCAACCTGCAGTTTCGATCCAAAAATTCNNTTTCACTGCAAACAGGAAACCTGCCGGAGTTCTCTCTTTCCATCGTGAAAAGGTGGTTGCGGCGGGAAGATGGTAGAAGGAAGAGTTTATCTCGACACTGTCAAACTGCGAGGAGTAGAATTCCAGCCATTCTTTCTGGGGAACATCCGGAGGATAGAATCTCTCTCTCCAGTGTTTGTAGGTCCATCCGGATGTGCCAATTCGCAGGAGACCCATTTCTCGCTGCTTTCAGACGATGGGCAAGCGATGTTTCAATCCGCGGGAGTACTCTCAAGTCTGGCCTCCAACTGTTCCACCAGAGAAGCCAGTCTCAAGCAGGATGGGGCATCTTCTTCCAAGACGATGTCACCGGAGGACATCATACGCGCCATTTCCTGAAGGGGTTTGATGCCTTGATACATGTGGAGTAATTTCTCCCGGTTTTCGATTTGCGGCAGCACTTCCCTGAGCTGGCGGCCGATGGTCTCAAGCCGCTCCGCCTGTTGTGAGAGGAACTCCTCGCGTTTCTTGTCAATAGAGGCGCGCAGTTCTTCCGCCTCTCGTTCGCGCTCTTGCAGAAACGCGTTGATATCTTTCGCCGCTCTCCGCAGGCCCTTTGTTCTTGAGAGCACCTGTCTGATGAGCATGATCTTGTAGAGGGCGGAGAAATCATATACTCTGCGCGAGGCGGCATCCTGCTCGTTCTCTCCCTCTTCCAAATCATCCTCTTCGACAGCGGAAACAAGGCCTATATCGGTCCAGTAGCAGAGTTGCCGCCGCGAAACCCCACAGAATTCCGCCGCCTTTCCGGTGGTAAGCCTCAAACGCTTCAAAAGGACAAACGGATCAACCGGTTTGATGTCATCCGAATTCTGGGAATACTCGCGCTGCATACCAAACCTCCCCAGATTGGTCGCCCTATGAGACAGCACGGTCAAAATTGTTGCTTGTGGCATGGAATTTTACGGCCCTTTCCGTTATATTGTCAAGACAAACTGTCCTTGCCATAACATGTAATTGGCATGTTTTACCGACAATGGCAGATTTCAGGGGACGGCAATGGAACAGCGTGTCACTCATCTCAACCGGAATCCGGTAAACAACCGGGGCCGCTGTGTAATCTATTGGATGGAAGCCGCTCAGCGAGCGAAGGATAACTTGGCTCTCATCTATGCAATCGAGCAAGCTAACCTACTTCTCAAGCCGCTCATCTGTTATTTCGGAGTAGATGAGTCTTTGCCGACAAGCAGTGCGCGGCTCTTTTCCTTTATGCTCTCTGGAATCGAAGAAACCGCCGCCGCATTGGAGGCAAAGGGAATCCCCTTCGTGTCCCGCCTTGAATCTCCCGCTGACGGAATTCAAAGATTGGAAATGGAAATCGACCCCTGCTTGGTAGTGGTGGACGAGGCCTCAATCCACTACGGGCGACAGATTCGCCGCAAGGCAGCCTCCAGATTCTCTGTTCCGCTCATTGAAGTGGACAGTGAGCCTGTCATTCCGCTGCGTGCCTGGCCGGGAGAGATGAAGAACGCGGCCGCGATGAGAACTCGCGCTACCTCCCTGTGGCGACAGCATCTGCAGGAATCCCCTTTGGCCAAACTCAAGATGAGCGGGCGCAGGCTTCGTGTACCGAGAAGGATAGAGTTGAATGACACTGAAGCGATGGATCTGGTGACCTCTTTGAAACTGCGGGCGGATGTTGCACCATCGCCAATCCTGAAGGGAGGCATCAAAGCGGCCGAGAAGCAACTCAAGGCCTTCATCAACAAGCGCCTTCCCGCCTATGCCAATGACTGCGAACAGCCCGGTGTGGAAGGAACGAGCGGCTTGAGCCCGTATCTGCGTTTCGGCCAGATATGGGCGGGCAGGATCGCGCTTGAAGTCAAGAAGGCAAAGGGCTCAGCAGCGGCAAAGAAGGCCTTTCTGGAGAAGCTCTTGCTGGAGCGGGAACTCGCAATGAATTTCTGCCTTCATAATCCTGAACATCATTCTCCTGCCGTAATGGCAGACTGGGCAAGACAGACCCTAGATGCTCATCGAAAAGATCCCCGGCCATTCATTTACTCCCGGGAAGAACTGGAAACCGCCTCCACACATGACTCCCTCTGGAATGCCGCCCAGCAGGAGCTTCTCGTCATTGGTCGGATTCACCCGGCTCTCAGGTCGCTATGGGCAAAGAAGATCCTGGAATGGTCAGCTTCTCCGGAGGAGGCCTGGGAAACTGCCGTGTATCTGAATGACAAATACGCTCTGGACGGCTGCGACGCGAGCGGCTATTTCAACATCGCGCGCTGCCTGGGAGGAGTATCTGAAAAGCCACGCAAAGAGCGGCCCGTCTTCGGTCGTCTGCCTTATCTCGCAAGTGATCGTCTCATGAAGAAGATAGACTTCCGTTCCTATATGGCGCGGATTCAACGCGCTCGTCGGCTTGCTGGACTGCCGGAAAACTCTTCGTAATACAAACGGGAGGGCAATATGATCAGCAACCGCGCGTCAAAGTCTTCGTCTCGCGGGTTTCTTGGGCTTTCATTTCTTCTCCTCTTGA
>WVXJ01000083.1:0-662 GCA_011773575.1 Armatimonadota bacterium | reverse complement strand
CTTTCACGTCTCCACAAAGGGGAGTATTCGATAGAGCCGTTTTCTTTCGCAATCGCCGGTAATACTCGACATACCCTTCCTTATCTCATTTCTCCGCAGTTCCAGACCATTCTTTCTGATGTAAGCGAACGCCAGCCGCCCTTTCTTGTCCTCCTTGGTGATCTCATTAGAGGCCGCAACATCACCACCGGCCCCAGGCAATGGGACGAGTTTGATGCTGCTATTACGCCCTATTCGATTCCGATATTTGCTCTCCCCGGCGAGCATGACATCTGGAATCCTGCCAGCCGGCGTCTCTGGCAGCAGCGGATGGGTAAGTGCTGGTATTCGTTCGACTATTCAGATTCCCATTTCATCTTTCTCGACTCGGAGCAGAATCCGCGTGCAGGGATAACCGGAGACCAGTTGGAGTGGCTCAAATCGGACCTGCATCAGTCAAAGGGGGCCAAGAGTATTTTCGTCTTTGTTCATCGGCCTCTCTTTCTCGACTTCACTACCAATTGGGAGAGGGTCCATCGCCTTCTGCGGCATTACCCGGTGAAGGCCGTTTTCAGCTCTCATTACCAGCGTTATGACATGCTCCATCCACGGAACGGAATTGCTTACTACATCACCGGAGGCGGCGGACCCGACAGCACGGAGCTGCCCGAAGTGGGGGGATT
>WVXJ01000031.1:6512-6634 GCA_011773575.1 Armatimonadota bacterium | reverse complement strand
GGATAATCGAGCGAACCATCGGCGCGTATATCCACCTCCGTTCCGGCGAGGATGCTCATGTCGGGGAACTTCTTGCGAGCGCGGACAATCTCTTTCCGGCGTTTTCTCAGCCTTTCGATGGA
>WVXJ01000031.1:6008-6354 GCA_011773575.1 Armatimonadota bacterium | reverse complement strand
CCGTACATCTCCTCCTCGGTCTTGCCGCCCAGGCGCTTTTCGGTCTTCACATTGAAGATGCCGTATTCGTTTATGCGAAGTTTTCGCTTGACGGCGAGTTCGCGGAGTTTGACATTGTGTTCTTTGGAGCCGGTGAAATACAACAGGGCGGCGCCGAATTCCTCTGGCGCCACTACCCGCAAGTCAGCTTGGATACCGGCCTCGGTGATTACACTCGTCTTCGTTGGTCCGCGGGCCGACACTTCCTCCACTATTGGAAGAGCAGCGAAGGCCTCCATCACCTCTTCCGCTTTCTTGGAGGTAACTAGGATGTCGAGATCGCCGATGGTATCCCGCATCCGCCGCA
>WVXJ01000031.1:3056-5949 GCA_011773575.1 Armatimonadota bacterium | reverse complement strand
AGCGCTCCGCGAAGCGGCGCATCCGCTCGATGCCCTTGAGGATGTTGGTTTCGGTCTTTTCGCCAAGGCCCTTGATGTCTCGCAGACGGCCCGCCTGGGCGGCGGCTTCCAGGTCGGCGACACTGGTGATATCCAAGGTCTCATACAGCAACTTCACAGTCTTCGGACCCACCTCGCTGATTTCCAGTATTTCCAAGAGACCGGGGGGGAGTTCCGCCAGAAGTTCCTGATGATAAGCGCACTCACCGGTATCGAGGAGTTCTTCTATCTTTTCCGCAATACTCGCGCCCACACCGGAGAGGGAGCGCAGTTCTTCCCGGGCGCGCAGCGCGGCGACTTCTTCAGTAAGATCGGCAATGGTGTCCGCTGCCTTCTCGTAGGCCCGCACCTTGAAGACACTTTCTCCTTTTATCTCCAGCAGACTCGCTATCTGTGCGAACACTTCGGTGATCTTGCGATTGGTCATCCCGCGCTCCTTGCCGGTTGTTCCCCCTGCGGCCCCTGAGACCGCAGCCGGTTGATCAGACTCAGACTGTTGATCTTTCTGTCCAGATGATGAGCGATTTGGGCGTGCAGAAGGCGTTCCATCTCTTTCTTCGTATTCGGCGAAAGTGCCATCTTCTCCGGCTGCAAGTTGGCCAGGTCCCGCAAACCGCGCAAGGCCATCAGTGCTTGACGCGCTTGTTCGTGAATGGAAAGCAATCCCCGTTTGCCTGCCAGACAGCGCGGGCAGAAGATGCCTCCTGAGGGGGGAGAAAACCCCATCGGCTCTGCGGCCAAAGGCTTTCGACAGGAGACACAGGCCTCAATCTCCGGACCGTAGCCGGAGAGGTCAACGATATGCAACTCGAAGGCGCGGGCGAGCACTTCGGGGTCGAGGCCTCGCTCCAGCAGGCAGAGTCCGTACACCAGCAAATCAAAGAGCCGCCGGTTCTTCTCTTCGGGTTCGCTGAGGGCGTCCGCCAGTTCCGCGAAATAGGAGGCATAAGCGAAGCGGGTGACGTCTTTTCTAAGAGCCGGAAAAGAAAGCCGGACGAGTGCCTGGGTGATGATATCGAGGTTCTTGCCAGCGGCTAACTGGAGACGTGTGGCGAGAGAGAACAACTGGAGGGAGGCAAGTTTGCTGCGAGGCCGGCGGGCGCCTTTGGCGACGGCGCTTATCTTTCCCCTTTCCGGGGAGAGAAGGGTAAGCAGCCGGTCGGCCTCCCCCAGGTTGCGTGTGCGTAGCACAAGGGCCGACACGCGATAGGTTCGCAGCGGTCTCACCGGTTCAGTTCCTCGGCGAGAATCTCCTGATACTTATCGAAAGAATTCACGATGGCGGTGCCGGTGCTGGTGCCGATACGATTGGCTCCGGCATTGATAAGAGTCATCGCCTGCTCGACGGTGCGGATACCGCCTGAGGCTTTGATGCCCATGTTCTGGCTGACGCAATGGCGAAGATGTCGTACATCCTCCACGACCACCGGCCGGGGACCCATTCCGGTGCAGGTCTTTATGAAATCGGCGCGCACCTCTTCAGCTATGCGACAGACCCTTTCCTGTTCTTCGCGCGTTGTGAGTCCCACTTCCAGGATGACCTTGGTAAGCACATCGTGGCCGTCCTCGGTGAGGCCGGAGAGTTCGGCGACTGTAACAACTTCTTCCAGATCCCGATGCACCTGAGCACAGTTGGCGGATTTGACGGCGCCGAGGTTGACCACTATGTCCATTTCGGAGGCGCCCATTCCGATGGCTTGTCTTGCCTCAAAGACCTTACAAGAAGTGGGAATCATGCCGAAAGGAAATGCAATTACCGTTCCCAATTTCACATCTGAACCCCGCAGCCTTTTCTTGGCCATATTTAACCAGGCCGGCAGCAGCATTACACAGGCGAAATGATATTCTTTCGCCTCCTCACAATGTCGGATCACCTCTTCTTCTGTGGCATCTGGCCGAAGAAGAGAATGATCAATCATTTTAGCCAGTGCCGTCCTAGAAAACATGCGACCTCCTCACTTCCTCCCCGAAGAAACTCTCTTTTGGGCTCTGCTCCCTTTCTCATCCGCGGCGCAAGTGGCTGCTTTTAGAGAGCGGACAAAATCCTTTAACTCCTCCGGCGTAGATCGGGTAGTCAGATCCACCAGCGCGGTGCCTACTACCGCGCCGTCGGCGACTGCACACACCTGCTTGACATGCTCGGGAGTGGAGATACCGAATCCTACAGCAATGGGCAAATCCGTCAATCCCTTGAGCCGCCCCATAAACTCCGGCAGGTCCGCGGGCAGTTCTGACCGCGCTCCGGTAACTCCCATTCTTGAGATTCCATAAATGAAACCACTGGAGAGATTGGCAATTTCGCGGATACGTTCGGGTCGGTTAGTGGAGGAAACGAGGAAGATCGTATCCAACCCCTCTTTGTGGGCAATCTCCCACCACTCTCGTCCTTCTTCCGGGGGCAGATCGGTCACCAGCACAGCATCCGCGCCGACCTTTGTCGCGTCTTTGGCAAAGGCTTCCAGTCCGTATTGCAGCAAAAGGTTGAAGCAGGAGAAAAGGACGACGGCAACCTCGTGGCGTTCTCTCAGTCGCTTCACCATCTCCAGCACTTGTGCAGGTGTCGTAGATGTGGAAAGCGCGCGCTGACACCCCTCCTGGATTACTTTACCATCTGCCAGCGGATCCGAAAAGGGGAAGCCCACCTCAATTATATCCGCGCCGCCTTCAACCAAAGCCTCGAGAAAGGCAAAAGATCTTCCCGCGTCAGGATCGCCCCCCACCAGAAATGCCACCAGGGCCGCTTCACTGCGGCTTTTCAAGTCGGTGAACAATTTGCCCAGGCGACTCACTCTCTTCCTCCGTCTATACCGCGCCCAGCAATCACTTCCCCATTATCTCTTCGGCGGAACCCCTC
>WVXJ01000031.1:1545-2983 GCA_011773575.1 Armatimonadota bacterium | reverse complement strand
TCCCGCCCGAATTGCTTCCGGCAGTCTGATATCCCCACTGTAGAGGGCGCGGCCGATGATACAGGCTTCAACCCTAGTTTCTCTCAGGCGTTGGATATCCTCCAGGCAGGTGATGCCTCCAGAGGCGATGATGGGAATCTGCACCGCGGCGGTCATCTCAGCGAGGGATTCAAAATTGGGTCCGGATAACATCCCATCACGTGAAATATCGGTGAAGATTATTCCGGCGGCACCCAACTGTTCCATTTCTTTGGCAAGGTCAATTGCGCGGCGGCTGGTGAGTTTCTCCCAGCCGTGGACCGCCACCATTCCCTCCCGAGCGTCAATTCCCATTACGACTTGTTTGCCGAAGGTCTTGATCGTCTCTTCTGCAAAGGCCGCGTCGCCAGCGATGCGGGAGCCGATGATAACTCTTGTCGCACCGGCCGCGAGGGCGGCCTCAATGTTCTCCGCAGATCTCATCCCGCCCCCGATTTGCACCGGCAGCCCCACTTTTGCTATCCGCCGCAAATGCCCCAGAGCCTGGGGGCGGCCTGTGCGCGCTCCTTCCAGGTCAACCACATGGAGGAATTGCGCGCCTTGCCGCGCCCACTGCTTGGCAACGGCGGCGGGATCATCGTAGAAGACCGTGCTCTCATCGAACCGCCCCTGGCGGAGGCGGACACACTTTCCTTCCAGGATATCAATGGCGGGAATTACCAACATCTCAGTTCCATGACGGCACAGAGTCGGCGAAATTCTTCAGTATCCTCAGACCCACGCTGCCGCTTTTCTCGGGGTGGCACTGCATGGCGGAAAGATTGTCTCGGCAAATAGAGGAACAGAACTCCACCCCGTGATCAGTGGTGGTGGCGATCCAGGAAGGGTCTCTGGGCACGGCATAATAGGAGTGGACGAAATACATCATGGCCCCCTCCGGCACTCCCTCCAAGAGCGGGGCCTGCTGCACCTTGTGGAGGCGGTTCCATCCCATGTGGGGGATTTTCAGACCGGAGGGATTTGTTTCACTGCCGAAGGCAGGGCCGGAGAACTTCACTACCCGGCCTGGAATTATACCCAGGCCGGGGGTTGTCTCGAATTCCTCGCTTTCTTCAAATAGCAACTGCATTCCCAGACAGATGCCGAGGAACGGCTTTCCCAAACCAATGCATTCTCGAATCACACTTACCAGGCTGAAGGCATGGAGGTTGTGCACGGCCTGGCGAAAAGCCCCCACTCCGGGAAGAACCACGCCTCCCGCGGCTAGGATGGCTCCGGGCACGCGGCTGACGATGGCCTCATGGCCAAGTTTCTCGAAGGCCTTCTCAACGCTCCGCAGATTGCCCATGCCGTAGTCAATGACGGTGATCATGCTCCGCCCATTCTAGCATAATGACTTTTTGAGGCAAACCGGTTTTTGCCTTGAACGGTTTGGCGGACTCGGAAAACGCCGGTGTCA
>WVXJ01000031.1:390-1495 GCA_011773575.1 Armatimonadota bacterium | reverse complement strand
CGCGTTTCTCCTGTGTGCCACTTTGTGCATACTCTCTCTGGCGACGGTCGCTTCAGCCAAACCCTCTGATACCTCCTCCGATCCTCTCGCACAGTATGTTGCTCAGGGCTACGACTATGTGCCCGACCAACTGCTGGTGAAGTTCAAGCCCGGTACGCGCGCTTCCGAGAAAGCCGCCATCCACAGGAAGATGAGGGGGAAGAAGCTGCGTGAGAGCTCTTACAGAGCATTTACGGTAGTAAAGCTACAAAAGGGAACGAATGTACATGCGGCGGCCAAGGCTTATGGCCGATACAAGAAGGTCATTTACGCGGAGCCTAACTACATACGCTGGGCTTCCTTCGTCCCCAATGACACCGAGTACCCCAATCAGTGGCACCTCTATAATGCCGTCAACAAAGGGCTGAATGTTGAGGCCGCCTGGGATATCACCATGGGTGATCCCTCTGTGAAGGTGGCGGTGATTGATACCGGTGTGGCGTACGAGAATTATGATGAGGACGGTGACGGCTTTTATGACTATCTGGTGGCCCCGGATTTGGCGGGGACCGATTTCTGGCGCGGCCGTGATTTCGTCAATGGAGACAAACACGCCAATGATGATGAAGGGCATGGCACTCATGTGACCGGCACCATTGCCCAGACCACCAATAATGCGCTGGGCTGCGCCGGGGTGGCCCCAAATGTGACCATAATACCGGTCAAGGTGTTGAGCGAGTGGGGTTGGGGAACGACGGAATGGATTGTCAACGGAATCTACTATGCCGCCTACGTGGGAGCCGATGTCATCAACATGAGCCTGGGCGGCAGTTGCCCTTCTTCCAGCGAGCAAGCCGCCTGCTGGTTTGCCTACAAGCGCGGGGTAACCATTGTAGCGGCAGCCGGCAATGACGGTTGGGAGTATCTGGGTTTTCCGGCCGGTTATGATGAATCCGTGATCGCCGTGGGGGCGACTGATTATGAGAACAACCTGGCCCCCTATTCCAGTTATGGATATGGCCTCGACTTTGACGACCAAGGACTGGATGTGGTAGCCCCAGGCGGCGATACCTCAGCTGATCTCAACCTGGACGGCAACCCCGACGGTGTGCTCCAGCAGACGCTG
>WVXJ01000031.1:0-192 GCA_011773575.1 Armatimonadota bacterium | reverse complement strand
TTATGAGAGTGTGACCCTGGACGGAAGTGCCTCCACCTATTCCGAGGGCTTCCCCATCACTTTCTACCGGTGGGAGGAGAACGGGATATTGCTCGCTGAGGGGGCAACACCCACCGTGAATCTGGCGGTAGGCACCCATGTCATTGCTCTCACTTGCGTATCTTCCTCAGGCCTCTCAGACAAGGACACCGT
>WVXJ01000122.1 GCA_011773575.1 Armatimonadota bacterium | reverse complement strand
CCAGGGCACTGTCGAGGAGGCCTATGAGATCGTGCCTTTCCACGTCTACCGCGAGTGGAGCAGGACGGATTATATCGAGGAGACCTTTGATGCCCAGTTCACGGACTGGTTCGTGCCCACAGTGAATAACAATGGTGAGGGCGAACCCATCTGGGTGAATGAATGCGGCTTCTCCACATTTGATAGGACTCAGGCGGCGCAGCGCTTCCGCTTCGCGCGCGTCGTTCCTTATCTCTTCGGCGACGACCTGAGCCTGGGTGAAATAGACCACTTCGACGCCTATGAGATCAAGGACCTTGACCCCAACTCACCGGTCATCGGTCCTGAGGATATCCGCTACCTTGGGCTGTGCGAGTTCGACGGCCAGACCCGCACCAAGAAGTTGGCCTTCGACACCGTTGCCCTGTGGGTTTCCCTGCTTGATGACGAAACCATCACCACCCCGAAGAATGATGAGGTTTCCATCGAGGCGACCACCGGCCGCTTGGGTAAGTTCTATCACTATCTCATCTATCGAGATGAGGGCGGTGGAGACACCAGCCAGATACTGGCCATGTATGACAAGAGAAACAGCCCCACCGTTCAGGCCACTCTGACCATCGCGGCATCAACTGTCACACTGTGGAACCAGGATGGCACTTCACAGGATTGGACTTCCCATCTCGACGGCACCGGCCTTATCATCTCCGACATCCCCATCGTGGACGAGGAGGTGACGATCCTCGAGATCATGCCGTAACCCTGCGGCAGGCTACTTGTAGCCAATGGACTAACCACGAGGCCCGCTCCGGCGGGCCTCGTTTCTTTTTGCATTGACCTCAGCCCTCCGCTCCGCTATCTTATCCTGCAGGAACAAGACATGGCCGATACTCGAAACATTCAGAATCCCGCCAACAGCCGGACTATTCTCGCCACAGATTGCGGCTCAACCACCACGAAAGCCATCCTCATCGAGCGAACCGCAGAAGGCTGGCGGCTCATCGCCCGTGGAGAGGCGCCCACCACCGTTGAAGCCCCCTTCGATGATGTAACCGTGGGTGTGCTCAATGCCATCAGCGAACTGGAAGACCTTACCGGCCGCCATTTCCTAACAGATGGGCACATCATGGTTCCCGCCGAACCAGCCGGCGGCGCCGACCTCTATCTTTCCACCTCCAGCGCCGGGGGCGGCCTCCAGATGCTGGTCACCGGTGTGGTCAAGACGATGACCGCGGAGAGCGCCCAGCGCGCCGCTTTAGGCGCGGGCGCCATTGTCATTGATGTCCTCTCCGTGGATGACGGCCGCGCTCTCCATGAGCGTGTCGAGCGCATCCGCGCTTTGCGACCCGATATGGTGCTCATGTCAGGCGGCACAGAGGGAGGCACCACTTCCCATCTGTTGGACATGGCGGAGACTCTGCGAGCGGCTGCACCCCGTCCCCGGCTGGGCCGGGATTTCCGCCTGCCTGTCATCTACGCAGGAAATTCCGCCGCCAGAGAAGGGGTAGGGGAGGTAATCGCCGACAAAGTCGCCCTTACCCATGTGGACAATCTCCGGCCAATCTTGGAACAGGAGAACCTAGGGCCGGCGAGAGAGGAGATTCACAATCTCTTCCTGGAACACGTCATGGCCCAGGCCCCCGGCTATGACAAACTCCTGAAGTGGACCAGCGCGGACATAATGCCCACTCCCATGGCCGTGGGAGAGATGGTGCGCGCCGCCGCCCGCGCGAATAACTCCAATGTAGTCGCCGTGGACATTGGCGGTGCAACCACAGATGTCTTTTCCGTTTTCAATGAGACTTTCAATCGGACAGTTTCCGCCAACCTTGGACTCTCCTATTCCATTTCCAATGTCCTCGCCGAAGCCGGCGCGGAAAACATCCTTCGCTGGCTGCCCTTCGAACTTGCCGAACAACACTTGCGGGACCGCCTGAGAAACAAGATGATCCGGCCCACCACCATTCCCCAGACTCTGGAGGAACTCTACCTGGAACAGGCCGTCGCCAGAGAAGCCCTCCGGCTCGCCTTTGCCCATCACAGCATGTTGGCGGCAAAACTCAAGGGCGTACAGCAGATACGCACCATCGCCGATACCTTTGCCCAGGCGCTTGGGGGTGAGAGCCTGATTGACCTGATGAACCTGGAGCTCATCATCGGCTCTGGAGGCGTGCTTTCTCACGCACCGCTGAGAGAACAGGCCGCCCTCATGATGATTGACGCTTTTCAACCCCAGGGCATTACCCGCCTCGCCGTGGATTCCATCTTCATGATGCCCCAACTGGGGGTGCTCGCCTCCGTCCAGCCGGAGGCGGCGCGGGAAGTCTTCGAGCGGGATTGTCTCATCTGGCTGGGGACGGTGGTCGCACCCGCGGGAACCGCGCGGGAGGGTGATAATGTAATGCGCTACACGCTTCAACCGGAAAACGGCGCCGGAGAGGAAAAGCAGGGAGAACTGAGTTTCGGAGAACTGCGCCGCCTCCCGCTCGACATCGGCAAGACTGCGCTCTTGCGAGTTGAGCCGACCAGGCGTTTCAACATCGGCCCCGGCCCGGGCCGCAGCCTGGAGACGAGAATAACCGGAGGCGTGGCCGGAGTAATCCTCGACGCCCGCGGCCGGCCCCTATCCCTGCCGCCCGAAAACCAACAAAGATATCGCCTGTTAAAACAATGGATGACCGAACTGGGATTTCCACCGGTCTAGTGTTGTAAGCCCAGGAAGGTTTGTTGAGGCTGCCCATGCCAACTGCATATACGCCGGGATTGAGGATAACTGAAGATACCATTGTAGAGCGCGAGCGCCGTCTGCCCATCAAAGGAGAGGTGCTAGTGGAGGCCGGCGCGGTTGTGGAGCCGGAGACGGTTGTGGCGCGCTGTTTGCTGGAGGGTGACATACATTCCTTTAAGGCCGCCGAACAGTTGGGGATCTCCTCATCAGAACTTTCGGGCCTGTTGAAAAAGCGTGTCGGCGATAAGGTTGAGAAAGGAGAACTGCTCGCCGAGGTAAAGGGCTTTTTCGGTCTTTTCCGCAGTGAATGCCGCGCCCCGGTGGCGGGCACCATAGAACATATCGGAACAACCTCCGGCTATATCGGTATTCGCCAATCTCCCAGGCCCATCGAGGTGCTCGCCTACCTGCGCGGCGAAGTGGCCGAAGTTCTGCCTGAAGAAGGGGTCATGATGAAGGCGCGCGCAGCCTTCATCCAGGGAATCTTCGGCGTAGGCGGTGAGCGCTACGGGCGTATGAAAATGGCCTGCGACAGGCCGGATGAATCTTTGACCGAAGACCATCTTTCAGAAGAGATGCGAGGCGCGATCATCGTCTGCGGCTCCGGCGCCTCCAGTGCCGCGCTGGAAGAGGCCGCCCGCATCGGTGTCGCCGGGCTCATTGTAGGCGCGCTCTCGGATGAACAACTGCGCGGGTTTGTCGGCTATGACATTGGAGTCGCCATCACAGGCCAGGAGCAAGTGCCTTTCACCTTAATCCTCACCGAAGGCTTCGGGGAGATTCCCATGGCCGAGCGCACCTTCCGCATACTCCAATCACTGGAAGGCAAAGCCGCCTCTATCAATGGCGCCACCCAGATACGCGCGGGGGTCATACGCCCGGAAATCATCATCCCCAGAGAAGCTGTTGACGCGGCGGGAGAAGAAGGAAGTCTTACGGGCGCAGTCGCCGACAAGGCCGGCTCGACCGAACTCGCCCCGGGGGTGAAAGTGCGCATGATTCGCGAGCCTTACTTCGGCGGCCTGGGCGAAGTTACCGCGCTGCCTGCTGAACTCCAGACAGTTGAAACCGGGGCCAAGGTCAGGGTGGCCGTCATTCAAACCGAAGACGGACAAGAGATAACAGTGCCCCGCGCCAATCTGGAAATTATCCAGGAGTGATGAAGTGACTCCTGAACAGCGCCGCACGTTGATATTCGTCTTGCTGCTCTGTTTTGTATTCCTCACCGGAGTGGCCTATCTCGCCCGCTATATGCGCCCATCCGGAATGGGCTGGGGCAGAGAAGAACCGGTGATCCCCTCTCATCCTGACGCCCAGAACGAACTTCGTCACAAACAGGAGATGCTGGGCTGGCAGAGCCTCACGTTTGAGGTGAACAAGAATTACCCCTCCACAGCGGTGTTTGACTACTATCGCGGGCTCCTGAAATCAGAGGGCTACTCGCCTATCCCCACCGGGCAAGAACCCACCTGGCAGCCGACCGATATGGAAGAAGGAAAGCGCCGCCTTATCATGACGGGATACTGGGTGGACCCGGAAGGACTGCGTGTTCTGCAGCTGGATGTCTCATGTGTCGAAGAATTCACTCGTGACCCCGAAAGCGGCCGGCTCATCAGCCAGGAAATACTACCCGGCCAAAGAGTGGAACTCACCCTCTCACGCAAAGTCTTCTTGCCTTCAGACGAGGGATAAAATAGAATCACCGCGTCTGCGCTCCTTGGGCTGCGAAGCCTCTTGTCCTACGAAGCCTTGGCGGAGTAGGATGGCGGAGCAGGCTCTGCGGTGAAAGGTCTGACATGAATGAAGTTCTGATTGGCTTGGATATAGGCACAACCAACACAAAGGCGGTCGCGGTTACGCTTAAAGGGGAATTGGCGGCCGAGGCCTCACGCCGCACCCCTGTCCAGGCACTGGGTCCGGGCAGTGGAGTGCATGATCCGCAGGAATTGTGGACGGCTATTTGCGGCGCCCTGCAGGAACTTACCTCCAGCCTTCCTCCAAAGGCAAAGCCTCTCGGCCTTGCCACCGCGAGCATGGGGGAAGCCGGAGTGCCGCTCTCGGATTCAGGAGAGGCCCTTTATCCTTTCATCATCTGGCATGATGTCCGCCCCCAAGCGCAGATGGAGTCATGGGAGAGCAATTTCGGCGCGCGAGAGACGTACCTTCGCACCGGCCTGCCGCTGAACCCGATGTGGTCGGTAATGAAACTCATGTGGCTGGCGGAGAATGAGCCAGAGGTCTTTTCCGCCATGCGCCGCTGGTTGTGTGTGGAGGATTTCGCCATCTGG
>WVXJ01000153.1 GCA_011773575.1 Armatimonadota bacterium | reverse complement strand
AGGGCGGAGTTTGATGCCATAGGTGTTCGCCAGGCTCGCGAAACTCTGCAGCCAGGTCCAGTCGAAGGAGTCGTCAGTCGGCTCATAATCATCCCAACCGACGGACATGATCAACTCATCCACCCCGAGGTCATTCACCAGAGCGAAGTCAATGGCGACGTCATTCAGGTCATGACCATTGTCCCAGTCCTCACGGGTGCTGAAGGAGACAGTCCGGGTGATCACGGACGGGGGTGGCGGTGGCGGGGGCTTCCCCGCTTCAACCAACGCGTTCAGTGCCACTACCATGAAGGCACAGAACACGATACAGAACACAAACCTCACAGTACTTCCCTTCATTTAGTTTTTTCTCCTTGTTCTGTGTTTTGTTCGGTAACCGTGCAGCATCCTTGCTAGAAGCATATCCTTTTTCAATCGCTATCTATCTTCTCCCTCACCTCCTTTCGCTGAGCCTTTGACTCATCTGATGTTGAGTAGACCGCTGCTGCTGGTCTGTCAGATTCGAATTGTGTGACATTGCCTTTCCAGAGTTGCATGAAGCAGGCGCGGCCGCAGCCGCGCCTGCCTTAAGAAAAAAGTAATACTAGAGAAAAGGGCTCCCGGGAAACAAGAGAGCACTTAGTGTGGTTATCGATGAATGCGAATTAGCGGGTTGCAGCACTGCAGGCCCGTTGTGCCGAACCCAGCGCCGCATTTTGACTCGGCATTGGCCCCAACTTGCCATAAGGGCAAAAACTTCGTGCCCGGAGGAGGCCTTCATATCCTGACACTTCCACCAAGGAATCCAGTATCGAGAAGCAATTCTAGCGGTTTGCTGAACCGCCGTTAGACACGTGTCAAGGGCAGGTCTTGGGTTGTTGCGGTGGCTGTGTTTCTATGGTGTGCGTACTGCGAGGTTTCCAAGCCTGGGTACCACTACCTCCTGCTAAAATGCGAGGGAAAAAGCGAACCAACTCACATCGAATGCGCCATAATATAGCATACGTAAGACCAGTAGTCAAGCGTTTATACGAAGTATGAGAAGGAACTCTGGATTTTCCGACATTTTCCTGGCGCAGGCCCGGTTTATCCACAGCCGCCTGTGGATAAACGGCGATTCCACGGACGGTAATCCCTCTTTCCACCGGCGATGTGCCGACAGTCGAGCGCAATCCAGCGGCCGATGGGCCAAAGAAACGGGGCCCGCTGAGGCGGGCCCCGTTCTTAGGCCGCTAAAACTCGACTGCTATCGTTGCTGTGGTGCGGGCTTAAGGCATGATCTCGAGGATCGTCACCTCCGCATCCACGATGGGGATGTCGGAGATGATCAGGCCGGTGCCGTCGAGATGGGAAGTCCAATCCTGTGAAGTGCCATCCTGGTTCCACAGCGTGACAGTTGATGCAGCGATGGTCAGGGTGGCTTCAACGGTGGGTTCGTTCCGCTTGTCATACATGGCCAGTATCTGGCTGGTGTCTCCACCGCCCTCATCTCGATAGATGAGATAGTGATAGAAATCACCCAAGCGGCCGGTGGTAGCCTCGATGGAAACCTCATCATTCTTCGGTGTGGTGATGGTTTCGTCATCCAGCAGGGAAACCCACAGGGCAACGGTGTCGAAGGCCAACTTCTTGGTGCGGGTCTGGCCGTCGAACTCGCAGAGGCCAAGGTAGCGAATATCCTCAGGGCCAATGACCGGCGAGTTGGGGTCAAGGTCCTTGATCTCATAGGCGTCGAAGTGGTCTATCTCACCCAGGCTCAGGTCATCGCCAAAGAGATAAGGAACGACGCGCGCGAATCTATAGCGCTGCGCCGCTTGAGTCCTATCAAAGGTGGAGAAGCCGCACTCATTCACCCAGATGGGCTCGCCTTCGCCATTGTTGTTCACAGTAGGCACGAACCAGTCCGTATACTGGGCATCGAAGAAGGTCTCGATATGGTCCGTCTTGCTCCACTCGCGGTAGACGTGGAAAGGCACGATCTCATAGGCCTCCTCGACAGTGCCCTGG
>WVXJ01000058.1:679-1114 GCA_011773575.1 Armatimonadota bacterium | reverse complement strand
ATGGGAGGGCGAGCCTCCGGCATTGCGCATCTTGCCTCTGTGGGCATTAGAATAAAGACCATAGTAACGGACCATCACCTGACGCTTGTCCGGAATATGAGAGGTGACTCTGGCTATGAACTCCAGATAATCCATCCGTTCCTCCTGTGAGCCTTGCCTCGAATACTGATAACGAACCTTCCCCTTTGTCTCGTCAAAGAAGAGCCGCTTCAAAGAAAGCAGTGGCCGGATCATGTATTTGCCGACTCTCTCTGCCTCCCTCTTGGTTTGAGCTCTGACTTTACTGTGGACGT
The DNA here is from genome assembly GCA_011773575.1 of Armatimonadota bacterium. Taxonomy (GTDB): domain Bacteria; phylum Armatimonadota; class Hebobacteria; order Hebobacterales; family WVXJ01; genus WVXJ01. The sequence continues at coordinate 821 of WVXJ01000058.1, read as the reverse complement.
TGAATCCTGTGTGGCGCCAGGTGAGGATTTTCCCGACAAGAGGAAGGCCGATGAGCTTTTCCCGAAGCAGCAGGGAGAAGACCTCATGGGTAAAGATCTTGCCGATGCGCTCATCATGGAAGCGGGAGACATGGTGGAAGGC
>WVXJ01000058.1:0-624 GCA_011773575.1 Armatimonadota bacterium | reverse complement strand
AAAGTCTGGATCACCGCCACCACTCCTGGCATGAGCTTATGGCCTGTGACGGCTCGAAAATATTTCAACAGGGCATGGACGGCTGCCAGAGATAATGGAGAAAGGAGGGCTCTCTTATAACGGAAGAACAGCCGCAGCATCTTAGGGACGGTGAAGACGACCTGGCGGTGCGGGACATCCAGAAGAAGTTCCTCCCGCATCCACTCACCCCACTCCTCACGGCGCTTGGCATGACATGAAGGACAGAAACCGCGTGTCTTGCAGGAAAACATGAGGAGGCGCTCTCCCCCACAGCCTGGACACCGGATGCGGGCAAACCCGCACATCGGATTGCCGCAGTCGAGATACTTCTCAACAACATCCTGGATGATGGGACGCAGGAAGCCATACTCTCGCTCAAACCGGCTCTCGTATTCTTTGAGAAACTCCTCGAAGTAATGAAAAAGCACCCGATAAAAAACAGTGAGTTCCGGATGACGCTGACGGTATATCCCTGCCATGGCAGCAGGGATGATTCAAAAAACGGGCCAAGATAGAGGCTTGCAGACATACACCCCCTATAAAAGACCATCCTTTATCCAGACGCTCTTTGGAAAAATATCAACAGAAGTTGACGTTGGAAGG
>WVXJ01000197.1:245-1334 GCA_011773575.1 Armatimonadota bacterium | reverse complement strand
GAGTTCGATCCAGAGCGCTCCGCCCGCGCGCCGGTGGTGCTTGAGGCCTTGAATATATTGCGACACAACTCGTTTTCATTGCCCGTAATCGGCGCGGTTGTGGGGCCTGTAAGCCTTGCCGGCATGGTGATGGAGGCGGGGAAGTTCTTGCGTCTGGCGGGGCGCGACCCGGAAGCGGCGGAACAATTGATCTCGTCTATGGAGAAGATTACGCTGAGATTTGCGCTCGCTCAGCACGCCGCCGGAGCCGATTGCGTGATGGTGGCCGAACCCACCGGAACGGGTGAAGTGCTGGGAGGCGAGCATTTCCGCCGGCTCGCTCTGCCCGCGCTTTCCAGAATCCTGTGTGCGTTGCGCCGAGAAAACATTCCGGCTATACTGCATATATGCGGGGATTTGTCGCCGATCCTGGGGGAACTGCGAAGACTCTCTCATCATATCGGCGGGCCGCTTTCAGTGAGTGTGGATGCCATGGTGAGCGGCGACAGGCTCCGCGAGGAATTGAGCGGTTGTGTCCGCGTCGGAAATGTGGATACCTTCCTTCTCGAACGCGGCATCCCCTCCGCCATTGAGAAGGTGGGGCGGCGAGCCGCTTGTGAATTCAACGTGGTTTCACCTGCTTGCGGACTTGTGGCCACAACGCCTGCAGAGAACCTGCGGGCATTGGTCGGTGCGGTAAGGAGGAAGTTTGAGTCGCAAGAACACTGAGATCGGAACTTGGGGGCGGCGACTGCATCTGCAACTGCTTTCTCTCGTGATATTCAACGGATATTACTGGGCTTCGGCCGGAAAATATCTCTGTCTACCGGTACTGAATTGTTATGCCTGCCCCATCGGGACCGTCTCATGTCCAATAGGAAGCCTGACCGCCTTTGCCCTGGTGCGGCGCATTCCCTATTACATCATCGGATTGCTGGCACTGCTCGGTCTTTTCCTGGGCCGAGCGTTTTGTGGGTGGGCGTGTCCGTTCGGGCTTTTGCAGGACGGCCTTCACAAGATTCCATCCCGCAAACTGCGTCTTCCGCGGGTTTTCAATGGTCTGAAATATGTGATGCTCATCGTTCTAGTAATTACACTTCCACTTCTCCT
>WVXJ01000197.1:0-194 GCA_011773575.1 Armatimonadota bacterium | reverse complement strand
TATTGCGCGCTGGTTTGTCCCGCCGGCACTCTGGAGGCGGGGATACCGAAACTGGCGGTAGATGAACAACTGCGCGATAATATGACTTGGCGGGGCTGGAGCAAACTCGGCATTCTGGCGGCGGTGCTGGCCTTGATGGTGGTCTCCAGCCGAAGTTTCTGCCGCGCCCTATGTCCGCTGGGAGCGCTGATGGC
>WVXJ01000133.1:42238-44496 GCA_011773575.1 Armatimonadota bacterium | reverse complement strand
GGCACCCATGTCATTGCTCTCACTTGCGTATCTTCCTCAGGCCTCTCAGACAAGGACACCGTCACCATCACCATCAATCCGGGCCCGCCAGCCGTGCGGGTGTTGGGGATTGATGTTATCGGTGTGCCATACAAGTACGGTTACCGTATCGTGACGGCTACGGTGACGGTTGTTGACTCCCAGAACCGGCCCGTCTCCAGCGCGAGGATAATCGGGCAATGGAGCGGTGATCTCGTCCGGACACCTCGCCCCGAATATACCAATGCACAAGGTCAAGTGACCTTCAAGGCGGGCGGCCTTCCTCCCGGATCTTACACCTTCAGCGTTTCCAGTGTGTACAAGTCCGGTTACATCTATCGCTCAGACCTGAACGGTGAAACCAGCGATACCCTGACCTTCTATTGAGGATGTCCGGGTCGGTTTACAATAACCTATGGGAATGTTAGAATCCTTAATCTGCCATACCTTCCCAGTCGCCTGTGGAAGGCGTCGTTTATGGCCTTGTCTGGCTGGGAAACATCATATCAGCACAGGCGCATTTCCATAAGGAGAGGTGAGCGATGCGAAGGCTGACTAGAGGCAGGCTGGCGCGGACGCTGGCAAGCATACTGATCGGGGTGTTTGCGTACCCCACACTGATCGGATGGAGCCTGGCGCTGCCTGTATCTGCCCAGATAATGACGGAGACGGAACTGGAATTCGTCGCCGTTCTTCCCTTCACGAACTTCACTGAGGTACAGCCCGATTTGCTTGGGGACAAGGCCTCGGCGGCAGTCCACCAGGCGCTTCTGGATACCCAGGCCTATGATGTTCGCTCCCTTGAGGATACGCAACAGAAGATGGATGACCTGGCGCTGCGCACACCATTGGACGAGGCGGGCTTTGCGCGGCTGGGCGAAGCGCTGGGGGTAGACGGCATCGTCTTTGGGGAAATCCGCGCCGCGGGCGTCCGGCGGATCACACGCACCGCCCAGGGAGAAATGACTCTGATGGTCGCCGTCTTCGACGTTCCCTCTCGCACTATCCGAGCGGGAACCATTGCCACCGCTCATTCCTCCCCTGCAATGGGAGAAGTGAGTGAAGATGCGCTGATTGACGAAGCCCTCAATCAAGTCACCTTCCAGGCGATCAAGGAGATTCAGAGCTACCGCCCCATCACCGGGATGGTGCAGTGGGCAGATGAAAAGGATGTAACGATAAGCGCGGGCGAAACGCAAGGGGTGCGCGAGGAAATGAAGTTCGTCGTCATGCGTGAAGGCCAGAGAGTGGGCATCATCAGCATCACCAAGCCTCTACGCGCCGCCTCCGATGGGCGCATTATAGAGGGGCACGCCCGCACCGGAGATAAGATACGGCAAATCATCGAAATCCCGGCGCGGGGGACCGCGGTCGAGATTCCCGGGGTAAAAGCAGAAAAGAAACGGAGTAAGAGCAAACTCTGGCTTGCCCTGGGATTAGCCTTTTTGCTGTACCTCTTCACCCAAAGCAGAGGCGGAAAGAGCAGCCCGTACGGATTCACCACCGCAGCCATCTCCAATCCCCTTGATTCAGGTGTAGAGACAACTTGGGAAAATGAGTTCACCTTTGTAGACGACGAAATATTTTATAGCCGCTTCTCTACTTTCTCGGCAGTACGGCTGCACTGGCCTGGTGCCAGTGCCAAGAATGTCGCCGGATACGAGATATGGAGAGACGGAGAGCTTTTATGGTTCGAAGCCGAGGAAACGGCTGCGGACAGAACGATCACGTTTCCGACCATCCACAGCCGACTGGAAGTAACCATTACGGCCACCGCGAGCGGTATTATCAATGTAACCCTCTCCCTGCCAGGCCCTGAAGAAAGCAGCGGTGGAAGTCCTCCCCAAGTGGCTGAGCGCAGTGGGGAAGGAACCTCTACTATGTTCTACAACCTTCGCGGCGATTTCTATAATGAAACCTCTTTGTATAATGAGGGGGATACTGTGACAGTATATATAGGCCCGGTGGCAGGTTCACGCCACACCTTTCAGGTGAGAAGGGTGATCGCGCAGCCTGAAACACAGCCGGACGGAACCGTGAGTTATGTGTTTACTGCCGGTGCTCCCATCAGCAAGGCCAAGGTAGTGACATTCGTTCCCCCGCTCGACCTCGAATTCCCTGCAAATAACGAGCCTGTCTCTGATGCGACCGCGGTTGACCTTGGTTTTCACGGTGCCGAGGGAGCGAATGACTACATTCTTCAAGTCTCCCGAGACAGCCTGTTTGCTCCGAGTGCCACG
>WVXJ01000133.1:26142-42194 GCA_011773575.1 Armatimonadota bacterium | reverse complement strand
CCGGGACGCTCGTTTTCTGGAGAGTAGGTTCCCGCTACAGGGGCGACTCTGACATGCCGCTTCCACACCCGCTGACGGAAGTGCCGCCCGACTCCTTCCGCTATGTGTTTTCCGAGCCTCGCAGCATGACCATTCAATAGGAGCCGAACAAAACAGGAGCCCGCCAGGGCGGGCTCCTGTTTCTTTTCCGGGAGAGGGGCTGTGTCTCTGCGTCATAGCATAGGCCATATTGTCCGACGCGAGAAGGGCTGCTTTCGAGGGAGTCTGTGCAGCGCCCAAGCGCGGGCTCTGATTGGATTGTTCCTGGGCCTTGTTTTATCCTGTTCGGTTCACTCCTCTGCGCGGGCCGGGGGGGTCTTGCAACTTTTTGCTGACCCCGCCACACTCAGGGCGGACGGCCGCTCCACCTCCATCATTATCGCCCAAGTACAGGATGTATCAGGATCCCCCGCGCCGGATGGGACTTCAGTGAGTTTCAGCACCTCCCTGGGATCCATCAGCCCCGTCTCGCAAACACAGGGCGGGGTCGCCCGCGCTGTGCTTACCAGCGGCTCCTCGGCGGGAACCGCTATTGTAAGCGCTATGGTGGCCGGATCCCGTCAGGAAATCGAGGTGGAGTTCAGCGCGCAGGGGGGAGAAACGGAAGGGGCAACGGCCATACTGAGGCTGGCGGGAGAAGAGGTTGCCTACAGCCAGACAGCCGGCCTCGCTTCAGCCAGTGGAGGGGGGAGATTCGAGTATGGCTCCATCAGCATTCGCGCGGAGGCCATCCAATGTGATATCAACAGTTCCGAGCTTGCCGCGCAGGGGAATGTGGAGATATCTGATGGAGAGCGGGAAATCCGCGGAGACGCGATAATCTTTGCGCCGCGGCAAGGCCAGGGCAGCCTGTTAAGGTACGAAGAAGATGAGGCCGTAGTCTATACCTTTCATGCCCCCGGTCTGCAGATGACCCGGGAAGAGGAGGTGGACCTGGAGGAGTTCCGCCCCTTCTACAGAGAAGTCGGCCGAACTCTGATAATCACGAAACAGGCTCAAGTCCTCCCGGACGGTGAGACCGTCTTCGACGAGGCCGCCATTCTCATGGACGGAGTGAAACTCATCTCCCTTCCGCACTACGCGATTACTGCAGGGAATGGGGGGTCACGGCAATTTGTCGAACAGGCGCTAATCGTTGATGGCGGCGACGGCCTGTCGGCCGATTTCCCCTATTACTACATTGCTAAACCGGGGCGAATCGGCTCTATCCGCCTCACACACAATATGGCACAGAGCGGGATGGGAGAAAGCGATTGGGGGCTGGGGCTGGAGGAACGGTATCTCCTCGGTGACAAAGGCCGGGGCAAACTGAATATAGATGATCCTCTGAATATGAACAAGTCGCGGGGGCTGCGCTGGACCCATTCCCACGAGTTCTCCCCCCGCCTTCGCACCTTCTCCTCATTCCGCTATACACGTTTCGATGCCGATTCTCCAAGGACGATAGAAGCCTCTACTACGATAAGCAAGATCATGCCCAAAATGAGTGTTGATCTTGCGCTCAATGCATCGGATTATGCAGACTCCGAGAATTATTCGGCTGTGCTGTCAGCACACACCCGCTCTCGCCCTATCGGGAAATCCGGCTTCTCCTATTCCAACAGTGCGCGGATCAGTTATGCCCTCAGGACCGCCTCCGACTTAATAGCCTATTCTCCTGAGGAGGGGACGACCGAGATCATCGAATCCGGCAAGCTTGCTTCTCTCACTGAGAGCATATCCATGAATCTGCATTGCCCGCAGGGGAAGATAGGGCAAAAGGCTACCTTCGATTCCGGGCTGAAGTTGTCGAACTCGTGGGGCAAGAGCGGCACCACTCAGACCCTCAGCATAACAGCAAGCCTTCGACGCAAGATCGGAGAGCAACGCGGAGCGTTGGGAATCAATTACACGGGATCACTGAGCAGTGGCAAAAGCGCTTCCGGTGATAGGCGCCAGCAAACACTCTCCTGTAACTTCAATGTCAACAAGCCCGGAGAATGGCGCACTACCGCATTCGCTTCGTACAACGTAGAGCGGAACAGTATCTTCGGCAGTGGCACCTTGGTCTACTATTTGCCCTTTCAGCGCACAGATATGGGAAGACCGCAATGGTCGTTTGGCCTCTCCGGAAGTTACTCCGAGTGGATGTCACAACGGTCCATGAACATCAAGACGACTCTGGCACGAGACATCGGCAATTGGGCGGTGAGCCTGAACTACGCGCCCAAGGGAAGCATCTTCGCCACAACAGGGCTCTTCACCGGTTCCGCCGGGCTGATGGGGATGAGCGGGTATGGATTCACGCAAGAACTGGGGCGCACTCTCTGGATAGAGATCAACCCCGGCGCCTTCTGAGAACTACGGCAAGGCCAGCATCCGGTCAATCGCCCTCTTCGCCGGCACTCTTATCTCCTCTGGAATTTCAATGGGATAGACCATCTCCTCCAGTGACCAGAGCACTTTCTCCAGAGTAATGCGCTTCATGTTGGGGCACACTGGAAGCGCCGAAGGAGCCAGAAAAACCTTTTCTGGATTCTCCTTTTTCAGCCGATGCAGGATTCCGATTTCTGTGCCCACGATGATGGTGGAGGCGGAGGATTCCCGCGCATAGCGGAGAATGCCGCTGGTAGAGCGGACCGCATTCGCCAGGCGGCGCACCTCGGGAGTGCACTCCGGATGCACCACAACTTCCGCGTCGGGGTATTTCTCTTTCAGGCCCAGGATATGTTCGGAGAGGATGCGCTGGTGGGTGATACAGTAACCGTCCCAGATAATGAGGCGCTTGCCGGTCTGTTCCGCGGTCCAGGAGCCCAAGTTCCTGTCAGGTAGAAATAGAATCTCCTCCTGCGGCAGGCTCTCCACCACCTTCACCGCGTTGGAGGAAGTACAGCAGATATCGCTTTCCGCCTTTACATCAGCGGTCGTATTCACATAAGACACCACAGGCACACCGGGGAGAGAGGCTTTTCGTGCTCTTACCTCTTCCGCAGTGGCCATATCACAGAGCGGACAGCCCGCCTGCAAATCAGGCAGCAGGACGGTCTTTTCGGGAGAAAGAATCTTCGCCGTCTCCGCCATGAACTTGACTCCGCAGAAGACTATTACCTCCGCCTCCGTGGCGGCGGCCTGGCGGCTCAACTCCAAAGAATCGCCCACGAAATCGGCGATATCCTGCACCTCACCCAACTGGTAGTTGTGAGCCAGCAGAACCGCCCGCCTGGCTTCTTTCAGCCCCAGAATCTCTTCGACAAGACTGGCGGGCACAATTTTCTTGGTATCGGAAATAGACATGGTGAGTGAGGGAATCTGTAGAGTAAGGGCCGGTCAACCGGTAGTTTTCACGACGCGGTTCTTTCCATCAACCTCCACGATGGTCGGCTTCCAGCCCTGGCAGGCATCTTCCTCCAGCAAGGCATAGGAGATGATAGTCACGATATCGCCGATCTCGCCGAGCCTTGCGGCAGGCCCGTTGAGACATATGACCGCATCCTTCTCCGTCGCCACCAAAGCATAGGTCTCGAACCGCTCTCCATTGTTCACATTCAACACCTGGACCCGCTCATAGGGAAGAATCTTCGCCGCCTCCATCAATGCGCGGTCAAGTGTGATGGAGCCATCGTAATGGAGATCCTTCCGCGTAACCGTCGCCCGGCTAATCTTTGACTTGCAAACCGATCTTAACATGGTGAAATTATGACACCCGTAGAATTATGTTGTCAATCAAGCGGGCTTTGCCGATCTGGGCGGCGAGGGCGAGGACGGCGTTTCCCTTTACTGTCTGGAGCGGCTGCAGGGTGTCGGCGTCACGGAGTTCGATATACTGCAGGCGCAGCAATGGCTCGGCGGCAATGACTTGTTTTGCTTCTTCAATGAGGGCGGCTGCGTTTCGTTCGCCTTTTTCAAAGAGAGTTGCTGTGGCTTTGAGGCCTTTGTGGAGGAATGCTGCCGCCCGGCGCTCTTCCGCGGAGAGGTAAGCATTGCGGCTGCTCATGGCCAGCCCGTCCGGTTCTCTCACTGTGGATATGGGAACGATCTTCACCGGCATCTGCAGATCCTCCACCATCCGCTGGATGATCTTCAACTGCTGGTAATCCTTCTCTCCGAAATAGGCGGCATCGGGCTGGATGATATTGAAGAGTTTGCACACCACGGTTGCCATACCGCGGAAATGGCCGGGGCGGTGGGAGCCGCACATCCCTTCGGCGAGTTTGCCCACCTCGACGGTGGTGGAGTCCGCCTCCGCCAAGGCTATGGCGGACAAGTGCCTCCCCGGATACATCTCCTCCACTGATGGAGTGAAGATAAGGTCAGCGCCGGCCTCCCTCGCCTTCTCTAAATCGCCCTGCATGTCCCGCGGGTATGAGCGATAGTCCTCTCCAGGGCCGAACTGGGTGGGATTCACGAAGATGCTGACTACGAGGTACGGAGAGACTGTGCCGGACAGTGCCGCGTCCTGGCCCGCCTTTGCCCGCCTCATGAGTTCGATGTGCCCCTCATGGAAGGCTCCCATAGTAGGCACGAAGACGATGGGCCGGCTTGCGCGCCGGATTTCGGCGAGCCGGTGACGAACCTCCCCCACTCTCTCGATTATCTCCATGGTCGCCTCAAAGCGCTGCCGGTCCAGCAATGATTATGCACGAACCTGCAATATTGTATCTTCTTCCATTGTCCAAGTAAAACGGGAGTCCGGCTTCATGGTGAGCCTGCGTGAAGAAAATCGCCGAGCGCGCGGGATAAGTTGAATTTTGTATCGCGTTGACCCCAGGAGAAAGAAGCCGGGGATGGAACTTTGCGCAGATGGGACACTGCCTGAGTGGAGGGAGGTAAATAGTCATGAACACTGAAACAGAGGAGAAGTTCTGTCTAGTGGTGATGAGTTCGTGGCCCCCTCGCGCCTGCGGGATTGCCTCCTATAGTTATGATCTGCTCAGCGAGGGCATAATTCCCACTCTTGATACGGTTTTCGGAGAGCAGCAATGGCGGCTGGAGATAATCTGCCACACGGACGGCAGCGAGCCCATCCGCGGGGGCAGGATTCATCCCATACTGGAAGCGGAAAAGCCGGGGTGGCCGGACCGCGTAATGGCGGAGATCAGGCAGATACGGGAGGAGAACCAGGGGCCGCTGGCCTGCCATTTCCAGCACGAATTCGGCATTTACAACTCCCCCGCCGACAAGAATGCCTGGCTGTTTACCAAACTCCTCTTTGACTGCAAACTGGAGCGTATACCCGCCGTTGTCACCTACCATACCCTACTTGTCAACATGCCCACTCCTCACCGGATATACTACAATCACACTCTGGGGCTGGCGGCGGCGACTATCATCCATGAAGGCAGCCAGCGGCTGGCCCTGCCATGGAATATCGGCCGAGTGGTCTGGCCCAAGAGTGTGAGTGTGATTCAGCACGGAGCCACCACCAGCCGGGCGGACCGCGAAGTCAACAGGGAGCGGTTCGGCCTGAGCGGCAAGAAGGTGGTTGGAGTGATCGGCTGGTTTTCCGCAAATAAGGAACTCGTCCAAGTGGTCACTCAGGTGTGGCCCCGCGTCCGCGCGGAAATGCCGGAGGCCGTGCTTGTGGTGGCGGGCGATGCCCGGGCCGGCGATCCCGGGGGCACACAGTATGAGGCCGATTTGCTGCATGCGATTGCTCAAAGCCCGGAGCGTGATTCGATACTGCATCTGCCCTGTAATGATCCTCAGCGATACCATGCCATCCTCTCGACCTTCGATGTCTTCCCCCTGCTCTATAGTGATGCATCTCAGTCCGGCAACCTGGCGCACGCGTACTCAGCAGGTGTGCCGGTGGTGGTATCCGCGCTGGAAGGGCTGAAGGCTTCACTCGAAAGCAGCCGCGCCGGTGTGGTGGTGCCGATAGGCGATTGGGAGGAAGCAGCCCGTGAGATCCTTCGCCTGCTCCGTGACGATGGTTTGCGCGCGCTCCTCTCTCAGCGCGGGCAGGAGTATGTGAGGCGCAACATCGCCTGGGAATTGACGGGCCGCAAACACCTGGATGTCTATCGGTGGGCCATTGACCGCTATCAACAAGAAATGGTTGAAGCACCGTCGGTAATTTGAAGATCTTGTCTCCTGCGGGTGCAGAAATAAGCCGCTGCTCGAAGCGAAGAAGAGCGGGGCCGTCCTGAGGGCGGCACCGCCTTCCCTGTATGGAGAACTGAATCAATCCCCCCTAATATCGAGTCTGCCACTGCAGATAGTAAGCGTCGCCATCCCATTTGGAGAGTTCAGAAAAGGCATCTTCCACATCCCGCTGCTCATAGACCAGGGTGAGGCGATTGCGTGCATCCAACTCATAGAAATAGCCCCAGGAGATGCGGTTGAACTCATCGTCGGAGAGGTGGGTATCCTCGTCATAATTATCGAACTTGGCGAAAAGGAAGCCGGGGGTGTGGCCCAACTTGGTGCCGAGTTGGGCATACCAGCCGCGCATATCGGCGCCCTCGTCTTCATCTTCAACATACTCACCCATGAAGGCGAGGCGCCCCCAGTTAACTTCCCCGCCGAGTCCCCAGCGGGCTCCATCCTTGGCGGAGTCGCCGGCATCACTGCGCCCGTCGTAATAAGAGACTGCGGCACTTCCATTGGAGAACGGGAACCTTACCCGCGCGACGGGATCCTTGCGGCTGTTGTTATCACTTGCATTGATTCCCGTTCCGTTGAAAAGGCCCACACTGATTTGCGGAGAACGTTTCTTACCCGCGCTCCAGTCATATACAAAGCCGTTATCTCTTTGATTGGGGAAGAGGCGGTCCATGAAGAGGGAACGCTCAGCCGTCCAGAGCACTGCCACACTAGTCTGAAGTTCATAACCCCAAGGGATATGGGTTTGTCCCAACCGCAGCCTGCCGCCGGCAAGATCGTGCTCGATATATGCGGTACGCAGCTGCACCTTGCTGCCGGGGCCCTTGCCGCTTTCTTTGGAGTCCATCTGGAGCTCGACGCGGTAGCCGGTCTTCTCCGTCATCTTCCCGCGCAGATTAAGCCGCGACCGGCGGGTATAGAACTCATCCTTTCCATCCGGTGCATTGTCATTGCGATAGCGCATTTGCAGATAGCCGTTAATCTTGTGCTCACCCGCTTTTTTCGCTACTGTCGCTTGGGTCTCTGCTTGTGCGGCCTTGGCGGTTTCCACTTCCGCTTCGAGTTGGCTGAGCCGCTGCTTCAGTTGTTCAATTTCGCTTTGCAGGGCCCGGATATCGCCTGCTTGATCGGAAAATGCGGCTATTGGCAAGCAAGCCAGCAACCCCATTACCAGAATCAGTAGAACCGATCCTCTCATCCAACAACCTCCTTTGACGTAATGCTGCGCGCCGATGGCCGGCGTGGCTTCAGGGTTTGGGGCAATATTCAACCACCAGGATAGCGATAGGTTATGAAGCGTTTGTTGTGGTATACATAAATATTCATTAAGGCACAGTCCTGCTTGTCAGGCTTCCTCGGCCGAACCAAGCCTGTGAATTCTGCCTGAAAAACCGCCTTGACTCTCCTCATATTGGAAGGAGAAGACCAGGTTGACAGCAAAATAGTAGGGTGTTATATTGGCGAAGATTGGGCCTCTCAGAAAGCCCAGGGAACCGACAAAAACGGAAGGTGGAGGGTCAGGGTCATGGCCGGCCAGAAAAAGGTCTTGGTAGTAGATGATGAGCGCCATATCGTTCGGCTCATTCAGGTGAACCTGGAGAGAGGCGGCTACAAGGTGTTAACCGCGTTCGATGGCAGGGAGGCTCTCAAGAAGGTGGACAATGAGAAGCCGGACTTGATAGTGCTGGATGTGATGATGCCGCACATGGATGGCTTCGAGGTACTCAAGCGCCTGCAAGCCAGCCCAACCACCCGCACCATTCCGGTTGTCATGCTTACCGCCAAGGCTCAAGATGCGGATGTCTTCCGCGGCTGGTCTTCAGGGGTAAGCGCCTATCTTACGAAGCCCTTCAACCCTCTGGAGTTGTTGACCTTCATTAGGCGCATTTTTTCCGGTAGTGATGATTATAGCGACGAAGGCGGCCCGAAGACCTTCGAAGTGTAGTTTCTTTCTCATATTTGAGACGAGGTTGTGCCAGAGTGTCTAACGATCGCTCCAGTTGCTGTTCCAGCGAATGCCCTCCGAGTTGCAAGTTGCTCCTTGCGGGTCTCCTGCTGGGAGGCGCGCTGCTCGTGCTGACCGGTATATGGAGCTGGCGAGCCTCCCCACCCAGAAAGGCCGACAGGCTATTGGGTCGAGCGCGGAGCAAGATCAATGAGATCGAGGGCATTCTCGCTGACTGGCAGGCCCCCTAGGCTCTACATCGGCGAAATCCCCAGGGCCTGCATTGCCTCCCCCACCACGTAGAGCGAACCTGTGACTAAGATGATTCCCTTCTTGTGTGTCAGCGCGCGTGCGGATTCCAGCGCCGCCTCCACCTCCGCCGCGGTATGCACATCAGCCCTCTCGAACTTAGAAGAGACTCGCCGTTGGAGTTCTTCCAGACCCGCCGCGCGAGGAGATTTTGCCGTAGTAAGAACCACCCTGGCGGCTATGGTGGACAGCGCGGCTGCAATTCCTTCTATGTCTTTATCTTCCGAGATTCCCAACACCAGGGTTATTCCGGCATCGGGAAAGAGAGTTCTGACAGTCCGCACAAGCGCGCTTGCAGAGGCCGTATCGTGGGCGCCATCGAGGATGACTTTGGGCTCACCTTTGATAACTTGGAACCGCCCCGGCCAGCGCACTTGCTGCAAACCAGCAGGAATCGCTTCCGATTTGATATGAAGTCCCTGCTCAGCGAGGACTTCTATCATTCCCACCGCCACTCCCGCATTCCAAGCCTGGTGCTCTCCCAGCAGAGCAACTTCCACATCGTGATACTCAATCTTATGGCTTTCAATGGAAATCCTCTGTCCAGCGGCGGCGGGCGGCGAGGCCGTGACTGAAATATCACATCCTTCCCCGAAAGCGCCCACTCGCAAGAGAGGTGCCTGTTCTTGTCGGCAGACCGCGCTGATCACCTCCATTGCTTCAGGCTCCTGGGGAGCGCAGACCACCGGCACTTCAGGTTTGATTATGCCGACTTTTTCGCCGGCGATTTGCACCAGGCTGTTACCCAATTCCAGCATGTGGTCCATAGCGATAGTAGTGATCCCACAGACACGGGGCTGTACCACATTGGTCGCATCCAGCCGGCCGCCCAGGCCGGTCTCCAGGACAGCAATGTCAGTTCTTTGTTCTTGGAAATGGAGAAACGCTATCGCGGTATAGGCCTCGAAGAACGAAGGTGGGCCGGCTTCTTCTCTGTGGAGCGCCTCCAGGTGGGGCTGCAAGCGGGCCGTTAAGGCTGCCACCTGAGATTCGGAAATCGGCTCATCATTGATGCGGATGCGCTCTCTGAATGAGACCATGTGGGGAGAGGTGTAGAGGCCGACACGATAACCTGCCGCGCGCAGGATGGAGGCGGCCATGGCTGCGGTGGAGCCTTTGCCCTTCGTTCCTGCGATGTGGATGCAGACCAGGCCTTTCTCTGGATTGTGCAATCGCCGCAACAGGTTCTCTGTACGGGCCAGGTTGAAAAAGCGCGCGGTACGCGCCTCTGCGGGCGTGCGTTCATAGTCAATCAGGGATTCGAGATACTCTAGGGAGGAACGGTAGTCCATACTGGGAGTCATTGTAACTGCAAAAGAGCAAGATTCGCAAAAGGATGTTGCCTTCTCCGATTCGCCGGGGTATATTAATTGTGAAAAAAGTCACAATCATATCCCCACTTCTCAGGCTCTCTCGAAGATGGCAATATGTGATTGGATCAAACGGCTCGAAAGGATGCGACCATGCATGAAACAGCGCTTATCTCCTCCACAATCTCCATCTTGACCAAACAAGCAAAGAAGCACAATGCCGGCTGCGTCAGCCGCGTCTATCTGAGACTGGGGCGAGGCCCTCACAATCTGGAGCCGGACCGGGTGAAGGAAGTATTCGCGCTCCTGGCGCGGGGTACTATCGCCGAAGGGGCGGAACTGGAGATAGAGCCGGCCCTGGAGGATCAGGAAGAGGAGTTGGTGATCGAGAAGTTCGAGATTTCGCATCCACAGGCTCCCTCACAGGGCGCGGCGTCCGGCCAGGATAAGTGAAGTATGGACGAGGATACAGCCCTCGCAGAGGCCCGGAAAACTAGACAGCGAGTTCGAGCTCTCATCAAAGGCGCGGTACAAGGAGTTGGCTTCAGGCCCTTTGTCTTCCGGCTTGCCGAGGAGATAGGGTTGAGCGGATGGGTGCTCAATTCCACACAGGGGGTCTTTCTGGAAGTTGAAGGAAGTAAGTCCTCGCTGGACTCTTTCCTGCTCCGGCTCCAGAGCGAGAAACCCCCACAGGCGCGCATCTGGTCCCTGGAATTCTCCTTTTTGCGGCCTGTCGGCTATCGAAAATTCGAGATTCGCCACAGCCAAGAGACAGGTGAAAAGACCACCACCGTGCTTCCCGAGATTGCCACCTGTCCGGATTGTCTGAGCGAGATTCTCGACTCCGAGAACCGCCACTTCCAATACCCTTTTACCAACTGCACAAATTGCGGGCCCCGCTTCACCATCATCAGAGAATTGCCCTATGACCGCGCCAATACTTCGATGACCTCTTTCGAGATGTGCGCGGACTGTAAGAGGGAATATGAAGACCCTTCGGACCGGCGCTTCCACGCCCAGCCCATCGCCTGTCCCAAGTGCGGGCCCGCGCTGGAATTATGGGACGAGAATGGAGAAAGCCGGGCCCAAGGTCAGAAGGCCCTTGTTCAGGCGGCCGCCGCGGTCAGAGAAGGGAGGATCCTTGCCCTTAAAGGGCTGGGAGGATTCCTTCTGGTTGTAGATGCTCGCAGTGAAGAGGTGGTAAAGAGACTGCGGGAGCGCAAACTCCGTGAGGAGAAGCCTCTTGCCCTGCTCTTTGGCACCATTGAAGAGATCGAGAGAGAATGTCATGTCTCCCTGCTGGAGGAGCGTTTGCTGCTATCTCCCGAAAGCCCGATTCTACTACTGGAGAAGAAGGCGTCTTCCTCGATTGCCGGGGCAGTCGCGCCGGGCAATCCGAACGTGGGAGTGATGCTTCCCTACAGCCCGCTGCATCATCTGCTGATGAGAGAAGTTGGCTTTCCGGTGGTGGCGACGAGCGGGAATCGGACTGATGAGCCGATTGTCACAGATGAGAAAGAGGCTCTCAATCGCCTGAAAGGGATCGCAGACTTGTTCCTGGTGCATAACCGCCCGATTCTCCGCCATTGTGATGATTCCATCGCCCGCATCATGTTGGGACGTGAGATGGTGATGCGCCGGGCGCGGGGATATGCCCCTCTGCCGGTTTATGTGAAGAAATCGCTTCTCCCGATATTGGCGGTGGGAGCACACCTGAAGAATACGGTCGCTGTCTCCAGTGGTGAGCGGGTGATAATCAGTCAACACATCGGGGATTTGGAAACCCCGCAGGCCTCTCAGGCATTTCTCGGCGCGGTGGAGGATTTGCAGAGACTGTATGACCTTCAACCTGAGATGGCGGCATGTGATTTGCATCCCGATTATCTCTCCTCCAAGTATGCCCATGGTCTGGGAATGCCCATCGTGGAAGTTCAACATCATCACGCGCATCTCGCCTCTTGTTTGGCGGAAAACGAAGTCGAGGGCCCCGCGCTCGGGATCTGTTGGGATGGAACCGGCTATGGGCCTGATGGGACTTTGTGGGGGAGTGAGTTTCTCATTGGTGATTACGCGGACTACAAGCGGGCTGCGCATTTTCTGCCCATCGCCCTGCCGGGAGGAGAGAAGGCAATCCGCGAGCCGAAGCGCATCGCGTTTTCGATTCTCTATTCGCTGTTCGAAGAAAAGGCCGCTGAAAGAGACGATTTGGCAGTAATCCAGAACATCGACCAAAAGGACCGCGTACTCCTGTTGCAGATGCTTAAGAAGGGAGTAAACAGCCCGCTCAGTTGTGGTGTGGGGCGGCTCTTTGACGGTGTCGCCTCTCTCATCGGGCTGAGACAAGAAGCCACCTTCGAGGGGCAGCCAGCGATGGAACTCGAATATGCCGCGGATCTAGGAGAGACTTCTTCTTACCCATTTGAGATAATGGAGGGCGAAACTCTGGTAGTTGACTGGCGGCCCATGCTACTCGCCATTCTTGATGATCTCGCTCGAGATGCGGCGAAAGGGGGCATCTCCCGCCGCTTTCATAACAGCCTGATAGAAATAGCCGTTACAATCGCCGCACGCTTGCAGATAGCAAGAATCGCCTTGAGCGGAGGCGTTTTCCAGAATCGAATACTCACGGAGGGAATCTTCCACCGGCTCGCTGACGAGGGCTTCGAGGTTCACGTACACCAGCGGGTTCCGCCAAATGACGGCGGTATCAGCCTGGGCCAAATAATGGTGGCCGCGGCGAAGAAGGACCTTCGAACATAACTGCACAGAATAATCCGAGGAAGCAGAACCATGTGTCTGGGGATACCTGGAGAGATAATTGAAATCTGGGAAGAGGGCGGCCTGCGCAATGGTAAGGCGCGCTTCGGCGGTATTGTACGTGAGGTGTGTCTCTCCTATGTGCCGGAGGCGCAAGTGGGCGATTATGTAATAGTCCATGCGGGCTTTGCCATAAGCACAATAGATGAGGAAGAGGCAAAGGCCACTCTCGCCGCCGCCGGGGACTTGGTGGATGAAATACCTGGATGAATACCGCGACGGCGACAAGGTAAAGGCCCAACTGAAGGCCCTTCAAGAGCGCCTGACCCGCCCCTGGCAGGTTATGGAAGTCTGCGGCGGTCAGACACACAATTTCCTCAAATCCGGCCTCGACGGATTGCTGCCCGAAGGAATAACTCTTGTGCATGGGCCGGGCTGTCCGGTGTGTGTCACCCCCATCGAATTGATAGATAAGGCCATTGCCCTCGCCCGCCAGCCACAGGTGATCTTCTGTTCATTCGGCGATATGCTGCGGGTTCCCGGCAGCAAGGAGGATTTGCTTAGCGCGAAATCGCAGGGCGCGGAGGTGCGCATGGTGTATTCGCCGCTGGACGCGCTGAAAATCGCAGAGGCGAATCCTGAGCATAAGGTAGTCTTCTTTGCAATCGGCTTTGAGACCACCGCGCCGATGAACGCCATGGCCGCGCTGCAGGCAAAACAGCGCGGAGTGAATAACTTCTACCTTCTCGCTGCGAACATGCTGGTGCCTCCGGCCATCGCGGCGATCCTTTCCGCGCGGGATTGTCAGGTAAAGGGTTTTCTGGCCCCCGGGCATGTCTGCACAGTGAGCGGATATGTAGAATATGAGGAGATTGCAAAGCAGTGGTGGGTGCCGATTGTGGTGACAGGTTTTGAGCCGCTGGATCTCATTCAAGGGCTGTATATGCTTATTACTCAATTGGAAACCGGCTCCTGGAAGGTGGAGAATCAATACCGGCGTTCAGCAACCCGACAGGGCAACCTGGCGGCAAAGGCGCTCATGGAGCAGGTCTTTTCCGTTTGTGATCGCAAATGGAGGGGGCTGGGGCCTATCCCCGCAAGCGGCTATTGTTTGAAACCGGAATATGCCGACCTGGACGCGGAAAAGGTCTTTCAGATAGAAGATATTACCGCGGAGGAGCCGAAAGAATGCATCGCCGGCCTCGTACTCCAGGGCCGGAAGAAACCGACTGAATGTGCAGCTTTCGGTAAAAAATGCACCCCACAGCATCCACTCGGCGCGCCTATGGTCTCCTCAGAAGGAGCCTGCGCAGCCTATTATCAGTATGGAATCAAACTGAGAACTTCCTGAGGGGGAAGCCGCCGGTTTCCCCCTCAGACTCCCCTCCCGGTTTTCAGAGTTTATCCTCGCCCTGGGGGCGAGGATAGCAACTCTTAAACGCGGGCGAGGGAGGCCTACTTCGCCGTAGTAGCCCTCGGCTACGAAGGCTGGATCTGGGGGACGAACCGCTGGCTCGTCCCCCAGGAAGTCAATCAGGAGGTTGAGATGAGCGAGGGTGGTTTACAGTGTCCATTACCTTTGCGGCAATATCCGAATGTTCTGCTGGCACATGGCGGCGGTGGTCAACTCAGCCGGGATCTGCTGCATCACCTTTTTCTGCCGCAGTTCGAGAACCCGCTTCTGGCTCCACTTCATGACGGCGCGGTGGTGGAGATAGAAGGCAGATCTCTCGCCTTCAGCACTGATTCCTATGTGGTCAGCCCCCTCTTCTTCCCGGGCGGAGACATCGGCCGGCTGGCGGTAAACGGCACTGTGAATGATTTGGCCATGTGTGGGGCGAAACCGCTTTATCTTTCCTGTGGCTTCATCCTGGAGGAAGGCTTGAAGATGGAGGACCTCCAGCGGGTGATTCTATCCTGTGGTGAGGCGGCGAAAGAGGCGGAAGTTCTGCTGGTTACTGGTGACACGAAAGTGGTGGAAAAGGGCAAGGGCGATTCTCTGTTTCTTAATACTTCAGGAATCGGTTTGGTGGAGAGGCCGCTGCTGCCGAAGATGGTGAAACCGGGGGACGCGATTATTGTGAGTGGGACCATTGGCGATCACGGAATCGCCATTATGTCTGTGCGGGAAGGTCTGGAGTTCGAGAGTGAAATGAAGAGTGATACTGCATCACTCTATCCGCTTGTGGCGAAATTGCTCGATTCGTGCCAACAGTTACACTGTCTGCGAGATCCCACGCGGGGCGGGATTGCCTCCGCGCTGAATGAGATTGCGGGCGCGGCCGGTGTCGGAATGGTATTGGAAGAGACCGCCATTCCTGTGCGCCCTGAAGTGCAAGGGGCGTGTGAGATTCTGGGGCTCGATCCACTCTATGTGGCAAATGAAGGCAAGCTGGTGGCCTTTGTCGCTAAAGAGGAATCTGATAAAGCCCTGGAGGCCCTGCGCTCTCATCCGCTGGGGAAGGATGCCGCAGTTATCGGGGAAGTCGCCACAGGGCAGGAGGCACGCTCCTGCCCAACGGGAACAGTCGTAATGCACACCGCGGTGGGCGGCGAACGCATCGTCGAAATGATGAGCGGGGAGCAGCTGCCGCGGATTTGCTGAGGAAGCAGTAAGTCTCACCGCAAAGACGCAGAGACGGAATGCTGCACATTCCCTAGTGCCTTCTTTCATAATTCGGACTGCATTGCTGTAGGGCTGGCGTTACCACGCCAGCCGAACGTTCCCTCTATCTTCGGCGGGCATAGTAATGCCCGCCCTACAGCGCTTCTTTCGAGAAAGACAGCATCAAATATGAGAAACAGCACTAAGGCTTTCTTGCCTTCCAGATGATATTGGCAGGGACCATGCGCTGGCGCTGTGGAGAATAGTAATTACTCCAGTCTTGACCACTGCCCGATTCGACCGGTTCCGGCTCCAGGATTTCGAGCACTTGCAGGCCGGCCTCACGAAGGAGGCGGAACCACTCCCCCACTTTGCGGTGAAATGAGCGCATCGTCGCGCAGACCCCGATGTCCTTGAATTCACCCCAATCCCAAACCCACGGAGAGCAGTTATGATAGGAGCGGACGATTTTCATGCTGTCATCCGCGAGGCAATCCCAGAAGGGATGGTCCAGGCTGAATACCAGCAGGCCGCCGGGAACCAGCACGCGGCGGACTTCTGCCAGGCAGTGTGTGATATCTTTAACATAGTGTAAGGCAAAGGCGGAGAAGACCACATCCTGGCTGGCGTCCGGGACAGCCGAAAGGTCCTCGATATTCCCCTGCGAGAAGGTTGCTTCAACACCCTCCTTCTGCGCGGATTTGCGTGCGAATTCGATTTGCGCGTCAGAGAGATCAATACCCGCGGCGATGGCGCCGCGCTTGGCAAAGGCTATGCTGCACTGGCCCCCGCCGCAGCCTATTTCGAGTATATGCTTGCCGCGCACATCACCGATGAGTTGCAGTTGATCCTCATTGGGACAATGCGGGCCGTAGTGAACGAAGTCGGCTGAAATCTGATGTTTTTTCTGATAATGCGGTGAGATTAGATTCCAACTCTCTCTCATGTTGATTTCATCAGTCATCGCTCTGCTCCAGCAGTGTGAGATATATCTTCAGGTCTT
>WVXJ01000133.1:5658-26073 GCA_011773575.1 Armatimonadota bacterium | reverse complement strand
CTCGAGGTGGTCAGTCCCGGCTCATCGGCGAGAGCAAGGTGGACGATTCGCCTCTCTCGGGGAGAGAGAGCCTCCAGGGTCACGGGGCGGCCGGAGGAGCGGACTTTCTGTGCGGTGCGCCTGGCGAGGGCATGCAGAGCTTGTTCCCTTCTCTCCAGATAGCCGCCTGCGTTCAGCAGTATGCGCTTTCTTATCGGCTGGCCCCGATTCACCACCAGGGCCACCAGGTATTGCAGTGCGCCCAAAGTTTCTCCGCGGCGGCCGATTATCAGGCCCGTATCCTCTCCGGCATTGATCTCCAGTTCCGCGCTCTCCGCATCTTCACGGCGCACATCCACCCGCGCCTGTATGTTCAGGAGAGACAACATCTCGCCAGTCAACTCCGCCGCCTTCGCACCCACCGATGGCCGCCGGGTGACCTTTATCCGCGCCTCGGTCTGGCCGAAGATGCCCAGAATGCCCCGGCCGGATTCGGCCAACACCTCCACATCTACTTCATCTCGCTCCGCGCCAAGTTCCTCTAGGGCTACCGCAAGAGCCTCTTCCACGGTCCTGCCTGTCTTCTCGATCTGCTGCATGGCACCGCTCTCTTCGTTGATTCAGCCTGAGTCTCTGGTCTATTTCTTCTCGCCGCCCTTCTTCGTGGCCTTCTTTTCCGGTGGGCCGGCTGGAGCAACGGCCGATGGAGGGGTTTTTCTCAACAAGTAGTATTGGTGGCCGGTCATCAGCACATTCTGAGCGAACCAGTAAAGGATGAAGGCGGCGGGCATGAACTTGAACAGGAACAAGAACATGAATGGGAAGATGATGGCCATCATCCGCTGGGTTTGCTGCTGCTGGGGGTCAGCGGTGGGAGGTGTCGTAAGTTTCTGAGAGAAATAGAGGCTGCCTGCATAGAGAATGAGCAACGGGTAATCATGCACGGCGAGGTTGGAAATCCAGAGGAATGATTTCCCTTCAAACTGCCAGTTATAGGCCCACACCGCGCGATAGACCCAGATAAGGAAGGGCATCTGCACCAACAATGGCAAACAGCCGCCCATCGGGTTTATCTTATGCTCCTTGAAGAGTTTCATCTGAGCCTTCATCAAGGCTTCTCGGTCCCCTTTGTGTTTGCGCTGTATCTCGGTCAGCAAAGGCTGGATGGCCTGCATCTCCCGCATACTCTTTATTTGGCGGTTGCTGAGGGGGGTGGTGATAACCTTGACAACCAAGGCGATGAGCAAGATGGCCAGTGCATAACTGAAGCGGGGATTCTTGCCCAGGAAAGTTACGATCGCGTCGATTGCCTTGTAGGAGGTGGCTCGCCTCTGGTACTTATCGGCGCGGCTGTTGGCGGCGACGCGAAGTTCCTCGACCTTCCACTCTTTGAGCGGTTCCGAAGCCAGCGCCGGATAACGCACGAGGATATTCCCCTGTGGAGCATACCCGCTGGCTCCTGTATAGCCTTTGAGCGCCCTTTTGTCAGCTTCCCACATTCCCTCCACATGTGAGGCCACTTCACCGATGCGGAAAAACGCCATGGACTTGTAGTGTGAGCGGCCTACGGCCTCATATCTGGGGATGGCTTCTTCGTAATTGCCCAGTTTCTCCGCGCAATAGGCGATCAAGAACAGATAGAGCGCTTTTTGCGGGTTCTTCTTGTCCAGTTTCTGCTGTTCGGAATCGAGTCGCTCTTTCTCCAGTTTGACATCAACATCACCGGAGATACTGTCTATCTTCTCCAACTCCGTCTTCAGCACTTCCAGATCCGAGTGGGAAAGCGCCGGAGGACCGCCCTGGAAACAGCCCGACAGTGTTACCAGGATGAATATTCCGAAAACCAGAAGTAAGATATTACTTGTTGTCTTCATTCAGCAAAGCCTGTCTTTCAGTTCATAGTTCAGAGTTGAGGGTTGAGAGTTCAGAGTCTGGAGTTCAAGGCTTCTCTCCACTCTCAACTTTCACCCGCCGCAGCCTCGGCGAAGGCGGGCTCAACCCTTAACCTTTGTCTTCCGCGGCACCGGGTCAAAGCCTCCCGGATGGAAGGGGTGACAGTGACTCAGCCGGCGCAAGGTCAGCCAGCCGCCTTTTGCCAGACCGTGGGTCTTGAAGGCCTCCGCAGCATAGGTGGAGCAGGAGGGGTAGAAGCGACAGACCGGCGGCTTCAGTGGAGAGAGAATCTTCCGATATATCCAGATTAAACCAACAACCAAACGGGTCATCTTCAATCCAAGGGCTGGTATCCAGCGCCCATATAGTTTCTAATTACTCCTGTCCAACACGCCGGCAAGGGCCAACAATTCTCGGAGTGCCGCCCGAAGAGTTGAGAAATCCGCCTCCGCGGCGCGGGCGCGCGGAATACAGACAACACTCCAACCGCCTGCAATAGTGCTTCCCGCCAATTCCAACCGGCACGCTTCACGCAGTCGTCGCTTTAAGCGGTTTCTCCTTACCGCACTCCCAAACCTCTTGCCGACAGAGAAAGCTGTGTAGACTCCCTCTCCTTCGCGGGGGAGAATCATAAATGTCGCCACGGAATTTGACAAACGCCGGCCTGTGCTGAAAACTTCCTGAAACTCTCCCTTTGCACGCAAACGCTCCATGGCAATCCAACTCGGGTCGCACGAGGCTCTTGGCATGGGCAAGCGCTCCTGCCGCTTCCAGAACCCAAATCAGGCGGGAGAGAGCTGCCGGCGGCCTTTGCGCCGTCGCCGCTTGATGACATTTCTCCCGCCGGGAGTCCTCATGCGCGCAAGGAATCCGTGAACTTTATGTCTATGGCGCTTTCTTGGCTGATAGGTCCTCTTCATTGTGCCCTCTTCTCGCCGGTCGGAACCTTCTTTGAAAGATGCGGCGAGAATTATAGCATCTATGCATGAAAGGATTCAAGCGGCCTTGAAATGCGCTGGATATGCTACTCAGGTAAATACCGAGTATCACTTGCTTTGGCGGCCTGCGAAGACGAAAAGCGGAGGCGCCAACTTGACACTCCTTGTCGTGTGTGGCTAAAATTAGCCGCAAGCGGAGATGCAAACAAACGCTTAGTTACGTAGTGACAGGAGGTAAGGAATGGCTCCCAAAGTTGCCATTAACGGATTCGGCCGCATCGGTCGGCTGGCGTTTCGCGCAATGAAGGATCGCACCCCTGAGTTTCAGGTTGTAGCAATCAATGATATCACGGACGCCAAAACGAATGCTCATCTGCTCAAATACGATTCCAATTACGGCCCCTATCCGGGCAGCGTGGCGCTCGCGGATGATGGTCTAGTCGTGGACGGCCAGAAGATCAAAGTGATCTGCGAGAAAGACCCCTCTCAACTTCCCTGGAAGGACCTGGGGATTGATGTGGTTATTGAATCAACAGGCGTGTTCACCAGCCCGGAGAAAGCCTCCGCCCATTTGCAGGCCGGTGCGAAGAAAGTAATCATCACCGCTCCCATGAAGGGCGCGACAGAGGAAAATCCGACGATTGTCCTGGGTGTGAATGAGAAGACCCTGGACCCGGCAAAACACACCATCATCTCCAATGCCTCCTGCACCACCAACTGTTTGGCGCCCGTCTGCAAAGTCCTGGATGAGAATTTCGGCATCGAGAAGGGCTTCATGACCACGGTTCACGCCTATACGAATGACCAGAAAGTGCAGGATCTTCCCCATAAAGACCTGCGCCGCGCTCGCGCCGCCGCGCTGAATATCATCCCTACCTCCACCGGTGCCGCCAAGGCAATCCACCTGGCCCTGCCCCAACTGAAAGGGAAGATGGACGGCATTGCGCTACGTGTCCCCATCCCCACCGTGTCCTTGGTGGACCTGGTTGTTATCCTGAAGAAGGCGGCAGACGCGAAACAGATAAACCAGGCCTTCCAGAGCGCGGCACAGGGAGAATTGAAGGGTATCCTGGAGTACACTGAGGATCCGGTTGTGTCTGTTGACATAAAAGGCAACAGCGCTTCCGCCATAGTTGATGCGGATCAGACCAAAGTGCTTGGTGACAACATGGTCAAGGTGCTCGCCTGGTATGACAACGAATGGGGATACTCCTGCCGTATTGCGGATTTGCTGAAATATCTCGCTGCCCAGAAGTGAATAAAGGCAAGTGAGACGACAATCGCGCGGGCTTCTTCGAGTTCGCGCGATTATTTTGTGAAGACTGGTAGATTAAGACTTATTGGAAGGACAACAGAATGGCAAAGAAGACTATCCATGACATCGAACCTACCGGCAAGCGAGTGCTGGTGCGAGTCGATTTCAATGTCCCTATTGTGGAGGGGAAGATAACTGACAAGACGCGGCTGATCTCCTCTTTGCCGACCATTCGATATCTCGTCGAGAAGGGCGCCAAGGTGATTCTCTGTTCCCACTTGGGCCGGCCCAAGGGCAAACCCAACCCAGAGTATTCTCTGCGGCCGGTAGCGGCGGCTTTCTGCGAATTGCTGGGCAAACCGGTTGCCTTTGCGCCAGACTGTATTGGAGCCGAGGCGGAGGCGGCGGTTGGGAAGTTGCAGGAGGGTGATGTGCTGCTTCTTGAAAACCTCCGCTTCTACGCGGAGGAAGAGAAGAACGATGAGGGGTTTTCCCGCGCCTTGGCTTCTCTTGCCGACCTCTATGTCAATGATGCTTTCGGTACCGCTCATCGCGCGCACGCCTCCACTGTCGGAGTAACCAAGTTGCTCCCGGCCGCAGCAGGTCTTCTCCTGAGCAAGGAGTTGGAGGTACTGGGCGGCGCTCTCGACCGCCCCAAACAACCCTTTGTGGCAATCCTGGGCGGAGCCAAGGTGGTTGACAAGATTCCCGTTATCGAGAACCTGCTGGGCAAGGTGGACGCGCTGCTGCTGGGTGGAGGCATGGCCTACACCTTTCTGGCGGCGGACGGCTTTGAGATTGGCAAATCCCTACTGGATGCAGAGCGTATCCCGCTGGCGAAGAAACTCCTCGCTCGCGCCAGGAGCAGTGATCTTTCTCTGCAATTACCCCAGGATGTTGTGGTTACCCCGGAATTGAAGGAGGAGGCTCCCCGCAAAGTCGTGGACCGGTCTGAAATCCCGGCAGACTGGATGGGGGCCGATATCGGCCCTCGAACAGCGAAGAGTTTCGCGGACCAGATAAGCCGCGCCCAGACCGTGATTTGGAACGGGCCTATGGGTGTATTTGAAATACCTCCTCTGGCAGAGGGGACCCTCGCTGTCGCCAAGGCACTGGCCGCTTCGGAGGCGATGACCATTGTGGGAGGCGGTGATTCCGCCGCCGCGCTGGAACAGATGGGGCTGGCTGATAAGATGGGCCACATCTCCACCGGCGGGGGCGCAAGCCTGGAGTTCCTGGAGGGAAAGACTCTCCCCGGTGTGGCGGCACTTTCAGATCAATGAGAGGTTCAATAATGACTCGAATTCCTTTGATGGCCGGTAATTGGAAGATGAACAAGACCGCGGCCGAAGGCGCGGCGATGGTGAAAGACCTATGGGGCCGGATCCAGTCACTCTCCGGAGTGGAGGCGGCCGTATGTCCGCCTATGACCGCGCTCCATGCCGTCGCTCAAGCGCTGCAGGGCAGTAAGATTGCTCTCGGCGCGCAAGACATCTTCTGGAAAGAGAAGGGCGCTTATACGGGTCTGATTTCTCCGCTCATGTTGAAAGACATCGGATGCAAATATGTGATTGTGGGACATTCGGAGAGACGCGGCCGTTTCGGCACAGCGGATGCTTCCATGACGCCGGAATTGATGACGGTCTTTGGAGATAATGACACCACTGTCAACCGCAAGGCCCAGGCTGCGCTCGAACACGGCCTGAGACCGATAATCTGTGTTGGAGAGACCCTGGAAGAACGGCAAGCGGGAAACACTGATAAGGTGATTTCAGATCAGCTTCAAAAGGCACTCCAGGGTCTGGCTGCCGACGGTGATGAACTCGTCATCGCCTATGAGCCGGTGTGGGCCATCGGCACAGGCCAGGTATGTGACCCGACAGAGGCAGACCGCGTGATCGCCATGATGCGAGAAGTCGTGAAGGGTTGTCTGGGCAAAGAGACCGCCGAGAAGATGCGTCTGCTCTACGGCGGCAGCGTGACCCCGGAGAACGCCCCGGCGATCATGGAACAGAATGCAATCGATGGTGTTCTGGTGGGTGGGGCGAGCCTCGACGCGGAGAAATTCGCCAGTATCGTTTCTGCGGCCAATGCCTGAGCAGGAGTGAGGTGCTGACCGCAGAATTGCATTCAGTGCAAGGAGGCGCGCGCTTTGACTGCCCCCGATAAGAACAGCACTTCCCCTTCGCTGCATATGGTGGATGTGAGTGAAAAAGCGCCCACCCTGCGCAGCGCTGTTGCTGAAGGCTGGGTCAGGTTGAACGGCGAAGCGATGGCCGCCCTTCTCTCCGGAAACATCCCCAAGGGAGATGTCATCTGTGCCGCGCAACTGGCGGGTATCCAAGCCGCCAAGCGGACCCCGGAGCTGCTCCCTCTCTGTCATCCTCTTGGGGAGATTTCTGCAATCGAAGTGGTACTGCATCCTCAAGAAGAGGATGGAACCGTGCACATCGAGGCCCGGGTAAAGGCTGAGGGCCGCACCGGTGTTGAGATGGAGGCCTTGTGCGCGGTGGCCGCGGCCGCCCTGTGTGTACATGATATGTGTAAGGGCCTTGATCCCGCCGTGGAAATCGCGGGGATACGGTTGTTGGAAAAGAGCGGAGGCAGACAAGGGCTGTGGAGAAATCCGGAGACAGCCGAGGCGAAGAAACCGGACGCGTAAGCGCGGTATGTGTAAGTGAGGAGAAAGGCACGCGCAAGAAGCCTGTGACCTCCATTACTCTCCGCCCCGGCTATGGCGTGGTAGGAGATGCCCACGGCGGCTCGGAACGCCAAATCAGTCTGTTGTGTCAGGAAAGCATCGATAAGATGCGGGCCCAGGGTCTGCCGACAGTAGGGTCGGGTGATTTTGCAGAAAACATCACCATATCCGGTTTGAGGCTTAATCAGTTGCAGGTCGGAGCAATATTGAGGATCGGAGGCAATGTAGTGCTCCGCCTCACGCAGATTGGCAAGGAGTGTCACTCCGAGTGTGAGATAAGAAGAATCAGCGGGAATTGCATCATGCCCCGAGAAGGAGTTTTTGCGGAAGTGCTTCAAGGCGGAGAGGCAAGGGCCGGAGACAAAGTCAGGGTGGAAGAGCTTTCATGACGGATGCATCCACCCCTGGAAGCCGGAAGAGGAACCTTATGCGAGTGGCTATCATAACCGTCAGTGACGCAGCAGCCGAAGGGGCAAGAGAAGATCTTACCGGGCCCGCCTTGAGGGAGATGCTGCAGGCAGCAGGCGCGGAAGTAGTCGGCCTGGAAGTTGTCGCCGACGAGCAGGCCCGGATTTCCGCCGCTTTGAGGAAACTGTGTGACAAAGGAGAGGTTGACATCGTACTTACCAATGGCGGCACAGGCATGGGACCGCGAGATGTGACTCCAGAGGCGACCGAAGAGATAATTGAAAGGCGTGTGCCCGGGCTGCCGGAGGCGATGCGAATCCGCACTTTAAGTGCTACAATATATGCAATGCTTTCACGCGCTGTCGCCGGAGTGCGCGGCAATACCCTTATCCTCAACCTTCCGGGCAGCCCCCGCGGCGCCAAAGAATGTCTGGAAGTCGTTCTACCTGTGCTAAACCATGCAACCGAGCTCTTGCGGGGAGAGGCAAAGGAATGTGCCGGGCGATTGCACCGCCGGAGCGCTCCGAAGACAGTAGACTAAACCGCCGCACCGTCGCGGCCAGAGTGAGCCATGAAGAAAACGAAGAAAGACACTGCAGCATCGAAGAAAGTTGCCGCCGCCAAGAGCCGTAAGCGGACACCTGTAAAGCGTTCGCCTAAGGTTCTGGCGCCGGGGGAGGAGATCCGCCTTTCCCTGCGAACCCACAACCAGTTTACAGGATATGATCCCCGATTGCTCCGTGAGGAAGGGCCCAGTCGCCCTATAGAGGGTATCATACTTTCAATTCGTGAAATCGCCTCCGGGCAACTTGTACCCCTCGCCTCCAGCGATTTCGGCCGCTATGTGTTGGAGGTGTTACACAACCGCTCCTTTGACCCTTCCTGCGCCTCTGCAGAAAACGCGCCTTCCGGGGCTACCGGAGATCGTCCGCAAGCCGCCCCGCTCTGGGAGAAGGTGAGAAGTACCTTGCGCGCGATGACAAAAGAGCGCAGGCTGGTCAGCCTCACCGACGGAAGTCTCTCTTCGAGCCCTCTGGCAACTATGCTGGACGGTTGGCGGATAGTGAAGGTTCGTGCTGACCAGATCGAGGTTCCGGAATAGGCCTACCTTGCGGCTCGTTCTCCCACCACCTCGATAACCACATGCCGCGTGCGGGGCCCGTCAAACTCGCAGAAGAAAATTCCCTGCCAGGTGCCCAGCAGAAGTCCGCCGCCCTGTACCGGCACTGTAACCGAGGACCCCATGAGTGAGGCTTTCACATGGGAATCGGCATTACCCTCCGTGTGTCGGTAGGCGCCGCGGCGCGGCACAATCTTATCCAGTGTGGCGAGCAGATCAGTGCCCACATCCGGGTCGGCATTCTCATTTATCGTGATCCCTGCGGTAGTATGGGTGACAAAGGCAGTGACCCAACCCTGCTCCAGTTGACTTTCTCTGACCGCGTCGGCCACCTTTGCGGTGATATCCAATAGTTCTGATCGCGAATGAGTGCGCAGGCTGATCTCTCGCATTCTATGTCTCCTTGAGGTGGAAATATGGTTCAGCCGGAAAGAGACCGTGGATGGAAAGCCGGCCTTCCCTTTGCTCACCACAGCTAGATTCTAGAGTGAGAGACAATTGCTGTCCAGTGCGTTAACGTGGAGAGAGCGCATCGGCTTGACATCTCTGGAGGAAGCGAATATGCTGGCCATTGGAGGAAGGTCCCATGGTACAGTTGAAGGTCAACGCTCTGGAGGCGGCCGAGGGCAGCCCCTTGGTGAGGATCACCCTGCAGGATATCGCGGGTGAGCGACAGATTCAAATCTGGGTAGGCTGGCCGGAGGCGGCGGCCATCCAGTCTCATCTGGAGGGAAACACTCCCCCCCGGCCCATGACCCACGACCTGACGACCAACATCCTCTCTCTTCTCGAAGCGAAAGTGCTTCAATTGCTTATCTCCGATATGAAGGAAGGCACCTTCTACGCCACGCTCACTGTTTCCGCGAATGGACGCGTCCATGAAGTTGATTGCCGGCCCTCTGACGGCATCGCCATAGCCGTAAGGTGTGGCGCGCCTATCTTCATCAGTGAGGACTTACTGGCGACAATAGAGAAGCTCGACGAACAGCAGGGGATGGAAGCACCTCCGCCGGGTGCTATCGTGGTAGAGAGCGACGATACGACGATCCACTGAGCCGCAAGCCTGGATCTACTGCGCCCGCTCAGAGGGCTGCGGTCATCTGCCTTACTTTCCACTGCCCTTCTTCTTCTACTGCAAAAAGTGTTCCCCTTGCGGTGCGGCGAATGAGGGACAGGAGAGGGAGTCGCAGAGAAATCCGCGCCCTGAACTCCACCCTTACTGATCCGTCGGAGAGCAGGGCGGGCTTCAGGTCCAGGGACCTGATATAGAATGATCCCTTCATAGGTTTCTTACGGTTCAGCCAATCATAAGTCATGTGACTCATGGTTTCCCAATCTTCTTCCAACCAAGCGCGCAGATACTTCTCCGCACAGGCCTGCACTTGCACCTCCTGTATGCGGTCTTGCTCGGTGGGGCTGTAGTTGAAGGGGTTGAGGGAGAGAGAAGAGGCTCCTTTCCAGAAGATGCCCCGCACCTGCCAGCGGTCGAACTGGCGGCTGTCTCTCATGGTGAGCGCGATTGTTCCTTGGGCTGGAAGCTCCGCGTCTGTGGGTTCTCCTTCGAAGTCAATCAGACCGCGGTGGCCTTTCGCGCGGGCAGCGCTCAAGGTCGGCATCTTCTTGAAGAGACAGGGCCCATAGAAATTCTCCGGCCGCTGTGGAGTCAACCTCTTCAGAGTTTCCTTGTCTCCTCTGGCAAGGGCGTACAGATACTCATCCACCGCTTCCATCGCGCCCGGATCCACGGCCCGCTCGGCCCGAGCGGGCGCCGCTGCCCGCGCATTGCCCCCCATGAAGCCGGCCGGCTCCAAGAGCAAGGTCAGCATGAAAATCATTGTGCAGCGAATCAGCAATGGGGACAGCCTCATATGATATCCTTTCAAACCTTTTTCTTCTTTAGAAATCTGAACCTGTACAAGGTTTCTCGGCGAAGATATTCCACACTCTTCTCGGGCAGTCATGTCGATACAATATCTACTTTTCGCCCTTTCCCAGAGCGCGGTGTGTCTCTTTAAGTTGGGCAATGATGGGGATGTGCTGGGGACATTTGGGTTCACACTCTCCACACTCTACACAGGCGCTCGCCGGCAAGTTGTTCTCCTTATCCTCCCCGAACTGTTGATAGAGGCCGCGCGCGAGCTCCTTCAGCCCGTAAACCCGCAGCATGTTCATGGCGTGGAAGTTGCCCGGGATGTTGACCCCATTGGGGCAAGGCATACAGTAATTGCAGCCGGTACAGTAGAGTTCGGCGAGCCGTTTCTTCTCTTCCAGTTGTGCCTCAATGGCATCTTTCTCTTCTGTGGAAAGGGGTTCTTGCCGGCTGGCTGTGGCACAATTCTCCTCCACCATGGCGAGATTGGCCATCCCTGAAATGGCGCAGGAGACACCCGGATTTGCCAAAACGAAGCGCAGCGCCACTTCCGCGGTGCTCTTGCTGCCTCCGGGGATGAGGGCCTGGACTTCCGGCGAAGGGGCGCCCAGCCGGCCTCCGCCGACCGGTCCCATCACGACTACCCCCATTCCCTTCTCATGGGCGCGGGCGATGCCCGGCTCATTGGCTCTGTCCAGCAGGTTGTATTGAAGGGTAACTGATTCAAAGCAGCCGGCGTCAATTATCTTGCACAGCGCTTCCGGGGTATCGTGGAAAGAGAAAGAGATATGGCGGATGAGACCCTCATCTTTCGCCTTATGGGCGGCTTCCAGGGCCATGCCGGGGCGGCTGATGTAATTGTCGAAGAGTTCCCAGGAGATACCGTGCATGTGATAGACATCGATGTAGTCCACATCCAATTTGCGGAGTTGGTTGTCGAGCATCTGCCTCCAGGGGCCTGTGGGTTGGTCATTCTTCCAGTTCTTGGTGGACAGCCACACCTTGTCCCGCCAGCCCTTCAGCGCCTTGCTCACAACAATCTCGCTCTCGCCGTTACAGTAAGGCTCCGCGGTGTCTATGTAATTCACTCCGAGTTCAAAGGCTCGGTGAATCATTTCTATGGAGGTTTCTTCGTCTACGTGATCACCCTTCATGGGCAATCGCATAGCGCCAAAACCCAAGGCGGAGATGTGATAGCCCAGATTTCCAAATTCTCGGTACTGCATTATTTCGACTTCCTTCCAAAAATTGAGGCCGCTGGGCCTCAAGAATTAATTTTAGCATATCTGCGCCAGCCAAAGAATGCGGACCTGAGAGGGAATCAAACGCAGCAACAACCACAAATGAGGAGAATGAGTGCTCGCTGGGAGGAGATTGAGCGCTCGCAGTCTCTGTGAAAGGGATAGACCTACTGCAACAGATACACTTTTACCTTGCGGCGGCCGAACTGAATCGCTTCACGGTAGGTGTCGAAGCCGAGGTCAATGCGCATGCCCTTGATGGCACTTCCGACATCTCCGGCAATGGCCAGCCCGTAGCCCTCTACGTAGAGCGGTGTTCTGAGGGGAATGACCCTGGGGTCGACGGCCACTATTCCCTTACCGGCCTTCAGGCCTATGGAGGTGCGGCCGTCAGCGAACTTCCCGCAACTCCGCGGGCCGGGATCATAGGCGGTGGCTTCCATGGTGAGGCACCGGCGGACAACGGCTCGCCGGGAAGGAAGTGAAGAAACGCCGCGCATCTCTACCGCGTCGATCTTCTTCTGCACCCGGATCTCACTTATTATGTCTCGCTTGGTCTCTTTTCCGTCCTTCTCCCAGATGCGCACCTCTCTCCATATCTGCCCGTCTTGGCCCTTTTGCACTTCGACTACTTGTTCGGGCCGCAAATCTTCATCCATAAGGACTATCCTCTGGTGCGGCTCACAGACATCCTCACGGACAATCCTCATCTCCACACGGGTTACGCGGATCTCCATCCCCGCCCGGGCGGGCTCTTTCATTGAAGGCTCCACACGGTCCAGCGGGCCCAGTAGAATCCCCGCCTCTCGCAAGGCCTCGGCGACTGTGATGTCCTTTGCGGAAACAGTTATGTATTCGCCATCCGCGAAGACTTGTATCTGCGGCGCGGGCACTGTCTCGACCGTCTCTGGAGAGCCTCCGCCGGAGTAACTTGGTCTCAGGACAACCGCAATTCCTATGGAAATCATGAAAAAGATGGTCGCGCGGCAGGAGAACGGGGCACAAAAAGAAGAAACTATTCTTGCGGCCTGGCCTCGGTTTATTTGCATATTGGTTACCCGAATCTGCACGAAGGCACAAACGAGGACGCCCGCTAAAGGGGGCCCTGTCGGAGGATGGTTGCGTGAGTGCGTTTCTGAGAAGTCCGGCCACCCAGAATCACATCCAGGAGGCACTCTGCTGCGAAGTTGCTGAAGATAGTGCGGTGATATTAAAACAAAGAAGCTCTGGTTACCTTGTCCTGTTACTTGAAAGGCTAGCAGAGAATGCCTATTCTGTCAATCAANNNNTTCAAACGGCTGATTTCCTGTCTAAAGAAGTAGACGATGGAAGAAGATAGACGACTTGCTCTAACTGAACATCTGGAGGAACTTCGTGCCAGAATCATACGTTCGCTGGTCTATGTGATGGCGGGTATGAGCATATGCTGGATTCTGTATCCCTATATATTCCGTTTGTTGGAGCGACCTGTGCTCAAGACACTGCAGCACACCAGCGGCACCTTACAGGTGCTGGACATAATGGAGCCTTTTTGGGTGAGATGCCAGGTGAGTCTGGTGGCGGGGCTTGCTCTGGCGCTCCCCTTCGTTTTGCTGGAAGTGTGGGGATTTGTGCGGCCCGGGCTGACGCAGCGGGAACGGCGGGTAATTCGGACCCTGCCGTTGGTGGTATTTGCTCTCTTTTTGTGCGGCGTCGCCTTCGGCTATTGGATGTGCAGTGTTTTCCTGAAGTGGCTGCTCAGCGAATATTTCGTTCTGCCGGGAATGACGGCACAGTTGCGGGTTCAGGGAACGATCCTTTTCCTGGCGAAACTGCTTTTGGCCTTTGGAATCGGCTTCCAATTACCGGTCTTGATCGTGCTTCTCAACCGCCTTGGCATCTTGCCGGAGGCGACCCTGCGGCGGCGCTGGCGAGAGGCGACCGTGGCGGTATTCATTATCGCGGCCATAATCACGCCCTCCTGGGATCCTATCAGCATGATGCTTGCGGCCATGCCGCTGGCCCTGCTTTATCTGGGCACCTGGGGGGTAATCATACTCATGGAGCGAAGAGCCAAGAGAGCAACGAAGATTGAGGAGTAGAAGTTCTTCTTCAGGAAGTGTCAGATTATATTGCTGGGAGCGTTACTGCTGGAGGTTAAGTGATGAGAACTGGGCTGGCGATCCTGGTGGTCGTGCTCGTAGTGATGCTTTCGTGGCCGGCGCATGTCCTCGGACAAATAGAACCGGACGAGGATCTCGAGGAGATGGAGGCCGTGTCCGAAGCGTCGCCCGCGGAACCGGTCGTCGTTGAAAAGAGAGGCAATCTGGTTTTCGCGGACGGGGCGCCCCTGCTCTTGATGTGGGCGCGGGGACTCACTGACATGGAGGAGGTGGAGGCCTACGCGGAAGCGGGGTTGAATGTACTCCATATCGAGATCTCCTGGGCGGATGAGGAATCGCTGGCCGCCGCGGACGAACTTATGGCTGCGGGCGAAGATCTCTATCTCGGCTCTCTCGTGGGGCTGGATGCAAGTGCCGCGGAGCTGGATGAAAATGATGAATTTACAATCGCGGCTCATCCGCGTTCTTCCGTCTATCAGAACCAGGTAAGGAGTTTTGTCAGCGCAACCGTCTCAGCACTAAGAGACCGGCCGGGGCTGTTCGGCTGGATTGTGGAAGGACTTTCCCCGGAGATAGTGCCCTATTCAGACGCTGACTTCCAGAGATGGCTGCGTGAAGTCTATGAAGACATTAAGAACCTGAATGAGGCTTGGTCCAGCAGATTCTCCAATTTCTCTGAAATCTCCCAGGATTCACCCGCTGAAGTGGATGCCTTCTTAGAAGGACAATTCGGCCGCGCGACGATTGACCTGGGCCTTTACCGTTATTGGCTTTATCGGGAATTGCTGGACCTTTGGGCGAGCGAAATCGCAGCCGCGGATGCGAACCATCTGATCATCCTTGGCGATCAGGTCGACTTTCGCTCTCTCACAGTGCCTTCTGATTCGTATGACGGGATGATTAGCCTTGCGGCCGAGCCGGCCCCGGCGGCGGGAGGGGGATTCATCGGAATCGAAGCCATAGACATGGCGCGCAGGGGCAACCATTTCCTCGCTTTCGGGTTTGCCGACGCGGCGGAAGTCTCCGCCGCCACCCTGTACGATTGGGCGGGTGAGTGTTTGCTGCATGGGGCCACGGGAATCGGACTGGACGGCTGGGCGAGCATCCGGAATGATGCGGGACTGCAAAACGCCCTGGTCAGATTAAATGACCTCGCCGTGGGCCTGGATTTGTTCCCCCGAACCCCACAGGTGGAGGCGGCCTTCCTGTATGAGCCATTCACGGGAGGCGAGGATTACGGCTTCTGCGACTTCCCACCCTCCGCAGAGCCCGGTATTCTCTTTCAAACCTTCGGCCGTGGCACACGCTTCGGTTTGATGGACTATCTCACTGCGGACATGCTCACTGACATAAACCTGAATCGCTATGGCGTCATTTTCGCGCCGCGCGCCCTCACCATCTCTCCGCTCAGCCAACAGGCGCTTATTGAGTATGTGAGCGGAGGCGGGATCCTGGTGGCGGATTGGGGGATAGGCTTGTATGAGAGCAGAACCCTCAATCTTTTGCCGGAGGCGCTGGCAGATCTCTTCGGGCCAAGATATATAGCTCCGATCTACTCCAATCCATTTGATCTCGTGGTTATGGAGTCAGACCCACTCTTTCCCTCAATGCCTGAACAGGCGATGACCTCAGGGCGGCGAGAGGGAGGCGCGTTCTCCGGCCTGATAGGCGATGTCTGGACTATGGGCGATGTCAAAGAGTTCATGACTCGCCATGAGTTCGGGGCGCGCTCACCCAGTATCCTGATTAACAATTTCGGCGCGGGCCATGCGATCTTCGCTTCCGCTCCCCTGTGGGAGAATTGGCAGAGCGGTGATGCGCTCTTTGACGAGTTCCATGGGGATCTCATCGGACGTCGCAGACCCGTCACAATAATGGGAGGAGAGGGGCTCTTTACACCGGCGGAAGCGGTTCTCTTTGATGATGGAGCGGTCGGCCTATTCCAGCCCGCTACTTCGCGACTCTTCTCACAGGTCCTGAGCCGGGGAGATGGGAGTACATTGTTTCAGGTTGATTCCGGCCTCCAGTTGGCAGGAGGATCTCAGCCCTACCTCATCTTCGGAGGCGCGGGGATGAATATCGCCGTTCCTCTGCCTATTCGAGTTCTGGTTGAAGAAGGGCGGCCCTTCCTGCAGGTGCAAGAATACGGATCTGAAGCGATCGTCCTTGAAATCCATGGCCCCCAGGCCTCTTTGGTCTCCAGAGACGGCGTGCCGGCCGCCGAGGGCGGAGGCGAATTCTCCCTCACTCTCCTGATCAGAAGCGACAGTCAAGGCTATGGATTCTCCGGAGGCAGTAGTCATCTCGTCTCCTTCGTCAATCTGTCCGATGAAGAGGAAGAGATTCCCTCAGTAGAAGTGGAGGCATCGGCGGATGGTGTATTGGAGGTGACGGTCTTCGGAACGGCCCTGGAGGTGACGATAGAGCCGGCCGGCATTGCCGTTGAGCCCGCCGCCGATTTCACGGAATAGCAGTCCGCTTCTTGGTGTATTCGATCAACCCGCCCGCTGAGATGATCTCCTGCAGGAAAGGCGGGAAGGCCGCCGCCTGATGGGAAGTTCCTTTGGTCAGGTTCTTGATTTGACCTGCGGCCAGGTCAATCTCTATCTCCTCCCCTTCCTGGATATTCTGGCTCGCTTCAGGACATACCATCACCGGCAGGCCGATATTAATGGCATTGCGGAAGAAGATGCGGGCGAAGGAGGCGGCGATCACACAGGAGATGCCCGCCGCCTTGATGGCCACGGGCGCATGTTCCCGGGAGGAGCCGCAGCCGAAGTTCAACCCGCCAACCATCACATCACCCGGCTTCACCCGCTGTGCGAAATCGGCCGCCAAACCCTCCATGCAATGCGCGGCGAGTTCCTCCTCAGAGGTGGTGTCCAGATAGATTGCAGGAATGATTATATCGGTATCAATATTGTCGCCAAACTTGTGCGCCCGCCCGCGCAGTTTCATGTCCCACTCCTTACCCTACACTTCCTCCGGTGAGCCGATACGGCCTAGCACAGCGGAGGCGGCGGTTATGGCCGGATTTGCCAGATAGACCTCGCTCTTGGGGTGTCCCATGCGGCCGATGAAATTGCGGTTGGTGGTGGCGATGGCCCGCTCTCCCTCGGCGAGAATCCCCATATGTCCTCCCAGACAGGGTCCACATGTCGGGGGAGAGAAGACTCCACCCGCTTCCAGGAATATCTGGACGAGCCCTTCTTTGACCGCGGCAAGGTGGATCTCCTGTGTGGCCGGGATGATAATCAGTCTCACATTCGAATGCACTCTCCGCCCCCGCAATATCTCCGCAGCCTGGCGAAGATCCTCAATCCTGCCATTTGTGCAAGACCCGATAACGGCCTGGTCAATGGGCACCTCCCCCACCCGGCTGATAGGCCGCGTGTTTGAAGGCAGATGCGGGAAAGCAACCTGTGGTTCAATTTTCTCACAATCGAATTCAATGGTTCGCGCATAGGGAGCGTCGGGATCACTGGCATAGACTTTCGGAGAACGCTTTGCCCGGTTCTTCTGATAGGCCAAGGTGATTTCATCGGGTGCGATAATACCGTTTTTCCCGCCCGCCTCGATAGCCATATTGCACATCGTGAACCGGCCCGCAATATCCAGCGCGGAGACGGCCTCTCCACAGAACTCCATCGCTTGATAGAGCGCGCCATCCACTCCAATCTCTCCGATGGTATGGAGGATAAGGTCCTTACCGCCTACCCAGGGACGGAGTTGGCCGCGGTAAATGAACTTGATGCTCTCCGGAACCTGCAGCCAGCATTCACCGGTGGCCAGGGCGGCGGCGAAATCGGTGGATCCAACGCCGGTGGAGAAGGCTCCCAGCGCGCCATAGGTGCAGGTGTGAGAATCCGCCCCGATGACACAATCCCCGGAGACCACCAGACCTTCCTCCGGCAGCAGTGTATGTTCGATTCCCCCGCGGCCGATCTCCCAATAATTGGGGATCTTCTGTTCGATGGCGAACTTCTTCAGCAGTTGCGCTTGTTGCGCCGCGCGCACATCTTTTGCCGGCACAAAATGATCCGGCACTAGGGCCACCCTCTCCGGGAAGCGCACCCGCTCACAGCCGATCTTGGCGAATTCCTTCAGGGCCAGAGGCGCGGTGATGTCATTTGCCAGCATCAGGTCGAGTTGGACGCTGATGAATTCCCCTGGTTCGACGAATTCGCGGCCGCAATGGGCCGCGAGTATTTTCTGGGTTATGGTCTGAGCCGCAGGCATGAGCCTTAATCTTCGCTCCTTATTGCTTCGCTTTCGACTGTGTGCGGCGGCGCTTTGATTTGGTGCGCGCGGCGACACCTGCGCGCAGCACCATCTTGTTCAGGGCCTGGAGGTAGGCCTTGGCGGAGGCGTCAATGATATCCATGCTGGAGCCGCGCCCGGTATGAATGGTCCCCGCGCGGTCGCTGATACGCACCATCACCTCACCCAGCGCGTCGGTCCCGCCGGTAACGGAACTCACGTTGTAGTCCACCAGACGGTGCTGGACATTGATGATCTGTGCGATGGCGCGGTAAACCGCATCCACACTGCCCACACCATTGGTCACCGCCTGGAGGAGATCACCATCTCGCCGCAGGCGTACTGTAGCCGTGGGGATGGTTGTTCCGCCGCTCACTACATTCAGATAGTCGAGTTGGTAGATCTCCTGAGCAAGGCGCAGCTCATCCGCCACCAGAGATTCCAGTTCTTCGTCGGTAACCTGTTTGCGCTGATCGGCGACGGCGAGGAATCGCTGGTAGGTCTTCTCCAGTTCTCCCGCTGAGAGTTGGTAGCCCAATTCGGCAAGGCGGTGTTTCACCGCGTGCCGGCCGGAGCGGCTCGTCAGCACGATCTGGCTCTGCTCCAGGCCGATCTTCTGAGGCCGGATTATCTCGAAGGTTTCTCGCTGTTTGAGCACTCCGTCCACATGGATGCCGGAGGAATGAGCAAAGGCATTGGCGCCGACGATGGCTTTATTCGGCTGCACGGGCATTCCGGTTACCTCTCGCACGAGGCGGCTGGTGCGGTAGAGTTCCTTCAAGTTGAGGCCTATGACGAACTTCCGCTTCAGTTCCGGCCTGGTATCGATCGCCACGACGATCTCCTCCAGCGCCGCGTTTCCGGCTCGCTCACCCAGTCCGTTGATGGTACATTCCACCTGGGTGGCGCCGTTCGCCACGGCCGCCAGTGAGTTCGCCGTGGCCAGACCCAGGTCATCGTGGCAGTGCACACTCAGTATCGCCTTGTCAATATTCGGCACCGATTCCCGCAGCCGGCGGATGAGGTCACCGAATTCCCAGGGCAGCGCGTAGCCCACGGTATCCGGAATATTGATTACCGCGGCCCCGGCCTCGATGGTCTTCTCCACAACCTGACAGAGATAGTCGAACTCCGTGCGGGTTGCGTCCATGGGGGAGAATTCCACTTCCTTCACCAGCCGACAGGCGCGCGCCACAGAGGAGACGGCCATCTCCAGCACTTCTTTCTTGGATTTGCGCAATATGCCTTCGCGGTGTGTGGGCGAAGTGCCGATAAAGGTGTGCAGCCGGACCCGCTTGCTTCCCTGCAGCGCCTCCGCGGTGCGATCAATGTCCTCCGGCCGACAGCGAGCCAGCCCCGTTATCGTCGGACCCTTTACCTTCTTGACAATAGTCTGGACTGCTTCAAAGTCACCGGGCGAAGAATACGGGAATCCGGCCTCGATTATATCCACCCCAAGACGCGCCAATTGCTGAGCCACATTCAGTTTCTCTTGGGAAGTCATGCTGGCCCCCGGGCATTGCTCGGCATCCCGCAGGGTGGTGTCGAAAATATAGATCTTCTGTCTCTTGTCCGTCTTCTTCGCCATCTCAGTTGCCCTCCGCCGCCACTACCAAAAGAGGCGCTCTATTCCTTCATCCAGGGCATCATCTCCCGCAGTCTGGCACCGATCTCCTCAATCGGATGTTCCGCTTCTGCCTTCTCCAAGGCGCGGAAGATGGGCCGACCCGTCATATTCTCCAGTATCCATTCCTGGGCAAATTCTCCGGTCTGTATTTCGGAGAGGATACTCCACATCTCCTCTCTGGTTTCCTCGGTGATGATCCTCTTGCCCCGGGTCATGTCTCCGAATTCAGCGGTATCAGAGACCCTTTTTCTCATACCCCTGATGCCATGGGCCTGAATCAAATCTGTGATAAGTTTCAGTTCGTGCAGCACCTCGTAATAAGCGATCTCCGGCTGATAGCCGGCCTCTATTAGAGTATCGAACCCGGCCTTGATGAGTTCCGTCACACCCCCGCAGAGCACGGTTTGCTCGCCGAACAGATCGGTCTCGGTTTCTTCTTTGAAGGTGGTCATGATGAGACCGGCGCGGGTCGCCCCAATGCCTTTGGCATAGGCCATCCCCAGGTTTTTCGCCTTGCCGGTGTAGTCCTGATGGACTGCCAACAGGGCGGGCACACCTTTGCCCTGTTCATACATCTCCCTCACCAGCGCGCCCGGTCCTTTGGGGGCCACCATAAAGACATCCACCGTCTCCGGAGGGACGATTTGATTGAAATGGATATTGAATCCATGTGAGAAACCCAGGGCGTCTCCCTTTTCCAGATGAGGGACGATATCGTTCTTGTAGATAAGAGCCTGCACATGATCCTGGGTCAAGATCTGTATTACTTGCGAGGCCTTTGCCACCTCCGCCGCGGAAGCGGGCTTGAAGCCGTCTTCAACCGCTTTCTTCCAATTCGGCGTGCCCTCCAATTCCGCTACCTGCACCTCCAGGCCGCTGTCACGCAGACACAGCGCCTGGGCTCTGCCCTGAATACCATAGCCAACAATGCCAATGGTCTTACCTTTCAGTATGCCCAAATCAGCATCTTTATCAAAGTACATCTCGGCCATTTTTCCCTCCGGTTGTTGTATTAGAGTTT
>WVXJ01000133.1:3128-5610 GCA_011773575.1 Armatimonadota bacterium | reverse complement strand
AGGCCCGCGAGAATCCCCGCAATCACAAAAACGACGATATTGACACCCAGGCCTTTGACACTATCCAGCCCGAAGTGTTCTATTACCTTTCCGTAGGCCAACCATAACAGCCAGAGCAGAGGGCCCGCAATCACCAATCCCAGCCCCAGACTCTGCAATGGTGACTTCTTCAATCGCCAGCCAAGTATCGCGAAGACAAGCCCCGCCGCCATCAATAGGACGGCCGCCCCGCGAAGCCCTGTGATGAAGACTTGCTCGTCTATTAATTCTTTCATTTCTTGGCTTGTTAAACTGTGTTCTTGTTGCGCGCGATGATACGCCAATGGCAACGGATTCTTCCGTCTTTCTCGTATTCACTTTCGCACATTGACTTAATGTCAAAAGGGTTAAGCAGTTCGCGGGCTTCTTCCTCGGTGCAGTAGTGGTGAGGAATGCCGTCTTCCTGTTCCGGGTTAACCCAAGTGCCCGGCTCTACCTCCCGCCCGTGCCCGCAATTGCAGTGGCGAGTTGTCGGCGTTTTCCAGACGAACACGCCTCCCGGAGCGAGCCTTTGTGAAATCTCGCGTATGATTCGCTGAAGGGCCGCTCTGTCAGCATGGTGGATAACCTGAGACGCGACCACTCCGTCGAAATGCTTTTCCGGAAAAGGCAATTCCGCCATATCACACTCAACCAGTTCGGCCTGCAGACCGGCCTCAGCGAGTTGCTTCTTGCAAACGCTCAGCGCGCTGGGAGCATTGTCCGTGGCGGTGACTTCAAAGCCCCGCGCGGCGAGATAGAGGGTATGACGCCCCATCCCGCAGCCGATGTCGAGCACACGCTTGCGCCCTTCGGCTTCAAGCATATCCGCCATTTTGACGACCTCGGGCAAAGGCGGCATTTCCGCCCACCGTTTTGCAATCTCCTCATCTCGCCACAGTCTCTCCCAGCCGACCGTCAGTGGTTCCGTCATATCACGTAGTCTTCAATCCCCGCGCCAGCACAATGCGGCCGGTGCGCATCATCTCCCGGATACCGTACTTCTCCAGCAGCCCTTGAAGAGCGTCAATCTTCGCCGCCGTTCCCGTGCATTCAATGATGAAGGTTCTTTCTCCCACATCCACTATATTGCCGCGGAAAATGTCAACGACCTGCATTATCTCCGCGCGGCAGTCGGGATCCGCGTTTACCTTGATCAGCGCCAGTTCCCGTGAGACCAGCGGTTCATCCGTGTGGTCCAGTACTTTTATGATGTCAACCAATTTGTTCAGTTGTTTGGTGATCTGTTCCAGCACCGAATCCGAACCCGCTACAACAATTGTCATACGAGATATAGTGGGGTCCTCTGTGGTGGAGACGGCTAAAGAATCAATGTTAAAACCCCGGCGGGAAAAGAGAGACGCCGTGCGCGCCAAGACCCGGGGGCGGTTCTCCACTAATACGGAAATGGTATGTTGCTTATCATTACTCGCCATCTGCGTCCTACCTCCTCTCAACTTGAGGATGAACTCATTGTTCAGTCAATCAACATTTCATCAATCGAGCCGCCCGCAGGAACCATGGGCATAACGTTCTCTTCTCTCGCAACCTGGAAATCAATCAGGAACGGCTTGGTTTTCGTCTGCATGGCCTTGCGTATGGCAGGCTTCGCCTCTTCCGGCTTCGTCACCCGCGCGGCGGGAACTCCATACGCCTCCGCCACTTTCACCACATCGGGAGTCCCCACATCCAGATCCGTCTGGGAATAGCGCGCGCCGTGGAATAGCTGCTGCCACTGGCGCACCATCCCCAGATAGCGGTTATTGAAGACGGCGATCTTTATGGGCAGGTTATTAACCACCGCGGTGGCGAGCTCCTGAATGTTCATCTGGAAAGAGCCGTCCCCGTCAATATCCCACACCACGCTCTCCGGACAGGCCACCTGCGCGCCGATAGCCGCGGGCAGGCCGAATCCCATCGTCCCCAATCCTCCTGAGGAGATGAACTGGCGAGGCCTGCTGCAGGGATACCACTGCGCCGCCCACATCTGATGCTGGCCCACTCCGGTGCAGATCAGGGCCTGACCCTTGGTTGCGTCACGGATCTGCTCCATCACGAACTGGGGCTTCAGGCCGTTTCCCTTGTAAGACAGCGGATATTTCTTCTTCCACTCCGCAACCTGCTCCCTCCATTTGGGGTGTTTGACCTTCTTGCAGGCGCGAATCAGGGCTGCCAGCACCTGTTTGGCGTTGCCCACGATGGGCACCTCGACTCCAACGCTCTTGCCGATCTCGGCGGCGTCAATATCTATGTGGATGATCTTCGCCTTGCGGGCAAAGGTGGAGATTTTGCCCGTAACCCGATCATCGAACCGCGTCCCCACGCTCAAGATCACATCCGCGTCATGCAGCGCATAATTGGCATAGGCGGTTCCGTGCATACCCGGCATTCCCAGAGAAAGCGGATCATTCTCCGGAATCCCACCTTTACACATCAGGCTGGTGGTAACCGGCGCATCCAACTT
>WVXJ01000133.1:393-3118 GCA_011773575.1 Armatimonadota bacterium | reverse complement strand
GAGAAGCGCCACTGCTTTCTTTATCATGCGCACATGGCCTTCCCCGGAAAAAGGCCGATAACTTCGCAGGTCCGTCTCTTTCGGATAGTCGAACTCGAGTTTCGCCACCTGCAAATCCTTTGGAATATCCACCAAAACCGGCCCTTGCCGGCCCGTGGAGGCGATGTGGAAGGCCTGTTT
The DNA here is from genome assembly GCA_011773575.1 of Armatimonadota bacterium. Lineage (GTDB taxonomy): Bacteria > Armatimonadota > Hebobacteria > Hebobacterales > WVXJ01 > WVXJ01. The sequence goes on along the minus strand of WVXJ01000133.1, from coordinate 2,938 downwards.
CATCACCTGAGCGATTTCCTCCACATGGGTAATGAGGAAATTGTGCTTCGTGATGGGCATGGTGATACCGGTGATATCGGCCTCCTGGAAAGAATCCTTGCCAATAGCATAGGTGGCAACCTGTCCGGTGATCGCCACAATGGGAGAGGAATCCATCTGCGCGGTGGCGATTCCGGTAACCAGGTTGGTGGCGCCGGGACCGGAGGTGGCCATACACACCCCCACCTTGCCACTGGCGCGGGCATAAGCGTCCGCGGCATGGGCCGCGCCCTGTTCGTGCCGCGTCAGGATGTGGCGTATCTCCGGTGTGGAGTAAAGAACGTCATAGATGGGCAAAGTGGCTCCCCCCGGATAGCCGAAAATGACCTCCACCCCTTCTCGTTTTAAACATTCAATTAAGGCTTGCGCGCCGCTTATCTTCATATTTGTTCTCTCCTATCATGGAAAAGCAATGATCAGTGAGTGGCAGGACATGAAGTCCTGCCCACGGATTCCTATTCGGGTGAGACGATGGCCCCTTTTGCCGCAGAACTCACTGTGCTCGCGTAGCGTACCAGGTATCCTGTCTTTATCTTTGGCTGAGGAGGTTTCCAATTCTTCTTTCTCCGGGCAAGTTCGGCCGCGGGAACTTTCAGTTCCAGTCTCCTCTTGTCCACATCAATCTCGATGATGTCTCCATTTTTCACCAGCCCGATAGGCCCTCCCTCGGCCGCCTCCGGTGAGACGTGGCCGACAGAGAGACCGATGCTTGCTCCGGAGAAGCGCCCATCAGTAATCAAGGCCACTTCTCGGCTCAGTCCCTTTCCTGTAATCAGTGCCGTGGGATAGAGCATCTCTCTCATTCCCGGGCCGCCCCTGGGGCCTTCATACCTGATGACTACCACTTCACCAGCGGAGATTTTGTCCCCCAGGATGGCCTCTGTGGCGGCCTCTTCACTGTCAAATACTTTCGCCTTTCCGCGGAAGGTCCGCATCTCCTCCGCCACTGCGGAAGATTTTATCACGGCACCGTCACGCGCCAGATTACCACTCAAAATGGCGATTCCGCCTTCCTCGTGATAGGGTCTATCCAAAGGTCTGATGACCTCCCTATTCAACACCCGGCCCGCCCTTGCAATAGAGCGCAGGTCTTTTCCGGAGACTGTGGGGCTGCTCTCTACAGAATCTCGCAGTACATGCAGCACGGCGGGGATCCCTCCCGCCCGGTCCAANNGGCGTCGAGCGGGAAAGTTCATCAAACCACCTGATGGGCAAATCCACTCCCGCATCATGGGCGATCGCCGGCAGATGCAAGACAGTGTTTGTTGAGCCGCCCAGAGCCAAATCCACCCGGATGGCATTGCGAAATGCCGCTTTGCTCATGATCTGCCGGGGGAGCAGCCCTTTTTTCACCAAGGACAGGATCTGCTCTCCAGATTCATAGGCAATGCGTTTCTTGGCGGCGGAGATGGCGAGGGCGGTCCCGCACCCCGGCAGGCTCATCCCCAGCGCCTCCGTCAGACAGGCCATGGTATTCGCCGTATACAGACCCTGGCAAGAACCCATTCCGGGACAGGCGGCCTGTTCCATGGTTTCCAGCGCCGACTGGCTTATTTTGCCCTCCTTGCGCCACGCCGCCGCGTAATAGGCATCACCGTATATGATATGACCGTGGGCCAACCGGGAAGCCGTGGCGGCTCGGCCCAGATCGCCCTGCTTTTGAAACTCCAGCGCGAGCGCGGAGAGTTTCCCTTCAATGGGCGTACAACGGCCCGCCAGCATGGGGCCTGCGGTCACCACAATGGAGGAGATATTCACCCGCGCCGCCGCCATCAACATCCCCGGGGTTATCTTGTCACAGTTCGTCAACAGCACCAGCCCATCAAATGCATGGGCCTGCACCATTGACTCCACACTGTCGGCAATCAGTTCGCGAGAGGGCAGAGAATAATGCATCCCCATATGCCCCATGGCGATGCCGTCACAGATGCCCGGCAATCCGAAGAAAAAGGCGGCGCCTCCGGCGGCATAGATGCCCCGCTCGATATAGCGCTCCAAATCCCGCATCCCCACATGGCCGGGGACTATGTCGTTCCACGCCGTCGCCACCGCAATGAAAGGCCTGTTCATCTCTCTGTGGCCCATGCCGGTGCCATACAGCAGCGCACGGTGCGGCGCTCTCTCCGGGCCCTTTTTCACCACGTCACTTCGCATGGCCTTCCGTCCCTTTTCCAGTGCCATAGATATGCTCCTGCCTAACTCTCATCCATCTCCTAACAAATAAGCCCCTCGCCCTTTGGGACGAGAGGCATGCTCCCGCGGTACCACCCAAGTTGCTCCGCCTGCCCGGGTCAGGGCCGACCAAGGCAAGTGAGGCCACTCGCTCAACGCGCTAACGGGCGTCTCCCGGCATCGGCTAAGAGGGCGGCGGCGCCCTTTTCACCGGCACGGCTCCGGGGCGAGATTCGGCGGTTTCCGGCGCCAGGTCACAGCAACCCCTGGCTCTCTGCGGCCTTATTTCCGCTTACTGCTCCCCTTCACAGCCTTTCTGCAAAGCCCAATTGTC
>WVXJ01000133.1:0-240 GCA_011773575.1 Armatimonadota bacterium | reverse complement strand
GGCCGCAAAGGGCTTGCCGCCGTCTTGCCGTTTATCGGCGGTGCCGTGATCAGTTTCATGCTGGCCGTTTCGCCGATTGATCCGCGAGCCTCCAATCTCTTCCTGCTGATCGCTCTGCTTCTCCTCGCCGTAGCCATCGGGGCAGCGCTGTGGCGGGGATTTCGATGATTCACGGCTCTGTCCATATGATAAACTGGGGAGACGGAAAGAAGAGACTTTAGGATGTCGGGCCGCATTCTC
>WVXJ01000238.1 GCA_011773575.1 Armatimonadota bacterium | reverse complement strand
GGATCAGGCGTTCTTTCAGCGCGCGTTCGTGTACCTCCGTTGGGTTTCGGCAGCTCAGGATTCTCGCGGCTATAGCCACTTCGAGTACCGGTGCCGCTACTTCGATCGGGCCGAGCGGCGGTGTACGATCTACGGAACGGGGCAACGTGGGTGGATTTGCCGCCGTCACCCTGAGTACGGTTACGGCTTGTGGGAGCCGTGTGGACACGACAACTGCACCCGCCGCACGATGGTGATCGGCGGTCGCTACCCGTTGCGCTGGCGGTTTCCGGACCTGTGGCGACACGACTACTTTGAGTGGCAGCGCACCAAGCCGTGGTTGTGCGAGGCGGTGGCGGCGCCGGAGGTTGGGTATCCTGATTTTGAGGAGTGACAAGGCCATGACCAAGCCCCCGCCTACCATCATCGCCGACGACCTCCTAGCCGAGTCCGAGCCGGTCGACCGCGAGAAGCTACTGCGCCACTGGGATCGGTGGGCGAAGCTGCTACCGAACGGCGTAGACCTGCGGGTGATCCGCGACGATCGGCTGGTGGGGTGGATCCTGTCGTTGCCGCTCGGTGGGGCACGATTAAGTGAATTTTCCCCTTGACGGCCGCCGTGCTGGCTGTCACAGGTGGATGGACGCACTTTGAAAACTGAAAGCTTGAGGAACCGAAGGCGTGGGTTATCATGTAATCTGTGGGTCGCGGGTTCGAGTCCCGTCGGCGGCTTCGGCTGCCGTAGCTCAGACGGTAGAGCAACAGCCAAAACACCCACTCCATACCTTGTTCCTCGCTAGTTTGGTGGACCGCTAGATGTCGGTTATCTCTTCCAAAGACGATGAGCTGGTTCGACTCCAGCACCGCTCCTACCCATGGAGCGGTTGGTGTAACGGTAGCATGCGAAAACGTCGACATCTTCTCTTTGTTCACCGTAAATTTGGAGGACCGACCGGACACGGGTTATCGCAAGTTCGAATCTTGTCGGGCCCTGCCGGGTTTCGGCCCGGCGCTATGGGCCCGTAGCCCAATTGGTAGGGCATCCCGCGCCCAAACACTAGTTCTCCTTTACCTGTCGGCGGACCGAAGGCACCGGGTTATCGACTCGTAATCGAACCACCCCCCGACGCCATACCTTGTTCGCTGCTTTCCTGCCGCAACAAGACGGATCCGCTGACCTCAACTCATGGAGGTTGGCAATGCAGAAAATTCACGAACATTTCAGCACGAAGAGGACGCCGCAGTCCGAACCGATGGTCGGCGCGACAACTCCACAGGTCCAGATGCGTTCTGGCGGCCACGGCTGGGAGGTAGACGACTGGAAGCGGCTCGAACGTTTCCTGATCCTTGGTACCGAAGGCGGGACGTACTACGTCGGCGAGCACAAGCTCACCGTCGAGGCGTGCAGGGCGACGCAGCGGTGCATCCAGGCCGACGGCCCGAAGGTCGTTGCTACGGTAGCCGCGGTGTCGCACGACGGACGCGCGCCAAGCAACGATCCCGCTCTGTTCGTCCTGGCCATGTGCGCGAAGTTGGGAAACGAGACGACCCGGGCTGCGGCGTATCAGGCGCTGCCAATGGTTGCGCGGATCGGGACGCACCTCTTTCACTTCGCCGAGTATTGCAAGGCGCTGGGCGGTATCGGCGGCAACGGGTTCAAGCGCGCTATCGCCCGTTGGTATACGGACAAGCCAGCCGAACGCGTCGCGTACCAGGCGGTGAAGTACCAGCAGCGCAACGGGTGGAGTCACCGGGACCTGCTGCGGTTATCGCACCCGAAGGCGTCGAGCGTGGATCATCAGGCGATCTTTCGGTGGATTACGCAGGGCGAGCTCGGCGAGAACGAAAGCACCGAGAACGTCGCGATCGTTGAGGCGTTTGAGGAGATTAAGCGGTGCGAGTCGACGGCCGAGGTTGTTCGGCTTATCAAGGGGTACGGCCTGCCGCGCGAGGCCGTCCCGACCAAGTTCCTGAACGACGTGGCGATCTGGGAAGCGCTGCTGCCCAAGATGCCGGTATTCGCGCTCATGCGGAACCTCAACAAGCTCACCGCGCTGGGTATGGTGACCAACACGTCCGCCACGACGGCGCACATCGCGTCCGTGCTTGGCAGCGAGGAACGGCTAGTTAAGGCGCGCGTACACCCGTTGGCTGTGCTGATCGCGCTCAAGACGTACGCGGCCGGCCGCGGATTCAAGGGGAAGCTGACGTGGCAGCCGTGTGCCCGCGTGATCGATGTCCTGGACGCGGCATTCTACGCGGCGTTCAAGGCGGTGCGGCCCACCGGGAAGCGACTTTGCCTTGGGCTGGACGTTTCGGGTTCCATGGGCGCCAAGGTGGCTGGTCAGCCGTTCCTGTCGTGCCGCGAGGCGGCGGCGGCCATGGCAATGGTCACGGCCCGGGTGGAATCGACGTACGAGATCCTCGGGTTCACAAGCGGCGGACCGGGGTACGTTCAGATGACCAGTCGGGCCTGTTTCGGTTGGAGTAGCGGCGGCAGCGGTGTCTCGCAACTGCCTATCAGTCCGCGGCAGCGTCTCGACGATGTGGTCCGTATGACCTACGGCCTCCCGTTCGGCGGTACCGACTGCGCCCTGCCAATCCTGTGGGCGCTGAACAACGGCGTGGAGATCGACGCGTTCGTCACATACACCGACAACGAGTCCTGGGCGGGCGACATCCACGTTGACCAGGCGCTGCGCATGTACCGCGACAAGACGGGCATTCCGGCGAAGCTGGTTGCGGTGGCCATGACGGCTGATCGGTACTCGGTCGCCAACCCGGACGACGCAGGCCAACTGGACGTGGTCGGGTTCGATACGGCGACGCCGAACGTGATCTCCGACTTTGTGACCTCGTAGCCCAGCGGCCTCAATTTTTTTCGCCCAGTAGCCGCAATGATCTCGCATAGTTAGGCAAAATCGACCTAGCGGCACCAAAAAAAATCGAACAAAGGGGTTGACGGGCCGTGTAGCGCCTGCTACACAGTATCATGACGACGACGAAAAAAACCCAGACCCCGGAGGCCAGCATGACCAACCCAAACTTCATGATCAAGCGCAACGGTAAAGAGGTCGCTCGGGTCAACGCGCGTGATCGGTCGCATGCTCTGTTCTGCCACCTGTGGGACAGCCTCGGGCGCCGGCCCACGTATTCCGAGAGCAGCGACTACCTGCGCGACCATGAAGCGGTGCGGATCGCGTTCGGCGGCCAGCTGTAACCAACCCGCCCCGGGAGACCGGGGCAGAGGAGTAGGAACAATGGCAAACTACCCGATTTGGATCAGCACAGACAAGGCAGGCACCCCGATGGTGGGCGCCCACATGATGGACGACAGCACCGTATCATCAGAGCAAATCTTCCCGTCTCAGATGGCGCATCGATGCACGGCGCGAACAAAAACCGGACGGGTAACGATTTGTACTCCCACGAACGCTGGGGTCATGGGCTGGGAAATCCTGGCTTATTTTCCCCGCGCCGACGGGTCGCTTGGGCGCAACGCCTAGCACACATCCCGCGCGGCGGGGAGTAGTCAAACAGGCCACGGTGTGGTCTATCAAACGGAGGAAAGCAGTGAACCCAACAGACTCAAACTACCCGATCCAACCGGATCACATCGACGCGTCCAGGCATCTGTTCAACGCGTTGGACCACTACGAAACCGAGGTATCAGCGGGGTACGTGATCCGCATGTGCCAGGAGCGCGGCGAAGGATGGGCGCCGTTTACTGGCGAGCAGATCGAGGCGTATTACCAGCGAGCTGGGCACAAGGACGGATTCTGGTTCAACCGCCTCGTGTCCCACGGGTGGTTGACCAAGGACGGCGATACGTACCAGGTTACCCACAAGTTCGTAACGCGGTGTTTCAACGCCAGTCCGGCTTGCGGGCAATGCGTAGGCGCGTCTCGCCAGCGTACCAACGGAGGGAAGCCATGAGCCACAAACATTTCGACGCGGCACG
>WVXJ01000250.1:1049-1307 GCA_011773575.1 Armatimonadota bacterium | reverse complement strand
AATTTGTACTGCCTGCAAGATACTGCTGCCGCAACGCAAAATATGCTGTTGGCCGCATCGGCCCTTGAACTCGCAACATGCTGGGTTGGAGCGTTCAAGGAAGAAGAAGCGAAAAGAGCACTAAATCTGCCAGAGCAAGTACGACCTGTAGCAATTATTCCTATCGGGCATTCAGCAAAGAATCCCATGACTCGTTCAAGAAGACCTCTAAGCGAAATCATTCACTTTGAAAGCTACCGTGGACAGATTTGAAGCAAG
>WVXJ01000250.1:0-898 GCA_011773575.1 Armatimonadota bacterium | reverse complement strand
GCCGCAACTCAGACGGCGGCGTCAACCAGACAAAACAGGGCGTACATTGCCCAAGGATGAAAATGTTGACCTCCGGTTGCGGCAACAAGAATGAGGACTCAAGAAAACAACGTGTAAGCCAACTTGGGTCTAATCATGGGCTTGGCGTAGGAGTGCAAGTCCCCAATTCCAACCAGCAAAGCGGCGAGTACATACGTACTCTCCACACAAATCCGGTTGATCCTGCCGGACCCTACTGCTATCGGGGGAGGACTAAGACATGTTAGTTGTGCGCCTCCAAGCTATGATGGAGACGCGGCATACGGCTCAGTAACACGTGGCTAACCCACCCTTGAGACGAAGAAAACCCCGGGAAACTGGGGGTAATCCTCGATAGAAGAAGACACCTGGAAGGGGTCTCCTTCCAAAAGGCGTCTAGATCATGCTTCTGGACGTTGCTCAAGGACGGGGCCGCGGCCGATCAGGTTGTTGGTGAGGCAAAGGCTCACCAAGCCTATAACCGGTACGGGCCGTGAGAGCGGGAGCCCGGAGATGGGCACTGAGACAAGGGCCCAGGCCCTACGGGGCGCAGCAGTTGCGAAAACTCCGCAATGCACGAAAGTGTGACGGGGCTACCCCGAGTGCCGTCCGCTGAGGGCGGCTTTTCCCTGGTGTAAGGAGCCGGGGGAATAAGGAGAGGGCAAGTCTGGTGTCAGCCGCCGCGGTAATACCAGCTCTCCGAGTGGTAGGGATGTTTATTGGGCTTGAAGCGTCCGTAGCTGGCCTGACAAGTCTTCCGTTAAATCTACCGATTCAATCGCTAGACCGCGGGGGATACTGTTGGGCTAGGGGGCGGAAGAGGCCGACGGTATTCTCGGGGTAGGGGTAAAATCCTATAATCCCGGGAAGACCACCAGTG
>WVXJ01000169.1 GCA_011773575.1 Armatimonadota bacterium | reverse complement strand
ATGGTAGTGTCATGCTGAATAGAGTATACCCCAAACTTGTGAAATTCCTATGGAGTTTTCGCTAAGGTTGCATGAACATCTTGTCAAACGCCTACAGCCTGAGTAGTGACCATGTGGCAAATATAAACATAGAAAGGAGTAACACAATCATGATGATGGGATTTGGTGCATTGTTCAGTGTGGTGTTCATTGTGTTGTTGGTGCTGGGCGCCAGCGCCTATGCGCTGGGTTGGCTGCCGCAGGTGGGTGTTTTCGCCGTGGTGGTCGTGCTAGTGTTCGCTGTTGGCATGTGGGTGCTCAGAAGCCTATGGGGCGGCGGCTACGGCATGATGGGGCCAGGCATGATGGGGCCGGACATGATGGGCGGTTCCCGCGGCAATGACACCCGTGAATCGGCGTTGGACATCCTCAAACAACGCTACGCAAGCGGCGAGATCAGCAAGGCCGAATACGAAGAGATGCGCGACGACCTTGCCATCTAACTCGATTTGAGAGGTTAGGAGATCCGGCTACTGCCGGATCTCCTGCAGATGACTCACTGTTCGTTGTCTTCTCCGAGTTCGTTGTTAGACATCCGATCAAGGCTTCGATTGCCCTGATTTGATTGAAAGGGAAGTGAACCATGAGTAGCATCCTGTCGAGATTCAAAGCGATCTTTCAGGCGCGGGCTAACGCAGTGGCCGATCAGATGGAAGATCCCAGGGCCAGCCTGGACTACAGCCTGACAAAGCTGGAGGAAAATCGCCGCCAACTTGGCCGCAGTCTGATTAATGTGAGTGCGGCTAAGCGGCGCCTGGAAAACCAGCGTGACCAGATGGCAGCAGCCGTGGCCAGATATGCGGAGCAGGCCAGGGCATCCGTAGAAGCCGGGCGCGACGATCTGGCCCGGATAGCCTTGCAGCGCAAGCAAGAAGCGGAGGCACGCCAGGCCGAACTGGAAACCAACGTCGAGAACCTGAACCGCCAGGTAACCAACCTGAAACAGAGCCAGACCAGCCTGGAACGTAAAATCACTACCTTGCGCTCCAGGAAAGAAGAGCTTGAGGCGATCTATGATTCGTCGCAGGCGCAACTGCGCATACGCGAAGCGCTGACCGGAATTTCCGAAGACCTGGCCGATGTGGGCANNGTGCAATCACGCGCCGACGCGATTGACAATCTCGTGGCCGAAGGCGTGCTGGCCGACGTGCTAGAGCCGGGTACAGACGACATCGAGCGCGAGCTGGCCCGCATCGGACGCAGCCAGGCGGTGGATGAAGAACTGGCACGCCTGAAAGCGGAGGTATCGGCATGAGTGAGACACTGGTTGTCCGCCTGTCCGGCAGAGGACAGTACGAAATTGTCACTGACAAGAGGTGTTGCTGGCAGAACTGAATGACCTGGACAACGAGATCGTGGCGTTGCTGACTCGGACCGAATCTGCGTTGCAGATGTTGCTGGAGCAAATGGCGACCCTGGTAGAAGTGCACTGCGCCCCTTTGCAGGACACTGTAATGCCGTCGGACCTGATCCTGCCACCGACAGATCTGACGTTGGCCGAAGCTATCAAACTGTTCAAAGGCGAGGGACTCATCCCTTCGCAGGCTCAGGACAGGCCCTGAATGACCCGCCCGCTGAACACGAACAAGATTGTGGTGCCGGTGACCAACCGGCGCTACGCCCCTTTTACACAGGAGGTATGCCAAAAGTGCATGGTGATGGGGCATTTCGAATCCTCGAACGCCTGATGGACGAGGCGCTGGACGAGCAGCGCCGGCAGCGCGATTATTACGACCGCCTGACCGATCCACGCGCTGATATCGAACAGGAAGTAAAGATCATGTATGCGCGTGGTGATATCAACGCCGACACGTTTCACCGCCTGATGGAGATGGCGCAGAGCGGCCAACTCAGTTGGAGCGATCTGGCGCGCGTGCGCAGCGAGGGTGCGGTCAAGGAGCGACCGGGCCAAAAAGCGCCGGGGCGGAAACGTGACGCCGCTATCGTGAGCAGCCTCAATCGACTGTACACGCACCGTAGCCGGTTGGAAGGCGCGCGTGCTGAGACGGAGCAGATGCTCCAGGCGCTGGAAGCGGACGTGACCCGGTTACGTGAGCAGGCTGAGGGCGCCAAGGAGAAAGCACAACTGGCGCTGCCCGATGAGGAGAAAGCGCGCGTCTACCTCGAGGTGAAGCAAGAGGCGCTGGATCGCGTCAACACGCTGGAAGAACGGATCGCATCGCTGCGCAAGAGTTTGGGCCGCATCAACACGCTGCGCGACGAAGTGGCAACGCGTGAGGCCGAACTGAAGGCCCTGGAGTCAGGCGAGCAACTGGCCGAGTTGGAGGCCAGCATCCGCGAGGATTTGTTAGACGACGGCTAAACTCGGAATCGGTATAGATCAATTGGGAAAGGAGCGCAAACGATGGATCGTATCAACTGGACGCAGGTGGGTGTTTTCGCCGTGGTGGTCGTGCTAGTGTTCGCTGTTGGCATGGGGGTGCTCAGAAGCCTATGGGGCGGCGGCTACGGCATGATGGGGCCGGACATGATGGGCGGTTCCCGCGGCTACGACCCCGGCGGGATGATGGGCAGCTACGGCGGTGGCCTGTTCGGCTGGCTGTTCATGCTGCCGATGTGTCTCTTCCCCCTGGGTTTCCTGGCGCTGCTGGTGGTGGGCATCGTGTGGCTGGTGCGAACAGTGAAGTGAGCGGGGCCCAGCCGGCCGCGCCGGTCAGCAAGGTCTGCCCGGAGTGCCACAGCGCGGTGCAGGTCGGGTGGAAAGCCTGCCCCCATTGGGGCGCGACCCTGGAGTCGGCGGGGGAGTGAGGCCATGAAAACGAGCACCAGTTGAGCGCTGACCATTGGCGCGGCGGTGGTGGCGGGCTGCCTGCTATGGTAGTGTCATGCTGAATAGAGTATACCCCAAACTTGTGAAATTCCTATGGAGTTTTCGC
>WVXJ01000063.1:10707-11545 GCA_011773575.1 Armatimonadota bacterium | reverse complement strand
GGGCGGTGCGGCGTATCCCCTCTTCGATACCTATGGGCTCTTCATATCCCAGCAAGCGAACGGATTTTTCCCAGGTGCACCAGGCATGCTTCACTTCTCTGGGACGATCCTCGATATGCACCGGTTCCGGCGCTCCCTCAAAGTGTTGGCAGACCAACTCCGCGACCCGGTTTATCGTTATCGGATGCATCCCCCCGACATTTATGGCTTCCCTGTGCAATTCCGGCCGCAGTTCCGCCGCGCGGGCGAAACTGGGGAGGCAATCGTGAATGTAACTGAAAGCGCGCTCTTGCTCTCCATCGCCATAGATGAAAGGCGCTTCATCGCGCATTATCGAGTTCATGAAGATACCGATAACATTCCGGTATTTATCGCGAATACTCTGGCGTTCACCGAAAACATTGTGAGGGCGAATGATGGTGTACTGAAATTCATGCACATCGGCCAGAATCTCCGTAGTCTGTTCCATGGCGGCTTTGTTCACACCATAGATATCCGCGGGAAGCCGCGGCATACTCTCATCAAAGGGCGGTTCTTGCTCTCCATACATCGCCATGGAACTGAAGAGGATGACTTTTTTCAGGCCCATCTTGATACACGGGATAAGAGTATTGATATAGGCGAGGAGGTTGCGGTCAGTGACATCCAGAGGCTGGAACTGAGAAGCGCCTTCCCGCGCGTTGGCGGCGAGATGACAGAGGATCTCCGGCCGCGTCTTTTCCACCACTGCGGCGGCGGCGGAGCGGTCACGCAAATCGGCGACATGAAAATCCATGGCGGGATTGACGTTCCGCCGAAAGCCGCCGCTCATGTCATCAACACCGGCGACTTCGTGTCC
>WVXJ01000063.1:1830-10666 GCA_011773575.1 Armatimonadota bacterium | reverse complement strand
CGCTCTCAGCCGCCTTTCCCGTGGCGTAGTTTCCACATCCGCCAGAAGGTCTTGAGATAGGCTATACCGAAGCGGATGAGTTTGGCATGGGACTGGCCCGTCACCCGCGGTTTGTAAGTAAACGGTATCTCCTTCAGGTTGTTGCCGTCAACACGCGCCCGCACGACGATCTCCTCCAACACATCGAAGTCTCGGCTGACGAGATTCATTCCCTTCACCACTGATGCGCGATACAACCGAAAGCCGCTGGATATGTCCTTCAAGGGAAGAGAGAGTCCGCGGGTAAAAAAGGAATTGAGAATGCGGCTGAGAACCAGCCGGAAAAGCGGCATATCCGCGCGGCCGCCTTTCACATAGCGGGAAGCAATGATCACATCCGCCGTGTCCTTCGCCGACCACAGATCATTGACGAAGCCGGGTTCGTGGGAAAGGTCTGCGTCCAAGGTCACTATCCATTCGCCCTCAGCGGCGGCGAAGCCGGCGAGAAGCGCCCCTCCGTAGCCGGGCTCCACCTGATCCACCACCATGGCGCCGAGGTCATGTGCTACCTGTTCCGTGGCATCTGTGGAGGAGCCTTCAACAACGATGATTTCATAGGAGTCGGCGCTGATCTTCTTGAGTTGGCGATGCAGCGCGGGCAGCAGAACAGCGAGGTTATCGGCCTCATTGAGGGCAGGTATGATAGCCGAAATGACTTGCTTCACGAACTCTTTGCCCCCAAGGAGTCGAGATATTGTTGTGCCGACATGAGGGCCGTCGTAGCCTCGCCGATTCCGGTCGTAAGTTGGCGCAGAGAGCCGGACAGTACATCTCCGGCGGCGAAAAGCCCAGGCAAGGAGGTGCGCATCGCCCGGTCGGTGATGATAAAGCCGGCCTCGTCTCGCTTCACGTTTTCCGGCAAGAATCCCACCGCCGGCTGCATGCCGATGGCTATGAATACCGCTCCCGCAGGCATCTCACGGCTCTCTTCACTCTTCAAATCCTTGATTACCACTTTTTCCACGAAATCACCGCCGCGAATCTCCGTCACTATGGAGGACCAGATAAACTCGATCTTCTTGCTAGCAAAGGCGCGCTCTTGCAGAATCTTCTCCGCCCGCAGTTCATCACGCCGGTGTACCACATATACACGCTGGGCGAAGCGGGCCAAGAAGAGCGCTTCGTCTATCGCGGTATTTCCGCCTCCGACCACCACGATCACCTTGTCCCGGAAGAGCGGACCGTCACAGGTGGCGCAGTAAGAGACTCCCTTTCCGGCCAATTCCAATTCTCCGGGCACTCCCAGGTGTTTGTGGCGGCCGCCGGTGCAGACGATCACGGCCTTAGTGCAGATGTCGCCTATCGAAGTCACCAAAAGAAAATCGCCGTCCCGCGGTTGGAGAACCTCCACCTCCGCTCGTTCGGTCTTCAAGCCGAACCGGCGCGCCTGCTTATCTATCAATTCCACAAGATCGGTGGCCATTATCCCTTCTGCGAAACCAGGATAGTTCTCTATTACATCGGCAACTAGCAATTGGCCGCCCGGCAGTCTCGCCTCCAACAGCAGGGCGTTCATTCTCGCCCGCGCCGCGTATAGTCCCGCGGTGAGACCGGTGGCGCCTCCGCCGATAATCACCAGATCGTGGTAGCGGATGCACTTTTCCTTGCTCTCACTAGCCGGCATGGGGTTGGAGTTTGGCATGCAGGTCCTTTTCCGATATGAAGCCAATCAGGCTTTCCGCAATTTGCCCGTCCTTGAACAAGAAGAGCGCCGGGATTGAACTGATGCCGTATTTGCTCGCCAGAGCGGGGTGGTCGTCAACATTCAACTTGGCAAACTTTATCTTCCCTTCGTATTGCTGCGCGGCCGCCTCCAGCACGGGAGCCATGGCGCGGCAGGGCCCGCACCAGGGCGCCCAGAAGTCAACCAGCACCGGCACTGAGGACTGAAGCACCTCTTTCTCAAAAGTCTTGTCAGTTACCGCGGCAATATCACCCATCTTCTGTCTCCTTTATCATATTTCCACGCGACTATATCAGCCGGAAAGCATCTCTTCAATGAGCTGACGCGTCTTTACATTAATGGGAATGGCAAACCCTATACCTATGTTTCCCACCCGCGCGGGTGAGAGTATCGCCTGATTGACGCCGATTACCTCCCCTCTTAGATTCAGAAGCGGCCCGCCGCTGTTGCCGACATTGATGGAGGCATCGGTCTGCAGGAGGTCTCGATATTCGCCGCGGCCTTTTGCGCTTATGACGCCCACTGTTACCGTCTGGGTAAGCCCGAACGGGCTGCCTACTGCAATTGCCCAGGATCCTACCTTCGTCGCGTCCGCGTCTCCCAGCGGGGCCGGCGTCAGTTCTTTCTGCGCATCTATCTTGATTATCGCAAGGTCATTGCGGGGGCTGACCGAAACCACCCGCGCCTGATAATTCTCCCCATCCTCCAGGGTCACCTTTATCTGGTCAGCACCGGCGATTACATGCACATTGGTAAGGATGTAGCCATCCCGTCGAATAATCACTCCGGAGCCGAGGTTGGTGACACGCTCACGATAAGTGAAGGGACTGCGCCGGCCGAAGAACTCTTCAAAAAGTTCATCCATAGGGTGCCGCCGTCGGACGATTTGCTCTGTATTGATGTTCACGACAGCAGGGGCGGCCTTTTCCGCAATCTGATTAAAGGCCGCCTCGAATGTTTCCAGTCCCTGCATGGTTACAGGCATAGCCGCGACAGCCTTGGGATGCACCCGGCCTCCGGCCTGACCCAACATGCCGAGAGTGACCCCCAGCAGTACACTGAGAATAATGATTATGGTCATATAAATGAAGTGCGGAAATCGAACAGGTCTCTGGTTCATCTCAGCATTCCTCCGGCTGTGCGGGTGTTCCCCTCATCTCTTCAGGCAGCATCCGGCGAATGGCTTCCATAATTCTATCAGCAAAAGGCTGGAGCGCTTCCCGTGAGAAGCGAGGATTGGCCGTTGTATCGAACACTATGGGAGAGCCTATCTTCACTCTTATTTTGGCGGGCCGGAAAAATGGCGAGCCTCCGGGCAGGGCGCGATTTGATCCGATTAGAGCCATCGGCACCACCGGCGCCTTGGCTCGAGCCGCGATCAGAGCGAGCCCGAGTTCGGCCTGCTGCAGACGCCCGTCCAGGCTGCGCCGCCCCTCCGGAAACATTACAACAACCTCTCCTTTTTCCAGCAGTGCTTGTGCTTTTCTCAGCGCCTGTCGATCCGCCCTGCCCCGGTTCACGGGAAAGGCGTGAGTGCGTCGAATCAACCAGCCCAATACAGGGACCGAGAAGAGTTCCTGTTTGGCCATGAAATAGACAGGTCTGCCTACGGCTGATCCTGCCAGTGGTGGATCCAGATAGGAGATATGATTGGGAGCGAGGATCAGGCCACCGCTTTTCGGCAAGTTCTCTCGCCCTTCCACTTCCCAAAGGCACAGGCACCGGAAGATCGCTCGAAATAATGTCCGGCCCAGATAGTATAGCACGTTTCCGTTTCCCCCGGTTCGTTATCCGCCGATCCAGGACATAGAGGCTGATGAGGCCGCCTCTGGAGAATAAGAGGCCGGCTTCTGCTGGGCGGCCCGCAAGAAGAGAGCGACGATTTCCGCATCCGTCGCACCATTGCGCATGGGTCTGCGCAAATCAACTTCACCATCATGCAACAGGCATGACCTGAGTTTGCCGGTGGAGGTAAGTCTCAGACGTGAGCACTCGCCGCAAAAGGGCGCGCTCAGAGGGGCTATGAATCCGATGCTCCCCGCCGCACCGGCATAACGAAAATAGCGCGCAGGTCCGCCACTGACGGGGCCGGAATAAGGATAGAGTTTGCCCAGCCTTGAAAGCACCTTCTTGGCCCAATTCTCTGAAAGGGGCTTCATGGCGTCTCTTCCGTCGCCCCCATTATGCTGATATTCACCGAAGGCAGGCATCCACTCGATGAACCTAACATGCAGCGGCAGATTCCGGCTCATCTCCGCGAAGCCAAGGATATCATTCTCGGGAGGTTCTCCATTCTCATCCGCGAAGAGCACGACATTTATCTTCACAGGCTCCAGCCCGGCATTCAGGGCTGCGTAAATGCCGGCCCTGACACAACTCAAATCGCCCCCTCGGGTGAGGCAGCTGAATCTTCCTTCATCCAATGTGTCCAGGCTGATATTCACTCGCTTGAGGCCTGCCTTTTGCAGAGAAGAGGCGAGCGGTTCGAGCAGAGTGCCGTTGGTAGTGAGAGAGAGGTCGGTCAGGCCGGGAATCCGAGAGAGCCGTTTCACCAATGAACAAACCTCCCTTCGCACCAATGGCTCACCTCCAGTAAGCCGGATAAAACCGATCTCCAGAGAGGTCGCTATTCTGACTACCCGCTCAATCTCTTCATAGGTGAGAATGTGTTCTAAATCAGACAGGCAAATTCTGCGTTCGGACATACAATAGATGCAGCGCAGATTGCACCTGTCAGTAACTGAGATTCGCAGGTAGCGTATGCAGCGCCCATGAGAATCGAAAATCATTCACTCTTTCCAGGTAAGAGATTCGGCGGGAGAGCCGGCGAAAATCATTATAGCATACCCCCAAAAAGCGTTCAGTTGAGGATTCGCTCGGGCCAGGTGTAGATATTGAATCTTCTTGGGCGCAAGAAACCGATGAGGGTGAGGCCTCCTTCTTTCGCCCAATCCGCGGCAAGCGCGGTGGGCGCAGAAAGAGAAGCCAGAATCGGCAGCCTTGCAGAAAGCGCCTTGAATACCAAATCCGCGCTGGCCCGCCCAGTGGTGATGAGGACCTTGTTGGACAGTTCTATCTCTTCCAGCAGAGCCCGGCCCAGCACGCGGTCGATAGCATTGTGCCGCCCGATATCTTCTCTGACTATCAGCAGTTTGCCGCCGGCCTCAAAAAGCCCCGCAGCATGGGTGCCGCCGGTAGTCCGAAAGGCTTCCTGTCCTGCTGACAAGTCAGCCAGCATCTCCTTCAGCGACTGGGCCTTGACCTTCAGCCCCAAAGCAATGGGGTCTTGCCGGGGAGGAGAAGATCCTTCT
This sequence comes from Armatimonadota bacterium, assembly GCA_011773575.1. Lineage (GTDB taxonomy): Bacteria > Armatimonadota > Hebobacteria > Hebobacterales > WVXJ01 > WVXJ01. The sequence goes on along the minus strand of WVXJ01000063.1, from coordinate 5,632 downwards.
CCAACGGCTCCACAGGCATATCTGACGATCAGCGGCCCAGGCGTATCCGGCTGTTTGAACACGGGGACCACCACTTTCACCCGCACCGGCCATTGGGCCGCATCGCCCTTTCCATCAGACGGCGGCTCAGGTTCACAGGCGCGCAATAACAGCAAGTCTTCGCGATTGCGAACAAGTCCGTGGCCAAGCACAAACCCGGCCGCAAGCTCCTCTTCTGAACCAGGCAAAGCCATGACGACCGCCGCCAGTTGCCCGTTGATCTCGATATTGACCGGACGCTCAATCGCAATCGCGTCCTGCACAGTCTCCGCGGCGAACCCGGCCGCCGCGTCTTCCGAATCCGCCATCCGCAAGCGCAAGACCTGCATCTGTTTAGCCGGCTGGGTCTTTCCGTTCTCTTTGTCCATCTCGCGCGATATTGTGGGGCTGCCGAGAACAGATGTCAACCGAGCCCGAGGAGGGTCCTGTCAGAGTGAAAAAGTTCACAGCGAACTGGCGGAAAAGTCTCCCATTCGCTATGATAAGCAAGCGGAACAAACACATCTGACGGTTCTGCCGGAGCGGCAGAAAAGCAGTCGTGCCGTCGTTTGAGAAGGTTGAAGTGACTGAATCTCAATGGTCAACAGTCCTGGAGAAGTCGGCGCAAGAGGAATCTCCCGCCTCGGGCGGGTTTTTGCAGCTGTTCGCGCCTCAACCCCAACCTGAGCCGGAATGGGAGCGCGTATGGACCCTGCTCACAGAGCCGCGCCAGACAGGCCTGGGGGAGGGGCTGATAACCGAAGGCTGGATGCCGAGGGAAACAGAAGAAGACGAGAAGATAGAGGACCTCCAGCCAAAATCCGGAAGCGACATATGGAGAACACGGGAAGAGATTGAGAAACAAGCCAAGGAGAGAGAAGAAGAACTCCTTGAATCCCGGCCCGTGCGAAAAGAAGCTGACATACGCATTGACCTGCGCCATGAGGATTACTTCCGGCGAATGGCAGAGGCGCGCCAGAAGGCGCAAAATGCTCTCATTGATCCATATACGGATTTGCTCTCTGAATTCGGCAAAGTCGATCTTCACCCGGCCGCATGGGAACGATCAAAGGCGAATTCCTATGCTTTCGCGGCCGGCGCCAATCTGGAACTCGGCAGACTGGCGGTAGCAAGATGGCATCCAAGGGCTGCGGAATCCGCATTCCGAAAAGCGGTAAAGGCGGATGCCCATGACCCGGATGCCTGGTGGCATCTGGGGATAGCCAGGCTGCTGCGCAGGAAGAACCGAGCCGCCATCCACGCTCTCGAGAATGCTTATGACTATCGTCCCGGGGATGCGCGGAGCCGTATTGCATTGGGACTGGCCTATTACCATAACCAAGAATACGGCGCCGCGGAGGAGTATTTCCGGTATGAGAAGGGGCCGGAGGGCAGAGGGGCATCGGCGCGTTCATTTCTGATTTGCTCATTGCGGATGCAGGGCAAGTGGGAGCAAGCGCGCATGGAGATCCAGGCCCTGTCCCAGAATCCACTCTCCTCCTGGAAAGAGATGGCCGCGCAGTGTGCTCGCTGTGTGGACAGAGGCGAAGGTGTTGCGCCCGAGAAGAAATCGAAACGGCCTCTCATAACCGCAGCCAAGATTATCGCGATCCTCGCAATCGCTTTCTCATGGATATTCTATAATCTGGAGGAGTTTCGCCAACTGGCCGAGCATTTTCGAAGGATTGACTTGAAAGCGGTTATCATGCCCATAGTATTATTGGTGCTGGCCTTTACTCAACATCTCAAGCGAATCTTCAAGAGCAAAGAACCCAAAGAGCTATATGGCGACGGCGCCGAAGATTTGCCCTGTTGGCAAACACGTACCTGGATGAGAGCGCCGCGGTTGGATATATTCGGACAACATGCGGATATATCACGCAGGTAAGATCAGTTTTGGAACGGAAATGCTCAACTTAGCGGAGCAGAACATGAAGCGCGCATCGAAACTCCTGCTCATTTTCATCTTGCTGGGAATGGCAATTGTCCTGGGCGGCGCAGCAGGCGCATTCGCCGCCGGGGAAGTCAATGTCATTACCATTGAAGGGGTCATTGACCCCGCCATGGCCGACTACCTGGAGCGGGCTTTGGGTGAAGCCCAGGAGAACCGCGCCGAATGTCTCATCATCCGCCTCAACACCCCCGGCGGGCTGGGTAAATCCATGAACGAAATGGTGGAGGCGCTGCTCAACAGTCCCCTGCCAACCGTAATCTATGTGGCTCCGCGCGGGGCGGAGGCATTTTCCGCAGGCACATTCATTACCCTTGCTGCCCACTTCGCGGTTATGCACCCGGACACCGTAATTGGAGCGGCCCACCCCATGCAGTTAATTCCAACTCCGGAGCCGCCGGCGGAGGAAGGGGAAAAGGTGCGGGAGCAGTCCTCCGCCGTCATGGAGAAGATCGTCAACGCCTTTGCTACGAAGGCGCGTACTATCGCCGAAGCCAATGGACGCAATGCGGACTGGGCGGAAAAGGCGGTGCGGGAAAGCGCAACTGTCACGGCCTCTCAGGCCTTGGAACTGAAGGTGGTGGATTCGCTCCAGCCCAATATGGAGGAACTGCTCAAATGGCTGGATGGGCGCACCGCAGAAGTCAAAGACAAGGAGACCACCCTTCATACGAAAGGTGCGGCAACAGTTGAGATACCTCCCAGTGCCAAGGATCGCTTCCTGCACCAGTTGGCCGATCCCAATCTGCTCCTGATTCTGCTCGCTCTCGCCGCCATGGGTATTCTCTTCGAACTTCAAAACCCCGGCGCCATTCTCCCCGGAGTGGTGGGGGGAATCTCTCTTCTGCTGGCGCTTTATTCCATCTCCGTCTTGCCGGTCACAACCACCGGGCTGGCGCTCATCGGGTTTGGTTTGCTGCTTCTCATTTTGGACATCAAGATGCCCTCTCACGGCATATTGAGCATAGGAGGAGTCATTGCGTTTGTCATCGGCGCGGTGATGTTGGTTGATACTCGCTACTCAGGAGTCGTAAAAATGTCCTGGCAAGTCATTGTGGCAACAACGATACTGCTCGGAGGCTTTTTCATCTTTGCTATTGGTGCCGCGGTGCGGGCTCATTTGCGCAAGCCCACCACCGGCAAAGAGGGAATGCTCGGAATGAAGGGGAAGGCTGCTTCCGCGCTTTCCGAGGACACGAGAGGCGAAATCTCCATTGCGGGCGAACTCTGGAGAGCCCGCAGCCGGCAGGGAAACATCGCCCCAGGGGAGAAGGTGGAAGTAGTGGCAATGGAAGGCCTTACCCTTGTCGTCCAACCACTTCCCGAGGAGCAGCATCAGTAGTATTGAATACGAACTCGAGATATCTGCGAATTCCAGGCTTATCTTAGACCAAGGAAAGGGGATTGAAAAATGGAGAATGCCGCAACCGGATGGCTGATTGCCGCCTTGATTTTCATCGCCCTCGTGATCATCTCCGGAATCCGCATCCTGAGGGAGTATGAGCGAGGTGTTATCTTCCGTTTGGGTAGATTGGTCGGAGCCAAAGGGCCTGGCCTGATCTATGTTATCCCTGTAGTGGATAAGATGCTGAAGATTGACCTGCGCGTCGTCACCATGGATGTGCAGAAACAGGAACTGATGACCAGAGATAATGTCCCTACTACGGTTGACGCGGTGATCTACTTCCGCGTCATGAACCCCATGGATGCCGTCGTGCAAGTGGAGAATTATGTCAAAGCCACCAGCCTCATTTCCCAGACCACCTTGCGCAGCGTCCTGGGCCAGTCGGAACTGGATGAACTCCTCTCCCAGAGAGAACAGGTGAATAAGCG
>WVXJ01000063.1:0-1670 GCA_011773575.1 Armatimonadota bacterium | reverse complement strand
GAAAGCCACCGAAGGGCCGAAGTAGGAGACAGCGGTTGTCATTCTGAGCGGAAGCGAAGAATTAGGTATCCCCGTTGGGCAGGAGCATTGTCTCCTGCCCTCTTCTACTTGCCCTACCACCCCAAATTCAATTTCGCGAACTCGCCGCCTATCAGGCTTCGAATCTTTTCCAACTCTCCCTGTGACAACCGCCCCTCCGCGCCTTCGATATTCTCTTCCAGGTGTTTGATGTTGGTGGTGCCGACAATGGCTGTGGAGACCGCATCGAATGACAAGACAAACTGCAGGGCCGCCTGGGGCCAATTACGATCCGGCTTCTCCAGGATTGAGCGCAATTGCTCCATATACTCCTGCCGCTTTTTCGTGCTTTCCTCTCCCCAGCGCTGCCGCGGGTCATAGCCTTCCTTGAAGGGAGCGTCGGCCGACAACTCCCCGCTCAACATCCCCGAATCCAGCGGCGATTTTGCAATCAGGCCCACTCCCTCCTCTGTAATCATCGGAAAGGCCCGCGTCACATCCAGGTTGAAAAGGTTGAAGGTAATCTGAATCACATCCGGCTGCCAGCGCTCGATCGCCTCCATACAGAAATCCGCCCCGTCCAGAGAGATTCCGAAAAAGCGAACCTTGCCTTCCTCTTTCAATTTGCACAGCGCGGCGAGCAGTTCCTCATCATCCAGAATCGGCGGCAGCGGGCTGTGGAGCAGATACANNCTCCCTTCCAGAGCGCGGTGCATGTATTCAACACCGAAATCCTTGTGCCAGCCCTGATCATCTATCACAGTGCCGAATTTCGTGGCGATAATCACCTCATCCCGCTTGGAGGCAAAGGCTTCGCCAAGCAGCCTCTCGCTCTCACCGCTCCAATACATATCAGCCGTATCATAGAAATTCACGCCCAAATCAAACGCCCGGCGTAAATAAGCCGCCATATCAACATCGGGAGCATAATTGGGCCAGCCGCACCCCATTCCAATCTCTGAAACTCTCAATCCCGTCTTCCCGAAATCCCGATAATTCATCTGCTTCAAACCCTTCCATCCCGTTGCATTCAATCGCTAACATGTACGGACGAGACGTAAAGCAGGAAGTTCCCTCCTGTCACGCAGACTATCCCAAGGTCTGCCTCCCCAAATCTATGTAATACTTCACCTTACATACGTGCTCCACTGAGCAGATATTGACAAAGGCTTCTTCGACGATCTTGCCGGTGGCGATGGGGCCGTGCTCGCGGATAATACAGGCCTTATGGTCAGAGAGCGCGGCGGCCGCTTTTTCCGCCAATTCCGCGGAACCGATGGGAGCCTCAATCAAGGGAATCTCGTGCAAGAAATAGAGGCTTTCGCTGTCTGTGGGAACGAGTTTGTCTTCTTGAGCCAGCATGGACATGGTCACCGCAAAGGGCGAATGGCAGTGGATGATGGCCAACGCGGAGGTTTTCTGATAAATCGCCCGATGCACAATAGTCTCAACAGAGGCGATAATGTCGAATGAAGTGGGCTTGTTCAGGTCAACCTCCACCACCTGGTTTTCATCCAGCTCATCCAACATACTGCCTGAGCGGGTAATTAAGACCTTGTTCGCTACCCGCAGGCTCATATTGCCGAAATGCGAATGCGCTAACCCCGCAGCCACCAGTTTCTTGCCGAAACGACTCAGTTCTTCCCACATTT
>WVXJ01000176.1:26863-29718 GCA_011773575.1 Armatimonadota bacterium | reverse complement strand
TTCTCCGATTATTTTGCGGAGATTGCCGGCGCTCCGGAGGGCACGACAGACTGTTCGAAAGAGGCCGTGCTGCGCCGCCTCATTGAAGAAGCAGGTTTGTCCGGTCCGGAAGTGGTGGTGATCGGAGACGGCCGGGTGGAGATTGCCCTGGGGCGTGAGATGGGCACCTTGACACTCGGTGTGGCCACTGATGAAGTGCGCCGCCAGGGAGTGAACCCCGCCAAATTCGCCCGGCTGGAGAAAGCCGGGGCCCATGCAATTGTGGGCGATTTTTCCGCGCGTGAAGAGATCCTCGACTGGCTGGGAATATGACAGGGAGGCTTTATGAGCCGTCTCGATAGACGGGAACTTCGCGTATTTCCACTTCGTGAGCGCAAGAACGATTTGCGCATCGCCGAGATCGCCGTTACGGGCGAACACCCCGCGCCTTCTCTGAGCGATAAGCAGCAGTCACAGACAACCCGCACCGCGGAACATATCATTGCCGCGCGCAAGGGGAACAAACCCGTGGTTCTCACTTATGGCGCGCACCTGATAAAAAACGGACTGGGCCCATTAGTCGCCCAGATGCTGGAACGAGGCTGGATAACTCATCTGGCGACAAACGGAGCAGGCTCCATCCATGATTGGGAGTTCGCCTATCAGGGTGAGAGCAGTGAAGATGTGCGTGCCAATACTGCACAGGGGAAATTCGGCATCTGGGAGGAGACGAACCGCTTTCTCAATCTCGCCGTGGCCGTAGGGGGTATAGCGGATCTCGGCTATGGCGGCTCGGTGGCGAAGATGATTCATGAGGAGGGTTTGACCATTCCCTCCGTGGAGGAAATTCGCAAGGAACTCGCCAGCCTGGCATCACAGGAGGAGCCCGACGAAACCCTCGGCGCGCTGGCAGATTTGCTTTATCTGGTTACTACTTTCAATTTGCCGGCCGGTAAGATGGAGATTCCTCATCCTTTCAAGAAGTATTCTTTGCAGGAGGCGGCGTGGCGACTGAAGACTCCTTTCACCGTCCATCCTGGAATCGGTTATGACATAATCTATACCCACCCTCTCAATTGCGGTGGGGCAATCGGCCGCGGCGCGGTGCGAGACTTTCTCGCGTTTGCCGACAGTATCAGCAAATTGGAGAACGGTGTTCATTTGGCGATCGGATCTTCCGTGATGGCCCCCATGATCTTCGAGAAAGCGATGTCAATGGCGAATAATCTCTCACTGCAGAGACAGGGCCGCCCGATGAGCGGCCATTACCTCGTAATCAATGATATCCAGGAAGGCGGAGATTGGGACTGGAGCAAAGGCGAGCCGCCGAGAGAACACCCGGCCTACTATCTTCGCTTCTGCAAGTCCTTCTATCGCATGGGCGGACAGTTGGAGTATGTGTGCCTGGATAACCGTGACTTTCTCTTGGGGCTGTATCATGCATTGGCCGGGTACTGATCCAATAAGTGAGTGACGTTGCGCCTGGCCAAAGACACTTATTTCTCGGCGAGAAAGGACAAACTGGATATGCGGATATTCAGATGTGCTTTGAGTCCGGAGTTTGTGGGAGTAGCAGGAGCGCTGGCGGGAGCGGTCTTGGGGCAGACCCATCGGCTGGAGATCAGGTGGCTGTTCGATACATATCCCGCGCTCGGAGGGGCAGCGGTCGGGTGGCTGGCGGGGTTGATCCTGGCCCTCGCCTTCAGATGGGCTGTACGGCGTCTGCGCAAACAAAAGATGAGCCGCTCAGACCGACGGCGTCTGCGCAAGCAGAAGACGAGCCCCATGGCCCGCTGGCGGAAAGTGGTGCTCGCAGTGATCACTCTGTTGGCATTGCTGGCAGGAGCGCGAGCGGCCGGCATCGTGTTCGGCAGCACACGCCCCAACCTGATTCTGATTACCATAGATACTCTGCGCACCGACCATTTGGGGGCATATGGGAGTGACCGCGGCTTGACGCCGAATCTAGATGTCTTTGCCCAAGAGTCAACTCTCTACGAAGCCGCCTATGTCCCCTCACCATGGACTTTGCCCTCTTTTGGCGCTATGTTCACAGGAAGGCCGCCCTCGGCCTGTGGACTGAAGACAGACGCATCCGAACTCACGAAGTGGTATTACTCGGAGGCGACTCTCCCGGAGGATGTTCCGATACTCTCACAGGCACTGCGCGAAGCCGGATATTACACCGCCGCCATAATAACCAACCCATTCCTTTCCAGGCAGCGCGGTTTGAATCGGGGATTCGACTACTTCCTGCACGAGAGTGAAGCCCCGAAAGAGAAGCTGCGAGAATTCCAAGCTCACCAAGCATTCACTGTGACCGAACATGCGCGCGGCTGGCTGGCCCAGAATCGGCAGGAGCCGTTCTTTCTTTGGCTGCATTATCTCGACCCACATGTTCCGTATGCATCGCCGGACACGCCCGAGACGTTGCGCAACAAGTATCCGGAGCAGTGGAAGATATACCGCCGCTATTGGTATCACTTGATGTCAGACGCCCCGCCCCCGATAAGGGATCTTTATATCGAGTTTTGTCGGAAGATGTACGCTGAAGAGGTGCGCTACGTTGACCGATGGGTGGGAGTTCTGTTGGAAGAGTTGAGACGCTCCGAGATATACGATGAGACTTTGGTGGTAATCACGTCTGATCACGGCGAGGAGCTTTTTGATCACGGTGGGTTCGAACACGGACATTCCCTGCATGAGGAGGTCTTGTGGGTGCCTCTGTTGATTAAGTGGCCCCAAGGTTGGCAGGCGGATAAACGGATAAAACAGACCACAGCGCTGATGGACCTGGCACCTACCTTTCTCAAAGCGGCCGACGCGCCACCGATGGAGGGCATGTGCGATGGAGAATGGGCGAGGCAGGACGGCGC
>WVXJ01000176.1:26137-26704 GCA_011773575.1 Armatimonadota bacterium | reverse complement strand
AGACTTAGTGAAACCGCAAAACAACGCTTGAGAAGCATCGGCTATCTCGATTGAGAATGAAATCGGAGGCCGACGAAAAGGGCGGAAGATAGACTTCTGCTCTTTCTCACAGGATCCGGTGAAACCGGTCTTCTCGGCTTGTGATGAGATTCTATGGCGCGGATATTGAGATATGCTGCGAGTCTGGAGTTCGCCTCAATAGCAGGCGCGCTGGCGGGCGCGGCCCTGGTACTGGCTCATTTGGTAGAGGACGAGTACCTGTTCGGCACATATGCGACGCTCAGATGGGCGGCCGTGGGGTGGTTGGCAGGGTTCGCCGTGGCTTTCGCCATCGGACGCGCTGTGCGCCATCTGCGCGGACAAAGCACCGCTCCCGTGGCCCGGTGGAGGCGAGCGCTGCTGATAGTGATCACTCTATTGGCATTCCTGGCGGTACTCCCATGGCTGAGAGTAACCTTGTCAGGCGGTCTGCAGATAATAGCGCGAAAGACGGGCATCGTGTCCGGCAGCACGCACCCCAACCTGATTTTGATTACCATAGATGCTCTGCGTGCTGACCATTTGGGG
>WVXJ01000176.1:25756-26042 GCA_011773575.1 Armatimonadota bacterium | reverse complement strand
TGCTCTCAGAGGCGCTGCGTGAAGCCGGATACACCACCGCCGCCATAATAACCAACCCATTTCTTTCCACACCTCGGGGCTTGAGCCGGGGGTTCGACCATTTCCTGAACGAGAATGAAGCCGAGAAGGCAATACCGGCCAGTTTCCAAACCGGAAGGGCATCTACTGTAACCAGAAAGGCAGGTGTTTGGCTGGCGTTGAATTGGAAAGATCCGTTTTTTCTTTGGGTGCACTATCTCGATCCACATGTACCGTATGATTCGCCGGATACCCCTGAGACGCTGCG
>WVXJ01000176.1:25408-25656 GCA_011773575.1 Armatimonadota bacterium | reverse complement strand
TGATCAAGTGGCCCAAAGGCTGGGGTTCAGACAAAAGGATAAGGCAGACCGTGGCGCTGATGGATTTGGCGCCGACCTTCTTGGAGGCGGCTGACGCGCATCAGATGAAGGGTATGTGGGGTGGACAATTGACGAGGCGGGATGGCGCTCCGGGAAGCGAAGTCTATTCTGAAGGTATGCTATACGGAAAGGAGCAGATGGCCTTCACGACTGATGATTACAAGGTTATCTACTATCCTTTCCGGGAG
>WVXJ01000176.1:25149-25305 GCA_011773575.1 Armatimonadota bacterium | reverse complement strand
GCGGCGACTGAGCTACAGAACCGCTTGAAGGCCGGAGCAGGAGAAGCGCAGACCACTGCACGGCGGTGGACAGAATCCGGTACCGCAGGATTCGAACTCACTGAAACCGAAAAACGCCGCCTGAGAAGCCTCGGCTATCTCGGTGGAAATTGAGGA
>WVXJ01000176.1:23873-25073 GCA_011773575.1 Armatimonadota bacterium | reverse complement strand
ACTGATGAGATTCTATGGCATCGAAACGGAGCCTTCTGTCACACTGCCGGAATCGTCATACACCCAGCCTGCCTTGACGACATCATCCACCACGAAGGTAAATGTGGTTCCACTGGGCGGAAGCCTCAGGGCGTCTGACTTGAATGAGACAGATCCCGAGGAATCGGTGGCACTGGAATCCGACCCGCTTGTCGCGTTCTCCCAATGGCCGTAGACGGTTGCACTCCCCACAGGGCTGCCGTACTCATCCGCCACACTCACTGCGGCGGTGGCATAGACCTTCCGGCCCCACCCTCGACTCACCAGAGCCACATCTACGGCGCTGACATACATCGTCGGTATCGGAGGCGCTTCCGTAATGGTCACTGTGGCGGTATCGCTATCCGTGGCTGTGCTGTTATCGGTAACCGTCAGAGTAACCGTATATGTGCCCGCCGAGGCGTACGCGTGAGTTACCGCTACACCAGAGGCGGTGCCCGTATCTCCAAAGTCCCACGCATATGAGACGATGGTGCCGTCCGGATCATCCGAGCCGGAGCCATCGAAGGTTAGAGTCTCGCCCACAAGGCCGCTCTGATTCGGGCCCGCATCGGCCACCGGCGGATCATTGACCTCGGTCACTGTAACCGTTGTGGTGTCTGCAGCGGAATCGTCGCGCCCATCATTCACCACCAAGGTGACGGTGTAAGTGCCGCCAGCGGTATAGGCATGGGTGGGGCTGACTCCGGAGCCGCTGTTTCCGTCACCGAAGTTCCAAGAGTAGGTCAATGGGTCACTGTCGGGGTCATATGAACCGGAGCCGTCGAAGGTGACCGCAATGTCCTCTGTGCCTGTGTACGGCCCGTTTGCATCCGCAACCGGCGGATTATTGGGAACCAGGGTCGCATTCAGCGCAGCCCTGGCATCTACTATGCCCCAACCGTAGCCAGCATCCCAGCCGGCAGGGCCCTTATCCTCGGCGGTGGATTCCAGCAGGTTACGCACTGCGTCAGGTCCGCTGGCACCGGCCGAGATAAGCAGCGCGGCCACTCCCGAAACATGCGGAGCAGCCATCGAGGTTCCTTCGAAGAACCAATAACCGAAATCACTGGTGTTTCCGGTGATGGGGTTGAAGGTATTCTGGAGGACTCCGTCTGCGTAGGCGTCACCGTTCTGGTCCACGGTCATATCACCACCGGGAGCGGCGATGTCAACATAGGA
>WVXJ01000176.1:22185-23809 GCA_011773575.1 Armatimonadota bacterium | reverse complement strand
GCACACACTATCGTGACACCCGCCTGATAAGCGTAGGCGACGGCCTGTTCCAGAGTGGTAGAAGTTGCGGTTCCGCCCAGGCTGAGATTGATTACATCAGCGCCATTGTCGGCGGCAAATCGGATTCCATCCGCGACATCCGCATAACTCCCCTCTCCGTTCTGATTCAACACTTTCACGGGCATGATGGCACAAGCGGGCGCGATTCCCGCGACACCGATGTAGTTGTTCGTACTCTGAGCAATGGTGCCGGTGACATGGGTTCCGTGACTATCGTCATCATTGGGATGGGTGTCATTGTTCACGAAGTCATATCCGGCAAGGAANNGTTCGAGGTTGATGCCTCCCCCGTTCGCTCCCCCGTAAGGATTGCCTGAGGAGGTCTGATCGTCGAAATGCCATTGATAGCTGTAGTAGGGGTCATTCGGCACTATGAGCGCGCGCGCCACGAAATTGGGCTCCGCGTATTCGACCAATGGGCTGGCCTGGTACACAGCAACCATCTGCTGGAGGGTCCTTCCCGGCGGTACGGAAATACGCTTGTAGCCGCCCAGCCGACTGCTTGATAGGATGCGATTGCCGTGTCTGGCATTAACGGCGCTGATTTGCGCTGCGGAGGCGCTGGGCTTGAACTTCACCAGGATCTCCCCGGCGACCGCCTCTCCTTTTCCGATGGAAACGGTAGCGCGGTCGGACAAATCTGCAGCCCAAGCTGCTGATGCCATGCAAAAAAGCGCAATAATACACAGCAGCATAAGGCTCAGTCGGACATGCGTTGAATGGACTCTCATCGGTTCATTCCTCCTCCGGCAGGGTGTTTACATTATACCACGCTGAGATTGGCCTGTCTTATTAAGGTCCCTCAGGAGGGCAATCAGGCTCCTGATTGGCGAGTAAATCACAGAAATAGAAACGCTCGTTTCTCAGGACCACCTCTCCCAGCTTATGAGAGATTCTCCTTTGGAAAATGGGCCCATCATACACAAATGAATGGAATTCTCCGTTTTCGCCACATGGATCAACATTGGAAGGAAGCTCGGCCAGGAACTTCTCGTCAAAGACTCTGCCGACAAATTCTTTGCCCAAGACATTCGAATCAACACAGGTGGTTACTGCCTTGAATCCCAGACCTATGAAGGTTCGGGCAAGTTCTGCGGTATCTCTTTTCCAGAGAGGAAAGATCGCTCTCATTTCCACTCTCGCCAGATTCTTCTCACGGTACTCTCTGACATCTTGCAGAGCGACATCCCCAAAGGCCACAGCCGATACTCCTTGCCGGCGGCAGCGTGTCAGTATCCTTTCCATCTTCGCCCCATATTCTTCATTGGACGCGTTCTTCGAGATGCAGACTTTCTCCAAGGGAAGACCCAGGGATTCCGCTTGTAGTTCAAGAAGCGCGCGACGGATACCATGCATACTGACTCTGTCGTAATCTGCCGTTATGGTCGTAAGCAGAGCGGTGATCTCAAAATCACAGCTCTTTCGCAATTCGTAGAGAGCCAGAGCGCTGTCTTTTCCACCGCTCCAGCACAGGAGGATCTTTTCGCCCATCTCTGTGTCCATTGCCTCTCAATAGGTCTTCGAGAATAGCGCTCACCTTCCGCCCAGTCAAGGAATGGCTAGA
>WVXJ01000176.1:8632-22121 GCA_011773575.1 Armatimonadota bacterium | reverse complement strand
CGGAGCGTAATGAAATATGGGACCTGAACCAGCGGATATGGTGACACTGAAGATCCCGCGCCCTCTCTATGAACGGCTGAAACAGTTGATAGAGGGAACGGGATTCAGATCGGTGACAGAGTTTGCCATCTATGTCTTGCGGGACCTGTCTTCGAATCCCGCTGCTGCGGCAGGGGAGCAGGAGGATAAGGAGGCTGTCAGCCGCATGACCGTCGCTGAACTGAAAGCGATACGAGATCGATTGAAAGAATTGGGATATCTCTGAACTTAATGGAGGCGCCGAGCACTAGAAAATGATTCCCCCTCATGGCGGTAAACTGCTTGACTGTACTGTTTCGGGAGCGGAGCGGGAGAAGTTGGCTCAAGATGCTGACCGCATGCCGCAGATCCCGCTCACCCAGAGAGAACTCGCCGATTTGGAGATGATTGCCTGTGGCGCAATGAGCCCTCTGAAAGGGTTCATGACAGAGGCGGATTACAGAAGTGTAGTCGATACAATGCGCCTGACCAATGGTCTGGTGTGGAGTATTCCTGTAGTCTTTTCGGCGAAAACCAAGGAGCAGCAGGGCCTCAAACCCGGAGCCCAAGTTGCGCTGGTAGATGATGCGGGCCACGCGCTGGCGGTGATGGCACTGGAAAGCCGCTATGAAGTGGACCCCGATTATGAGGCCCAGATGGTGCTTCGCACCACCGATGACGGGCACCCGGGGGTTCAGTATCTCAAGAGCATTTCTCCCGTCTATCTGGGCGGAGATATCCGCCTCATCCGGCATCCTGAACACCGCGATTTCGCCCGCTACCGGCTGGAGCCCAAAGAAACGCGGGTGCTCTTCGATGCCAAGGGCTGGAAGCGTATTGCGGCCTTTCAGACCCGCAATCCCATCCATCGCGCCCATGAGTATCTGCAGAAATGCGTGATGGAGTTTACCGATGGCCTGCTGATTCATCCTCTGGTGGGAGAGACGAAAGGTGATGATATTCCCGCGGATGTGCGGATGCGCTGTTATGAGGCCCTGCTCGAGAAATACTACCAGCGGGACCGGGTAGTGCTTTCCGTGTTTCCGGCGGCCATGCGCTATGGCGGGCCGCGGGAGGCTATCTTCCACGCCCTGGTACGCAAGAACTATGGCTGCACACATTTCATAGTGGGGCGAGACCATGCAGGTGTGGGTGATTACTATGGCACTTACGACGCGCACACCATCTTCGGGGAATTCGAGCCGGAGGAAATAGATATCACTCCCCTCTTCTTCGATCACGCCTTTTATTGCAAGCGGTGTGGCAATATGGCGACCGCGAAGACCTGTCCTCATGATAAGGAAGATCATGTCTTCTTGAGCGGCCGCAAAGTGCGCCAGATGCTCCTGGAGGGAAAGATGCCTCCACCGGAATTCACGCGTCCCGAAGTTGCGGAGATTCTCGGCGAAAGCGCGCGCAAGGGGCAGTAATCATGAACCGCCTGGTAATCATCGGTCTCGACTGTTTCACTCCACAGTGGGCGCTGGAAGCCTGGCTGGAGGAGATGCCCAATCTCAAGGCAATCACTCAGCGCGGCATAGGAGCCAGGCTGCACTCCACCATCCCCCCCATTACGGTTCCCGCCTGGACGGCAATGATGACCTCCAAGGATCCGGGGATGTTGGGAGTGTACGGGTTCCGCAACCGCACCAGTTATGAGTATGACTCACTCCAGGTGATGAATGCCAAGGTCATCAAGGCGCGCACGGTATGGAACTACCTCTCCCGCAATCGGCTGAAGTCCCTTCTCATGGGAATACCGCAGACTTATCCGCCGAAGCCGCTCAATGGGATCATGATTTCAGGCTTTATGACCCCCAGCAAGGATGTGACTTTCACTCATCCGGAAGGCGTGCGAGAACTGCTGGACCAAGCCGCCGGCGGCGAATATGTGATAGATGTGAAAGACTTCCGGACTGATGACAAGAACGCCTTGCTCGAATCTGTGAAGCAAATGACGGCGGCGCGCTTCCGCGCCTTTCGAGCACTGCAAAAGGCGGATGACTTCGATTTTGCGATGATGGTAGAGATGGGTCCGGACCGGCTGCAGCACGGGTTCTGGCGGTTCTGTGATCCCACCCACCGGCTTTATGAAGCCGGCAATCCCTATGAGAATGTGCTGCATGATTACTATGTAAGCATTGATGAGGAGATTGGCAGGACCATGGAGGCGGCGGGGCCGGATACTTCCTTCATGGTAGTATCCGACCATGGCGCGAAGGCGATGGAAGGCGCCATCTGCATCAATGAATGGCTCCAGCAGCAAGGCTATTTGAAACTCAAGGAGCAGCCCGCTTCTATGCAGCGGCTTACCCATGACATGATAGATTGGCCTAATACCACGGCGTGGGGAGAGGGCGGCTACTATGGACGGCTCTTTTTCAATGTAGCAGGCCGGGAGCCGCAGGGGCGCACCTCTCCGGATGAACTCGAAAGCGTTCAAAATGAGGTGAAGGCAGGCCTGGAGAACCTAGGAGATGAAGAAGGGAAACCCATCGGAACCCGTGTCTTGCGGCCGGAGGAGGTTTACCGGGAAGTCAATAATATCCCTCCCGATTTCATTATCTACTTCGGAGATTTGAACTGGCGCTCGGCCGGTTCGGTGGGAGGCGGCTCAATTCATATGAGAGAGAATGATACGGGGCCGGATGATGCCAACCACCTGCCCGACGGGATTTTCGCATGGGACCCCGGAACAGATCGAACGCTGAGACGAGCAGAGCGATACCAAATCTATGATATAGCGCCATCTATCTTGCGGTTCTTCGGGCTGGAGGTGCCGGAAGATATGATCGGCGAATCCATCATCTGAAAGGTAAGAAGGATATGGCGAAAGGATTTACACTCTGGTTCACGGGTCTCTCAGGCTCGGGCAAAAGCACCCTGGCGGAGCAGGTGCGGGACATTCTGCTGGAACGCGGTTTGAAGGTCGAAGTTTTGGACGGGGATGTGGTGCGTCAAAACCTGAGCAAGGGCCTGGGCTATTCGAAAGAGGACCGTGACATAAATATCCGCCGCATCGGGTTCGTTTGTAATCTGCTGACCCGTAATGACGTTGTGGCCATCGCCGCCGCCATCTCTCCCTATAAGGAGATCCGGGACGAGAACCGGAAACTCATCGGCCGCTTTGTCGAGGTCTACTGTAAGGCCGATCTCGACACTCTCAAGGCGCGGGACCCGAAGGGCCTGTATGAGAAAGCCCTGAACGGCGAGATTGAGAACTTCACCGGTGTAAGTGACCCCTACGAACCGCCGGACAAAGCGGAGGTGGTCGTGGATACGGCGGCGGAAGACGAGGAGGCCTCGGTGGCGAAGATTATCGGCACCCTGGAGCAGATGGGCTATATCCCCGCCGGTGACGGACGCGGCTACAGCGAGGAAGAGGAAGAGAGTATCAAGCAGCGCCTGCGGGATTTGGGATATATCTGAGGACTGAAGAATGCGGTTTCTACGCAGGCGCAGCCGGAAACGGGCGTGTGTGGTGGGACTGGACGGAGTGCCGTTCGGGCTGCTGAAAACGCTCGCCCAACGCTCGGTGATGCCCCGCACCGCCGCCATCATCGGCGAGGGAGGCCTGAAGCAGATGCGCGCCTCCTTGCCCCCCGTCTCTTCTGTCAGTTGGTCCTCTTTTATGACCGGCGCCAATCCCGCGGAACACGGTATCTTCGGCTTTACCGATGTCTCCTCCGATACCTATCAACTGCGATTCCCCACCTTTGCAGACCTGGCGGTTCCCACCTTTTGGGACCGGCTGGGGGAATCGGGCCGCCGCTGTGCCGTTATCAACCAGCCCTCCACCTATCCCGCGCGAAGCCTGCCGGGGGCGCTCGTCTCCGGGTTCGTCGCCCTCAGTCTGGGCAAGAGCGTCTGGCCCAAAGAACACCTCCCCGCCCTGGAGCGCATGGGTTATCAAATCGATGTAAACACCCAGAAAGCGCGCGAGGACCTCGACGGCCTGCTCGATGACCTCGATTCCACCCTGGAGACACGGCGCCAAGCCGCCGCCTATTTCTGGGAAAGAGAGAACTGGGATTATTTTCAAGTGGTGGTAACGGGGACCGACCGGCTCCATCATTTCCTCTGGAACGCGGTGGAGCGAGAAGATGATCCCCGCCATGAGCGTGTCATGGGTTATTACACCGCGGTGGATACATTCATCGGAGAGATGTGGGATCGCTTCCACAAAGGTGGCTCAGCCGACAAGGAAGGCGAAGGGTTCGTGTTGTTGTCTGATCACGGCTTTGCCGGGATGCGGAAAGACGTGAGGCTCAATGCCTGGCTGCGTGAGAACGGCTACCTGGATTACAAGGCCGAAGAACCGACCTCGGTTGCCGAAATCACACCCGGCACGCGCGCCTTTGTTCTGGATCCGGGGCGCGTCTATCTGAATGTGAAAGGCCGCTTCGCAAAGGGGTGTGTGGAGCCGGAAGAGGCTCCCGCGCTGCGTGAAGAACTCGCCGGCCGGATGCGGGAGATGAGCTTTGAAGGTGAAAAGATAATCAGCCATGTCTTCACACGAGAAGAGGCTTTCCGAGGACCTAAATCCGCCCTTGCCCCAGACCTTGTGCTTATAAGCCGCAATGGCTTCGATCTCAAAGGAACCACTAAAGGAAAGGAAGTCTTTGCCTCCACGCATTTCCAGGGGATGCATACCTGGGGGGATGCCTTTGTGTGGAGCCGACTTCCTGTTCCCGACGATCCGGAGATTGCGAACCTCGCCGGAGTTATCATGGAATATCTCTCCGGCTGAGTGGGCATGTGTTCGAATTGAGAATGGATAAGGAGAGAGGGCAATGCGAGAATTTCGCAAGCGAAGTCTGGTGAAGGCGATCTGCTGGCGGGCACTGGCTACCTTTTCAACAATGGCAATCGTCTATATCTTCACGGGAAAAGCGGCACTCTCTCTGGGCGTAGGCGCGGTAGAGGTGTTTGTGAAAATGTTTCTCTATTACGGGCATGAGCGGATATGGAACCTGATAGCCTGGGGGAAACTGAAACATCCGCTGGCACATCTCGATGTCAACCGGGAATTGGAGCCCGAACACATGGAGGAACTCCGCAAACGGCTGGAGGAGTTGGGGTATCTTTAGTACCTGCTTCAAGAATGCAACCGATGAATCTCTGGAAGACGAGCCTGCGGTTCGTCCCCCAAACCCCCTCGCCCGCGTTTCAAGGTTACTGAAGGAATCTACTGCCGAAATATTGGTTCTACAGGCTGAGTAAGCGGCGGAGGGCAGGCGTATATGTCAGTACTGAGAAAGCCGGGAGGGGAGTCTGAGGGGGAAACCGGAGGCTTCCCCCTCAGTAATTCGCAGCTTCAACTCTTGAGAATGGCTTCTACACCTGTACTCGCAGGGGGCCTTTGAAGGCAAAGCCGAAGGCCATGGAGAGGATGAGCCAGGCCCAGACCCAGTGGACCTGGGTTCCGAGGATAGGGAGAGAGGCGCCCGGGTAGGAGACTTTTATCAAGACTACGGCTCCATCTTTAGGTAGAGGAATCTCTCCCGGATGCAAGAGCTGCTCCCAATCTCCTGCTCCGACACGCTGTAGAGAGATACGGCTGCTCCCCTCACCCACCACGACCTGTTTTGTGAACTTTTCCCCTCCCACACTGATACGCAGGCTGTGATTTCCGGGGGCGGCCGCGCGTATTCTCCAATCCACTTCCTTTGCGGCCGGCATACGCAGGGCCGCTGTCTCTACCTCGATTCCATTGGGGGCGGATAGTGACAACTCATCCAGGCTGGTTGCGTTGGAGCGAACCTTGACCGCTACAATCGCCTCCTCCCCTACTCTTAGCGGCCGATGTCCATAGCGCAGTTCGGTCTGCACGAGTAATACGGCTACCGGGATAATCATGCAAGCGAGAGGGACCAGCGCGTATCCCAAATAGCGGAAGTTGTTGGCGAAAATGCGGCCTTGTGCCCGCAAGACCAGACCCAATTCATCTTTGTACAGGAGCACCTCCAGCAAGTGGGCCATGATGCGGTCCTTCGTCGCCCGGATGCCGCGCTGGTTGGAGGTAAAGCGGAAGATGAAGAGCAGCACGAACCCGGTGACGAAAGAGATCACCACCATCCCCAGCCACGGGTTGGCTGCAAAAGGCGCGAAGAAATAATCGAACGCGGTTGTGATGGCTGCATTGACGGCCGACATAGACACTCCGCTAATCGATATAGCCCAGGCCCTGCAGCCGCTTCTTTACCTCTTCTTCCGAGTCCGCCTCATCAATGGCGGCGACCGCCTTTTCCAAGGCATGGCGGATGAACTCATCTGTAGAGGAATAGCCTGCGGCTTCGGCACAGCGCCCCAGCTTCTCATAGAGTTCTTGATCTATTTTTATCTTAGGTCCAAACATGATTCCCTCATCACCAGATAGGTTTGCCTTTCATCTCCTGCGGAGTTTTGATTCCGAATTCCGCTAGAATACTCGCAGTAACATCTATCAGAGCCGGCGACTCTGCATTGATGGGTTTGTTCGTAAAGAGCGATCCCGGCACCGCGGCGCGATCAATGCAGTGATCGCCGCTCCACTTGTCATCATTGTCCTCCACCAGCCGGCTCGTAACTTCGCCCAGCACGGAAGCGTCCGAACATCTATATCCGCGGGCATACCCGACAATAAGATCTGGCACTCTATCGGCAGCAGGATCTGAATAAACCTCGCTGCCTAAATAGACATTCGAGATAACCTGCTCTCCGGTGTCCGGGTCGCGGACCTGGCGGAGGTCGTCGGCTATATGCTTTGCCAGCATGTTCCGATCTTCGGCGCTGACATATCCATACAGTTCCCGCCCGCGCAAATTCAGATACAGCGCATTAAACCCGAGGGAGTAGGCCAGAGTGTCTCTCCAGTTGGCATTGGAGAAGATGTCGGCCTGTGATTCCCAGGGCCCTACACCCGCGAGGTAACCATTTTCCACCAGCCATTTGTTGAGGTTGAATGCCTTATAGTAAGGGCAGAAACCATGGTCGGAAAGCACTATCAAGGTGGTATCTGCGTCGGCCGCCTCCATGGCCTGTCCCACCAGCTCATCGGCTGCCCGGTAGCAATCCTCTATGACGGGGCCGTAGGAGCGCGCCAGTTTGGGATCATGGGCGGGATGGCGGGGGTCCATCGTCCGCCAGAACATGTGCTGTGTCCGGTCACTTGTAGAGAAGTAGTAGAAGAGAAGGCCGCGCTGGAATTCATTGAGAGCGGTTTCATACATCCGGCGGGCTTCTCCCATCGCCATGCCTGACTGCTGCAGATACTCTCCGTCATCGAGTATGTCGTAACGAAGGGCCTTCACATCATGTGGGAATCCCTGGGTATAGAAGCGGCCCATCTTCTCTGCGAGTTCGCGGGCAAAATCATTTGGTGCGCTGACCGGCAGGGCCGGATCCAGGGGATCTATATTGATAGGAGTTACATACAGTTTGAGATGTGGTGAAACCTCCTTCAGGTAGAAGCGACAGATGCCGCCGATGGATTTGAGATGTGGGATCATCTCGAAATCCACGGGCACCCAGTCACTCCATTCGCCCTGGCGGAGCAATATCTCCTGGTCCTGCACAACGATCTTCGCCAGTCTATGGGGTCGATCCAGCCAGATTTCAAAATCCGCATAGGAGTCGGGGGCGCCTTCCTGGAGGGTGTTTTCCGGGCCGATTAGACGGGTCTTGACATGTCCATTGGATGCAGAGACCCTGTACACCTCGCCGCCGCTTATCTCCCTCTCTCCCTTCACAGGCCCATCTGTGTAGTATGAGAATTGGCCGTAAGTTCCGAGCAGGTCCGGCGCACCCAGGCCCGCCAGCTGCTTGGCTCCGGTGTCTCGCGGCGGGAAATTCGACGGCACCCGGTAAACGCTGGCGGGAATACCCTTTTCATCCAGGAACTCCCAGAAGGCGCGCCCGGTGCGCAGCAGTTCTACTTTGCCGCGGGAAAGCGGGAGTTTCCATTTTCCCAAGGAGAGGGTCTTCTCCGCTCCCTCGCTGCGCGCAATTGACAGATAAGGAAGATAGGTCTTCGGGTCCCGGTGGATGAAATCATAGAGGCCGTGGCCGCCTGGATCCTGCCCGCTGATCAGGGTGGCCCATGCCACCGGACTCTGCGGCGGCACACTGCTCGTCAGAGAGCGGAATCCGCCCATGTCCGCCAGCCGGCTCATATGGGGCAGTTTGCCCTGGCTCATCAGGTGCCTGATGAAGCGCGGGTCAAGGCCGTCCAATCCCAGGAGAATCACCTTTCGCTCTCCGGGCAGTGCAGAGATGACTTTT
Source organism: Armatimonadota bacterium (assembly GCA_011773575.1). Taxonomy (GTDB): domain Bacteria; phylum Armatimonadota; class Hebobacteria; order Hebobacterales; family WVXJ01; genus WVXJ01. The sequence continues at coordinate 13,841 of WVXJ01000176.1, read as the reverse complement.
CGGCCGCAAGAGGAGAAGGCTCCCACATCGAGCAAGGCGAGAAGCCCCAGCGCGCCCAATTTCCTCAGGGTTTCCCGCTTCTCCGGATCAGCAGGCAGGCCCGGTTCGTTCTTCTTGCAACGTGATTGCTTGTCGGAAAGATTCTCAGACATGAGTAGATGTCTCCTCCTCATCATCGCTCAGCAGCGAGCGGCCCTGCATGTAACCCGGGACTTGGATTCCGAAGAGGTCGAGAACTGTTGGAGCGATATCCATTATGCTCGCCGAAGATGCCTTCAACCGATGATTGGAGAATAGAACTCCGGGGACGCGGCGCGGGTCGAGACAGTGATCACCGCTCCAGCGCCTTGTATTGTCCTCCATCACGAATTCCGTCACCTTGCCCTGGGCGGCATCCCATGAGGCGCGGTATCCAGGGGCATATCCGATGATCAGATCCGGACCCTGGTCGGCATAAGGCCCTGCGGCCGCGGTTGCAGTATCGAAGACACGCTCGATGGCCACGGTATTCTTCTCTTCATCTCTAAGCCCAGTCAGTTTCTTTGACAGTTCCTCTCTGAGTGCCTTCGCTTCGCGCGGATTTACAATACCCTCCGCCTCCCGCCCCGTTATGTTGAGATAGATACCGGCGAGCCCTATGGCGTAAGCGCGGGTACGCGACCAGTCAACATTCCGCAGCCATTCGGCCTTCCCCGATGCACCCGGTTTGAGTTGCAGGTAGCCGTTTTGCAGCAGCCAGGAATTGAGGTTCACTCCACGCCGGAAGGGCTTGAATCCATGGTCTGACATTACAAACAGCGCGTCTCGCTCCTTGAGTTGGCTCAGCACCTTCCCGACCACTGCGTCGGCCTGCTCATAGGAGGCTTCGATGGCTTCGCGGAATGGGGCCGTATCCTCCTCCACCGGAGCGGGAGACTGCTCGTCCCGGTAGCGCCAATACATGTGCTGCACGCGGTCGGTGGTATCGAAGACACAGACCAGACAGCCGTGACGAGTATTGGCGAGAGAACTGAAAAGCATCTCTTCTCTCTCTTCACAGAAAAGCCGGCATTGCTCCAGGAAAGCGGAGTCATTCAATACCCCCTCGTTCAGTGCCCAGGTGTCCTCGGCAAGCCCCAGAGTGGCGAAACGGCCCTGTCTCTTGGACAAGTAGAGTGAGTACACGGCGGGATGTGAAACAGGAAGCGCGGCGCGCTCCGGATCAATATTGATGGGGGAAGCGTAGAGTTCCACTTCAGGTGTGCTCTGTTTCAGATAGAAGAGGCAAATACCGCTGGCCCGCATTCCAGGTCCCAGACTGAAACTCAGCGGAACCCACTCCGAATGTTCGCCCTCTTTCAACTCAACCCGCTCACCGCTGATATCGAGCCTTCCGCTGCCATCGCCATTGGGCCTGAATGTGAAAGGTAACTCGGCGGCCTCACCCTCACTGGAACCGGCGCGTGGCGGGCCCGGCAATACACCGTGAAAAACCCCTTTCTCCTCTTTCAGCCGTGACTGCTGGCCCCCGATATGTTCGGCGTGTTGCTCGTCGGCGCTGGTGAAGAATGTAAATGAGCCTTGCGTGCCTCTCAAATCGGGCACACACATTCCGGAAAGCAGCAGGCCATTGAAACGCTCCGGCGGAAATGTTATGGGCACGCGGAGCACGGTGGAGAAGACTCCGTGTTCTCCCAGCACCGACCAGAAGGGTTTGCTGCGCCGAAGCAGGCGGATTGAAGGCCGGCTCAGCGGAATATACAAACGGCCCAGCCGCAGGACCCGCCGCGGCGGGCCGATATGAGCGGAAGACAGATCCGGCAGATAAGTGCGGGGATCGCGGTGGAGGAAGTCGAAGATGCCGTGTCGCCCGGGGCCGGCGCCGGTCATGAAGGAAGACCAGGCCACAGGAGACATTGCCGGACAACTGGTGGCGAGATGGGAATAGGTGCCGGTTTCGCTGAGTTTCTTCAGATTGGGCAAGCGTCCGGTCGCCATCATTTTTTCGGCGATCTCCGGATCCATGCCGTCAAACCCGAGTATTATGACGCGGCCCACACTGCTGCTCCCATAGGACCGCCTGCGGCGGAGCGCGCGGAGGAGAAAGCGAACCGGCCAAGTAATCAAAATGATGACGGCCAGCGCGATGGCGGCGAGCACCACCAGGAACGAACCCAGCACCGCAAAGCCCGCGCCCGGGCCGATGTAAGCCTGTGCCGGTTGCGGGAAACAGAGCGCGAACAGGCTGCTGCCAACCAACACTACCAGTGGATGAAATATATTTCTGAGTCGCTGTCCGGAGTCTAGAGTGTAATGCACCTGTCCCTCATTATATCAGTTCGCCTACTTCACGTATCCGAGTGACCGAAGCCGCTCCAGAGTCTTAGGATCAACCTTTTTGTACTCTTGGTCCGCGGCGGAAGCAAATTCCTCCATCCGCATCAGGCTGCTCATCTCTTCTTGCATCCTGGCCAACACTTGCGGATGTTGTGCAGCGACATTCTTCCTTTCGGCTGGGTCTTCTTCCAGATTATACAATTCTTCTTGCTTCGGACGTGACTTGGCAATGAACTTCCATTCTTCCCCGCGTAGAGCAGCTATGTACGGGGTCTCGGCATACTCCCAGCGGCTCTTCGCAGGATCAATGTGCAAAAGGCTCTCTCCCCGGATATCTGACGAAAGTGATACTCCCGCCAGTTCCAGGAGGGTCGGATATACATCCACCTGACGCACCGTGGCCGATACTCGCTCCCCTCGCCGATTTGCGCTTGGCGGCAATTTCAGTATGAGTGGAATCCGGAGGATTTCATCATGTAGTGTGCGGGCATGTTCCAAACCACCTCGTTCCCAAAACTCCTCTCCGTGATCGGCCAAGACTACTATCACTGTGTTATCGTATATCCCCTCATTTCGCAAGTACTCGATGATACGGCCGATGTTATGGTCAATGGAGGCTATCTCACCATCATACAGGCCCTTCAGGTAGGCCTGATCNNGAGGAGAGCAATATCAGTCGGCTGATAACCAGCCGGCAAGAATCTCGCGCGCGACTCTTCCGGAGGGCGATAAGGAGAGTGGGCATCCATATAGTGCGCATAGACGAGGAATGGACGAGGTGGACGCTCCTCCAGCCACTGTAATAGCTTATCAGTCAATGGCTCGGCTTCAGGCACACCGTCCGGCGAGAAGAAGGTGTCGAAGCCACGATCGAATCCATAATCCCAGTGTATCAGAAAAGTCCCGCTGAAGGCCGCGTTGAGATACCCCGCTACCTCCAGCTGTTCGGCGAAAGTAAGAATCCCCTCTTTAAGATCGAAATAACCGGCTTCCTTGATTTTCGCCTCGAGCGGAAAGTGCGAGGTGAACAAGGAGGCTACCGCCAGATGGGTGGAATGAGATTGGGCGAAAGCATTGTCAAAGACAATGGATTCCTCGGCGAGGACATCGAGATTGGGAGAGGTGGGGCGGTCATAGCCATATAGGCCAAGATGATCCGGCCGCACCGCATCGAGCAGCAGAACCATCAGGTTGGGCCGTGTATCGGCGGGGTCCAATGCAAAGGATTCTATGGTCGGATTCCCCCACAGTGCCAGCCCGCCGGAGTCTTTGTCTTCAGCATTCGTTTGAAAAATCAACTCCACCCGCTCTCCGGCAAGGTCTTCCAGGCTGATCTCCTTTCTCGTCCAGTCCCATGCCCCACCGAGCGCTTTCGGCCGCAGTTTCACTGAGGCCAGCGTTCGCGGTTCTTCCCTTCCCTTCTTGAGAAGCACCTGAAAGAGGACCTCGGTGGAATAGGATTGCCAAGTCTCCCAACTCAGGCCGTAAGAAAACCTCAACCTCGCTGCCTGCGGTATTTGCACTTTCCTCTTGAACTCTCCCGGCAACTCGGAGGGTATTACCCATCTGCGCTCACCGGCAATGGCATAACCAATCCGCCCAGGCCGTATTACAAAGGAAGGGTTCTTGTCTCCGAGGAGGTGTATCCAATCTACTTCTATTTCCGAGACCTGAGAGGTGGTCCAGAAAGCGATTGTCAGGCCTTTAATTCGCCCCCGCCAGTACGCGCTTTCCCCCACGTCAATAGAGATTATGTGCCGGTCTTCTTCAGGGCGGGTCTGATAGGAAAGGTAAGTCCGCGACCATTGGCCCAGTTCCGTGAGCCAGGATACGGAAACCATGGATACGGATTGCGGGACACATAATTCGATCAGATTGACCTTTGTTGTATCCAGGTCAATCTTCTTGCGGATTTTACTGCGAGGCGCCCCCTGCATCCGGAAGTGCAGCCTGCCGCCCTCAACCCAGATACGATCCTCCCCCTTGGGCCGCAGAGGCTTCCACCCTTCAGTGTTGCCTGGCTCATCGAAGTCGAAGGATTCTATAACTACCGGTTCCTGACGCTCCGGGAGGGAAAGCTCCGCGCCCACGGCCAGGTTGAGCGAGTGCGTTCCGACCGCCTTGCCATCAGGCATTCGCTTCAGGAGGAAGAGCAGGATCGCCCCAATCAGGATAATAACGAACGCAGCAAACAACCCTTGACGAATCATGGAGACCTTCTCGACCGGCGATCAAACTCGAGGAAATACCGCCGCCTTGCAGCCGGTGCGATTCTCGCGCGTTATCATTCTCGTTCTTATCACTTGATGTATCCAAGCGACCGGAGTCTTTCAATGGTTTTCGGATCGAGTTGCTCGCGCTCTTCGCTTTCGCTTGGGCCGGGCTCCCATGCTTGCTTAAGCCGGTTCATCTCGGCCTGCATTCGGTCCGCTATCTCCGGATTATCTGCAAAAACGTTCTTTGTTTCCGCCGGGTCCTCTTTGAGGTTATACAACTCATCTTGCCCGGAACCCAGGTGGTCAATCAGTTTCCAGCCCTCTCCTCTGATAGAGCGCAATCTCGGGATTTCCGCGTACTGCCAGCGGGTGTTATTGGGGTCAACGCTGAGGAGGTTCTCTCCTCGTATCCCCGGCGGAGGCGGTAGTCCGGCGAGTTCCAGAAGAGTTGGATACACATCGACGAGGCGCACAGTGTCGGACACCCTCTTCCCGCGACGGCCTATTCTCTTCGGCAGCTTCAGTATGAGTGGAACCCTGATTAACTCGTCATACAGCTGATCTGTATGTCCCAGGTTGCCATGTTCCCAGAACTCCTCCCCATGGTCGGCCAGCACCACTATGACGGAATCATCATAGAGTCCTTCTCTCTTCATCCATCCAAGCAGAAGACCCAG
>WVXJ01000176.1:7932-8606 GCA_011773575.1 Armatimonadota bacterium | reverse complement strand
TCTGCCATCTCGTGTCTCACCAGAACGGGATTGCCGCTGCGAATAGCGGCACTTGTTGGCTCATAATCAGGAGACACGAATCTTGAACGAAACATCCTTGGCGGCTCATAAGGGGAGTGAACATCCATATAGTGTAGATAGAGGAAGAACGGACGACGCGAATTATTCTTCAGCCATTCCAGCACCGTGTCTTTCAAAGGTCTGCACGGGAGCATATGGTGGCAGAAGAAGGTATCGAAACCCTGGTCGAATGCGTAGTCCCAATGCACAAGGTGATTCGTGCTGAAGGCCGCGTTCGCATATCCCGCCGCCTCCAGCCGCTCAGCCAAGGTAAGTGGGTCTTCCTTGAGGTTATAATAGCCCGTTGCCTTCTCCTTCGCTTCCAGCGGGAAAAGCGAGGTAAACAGTGAGGCCACCGATACGTGAGTGCACTGCGCCTGAGCAAAGGCATTCTCGAAGACGATAGATTCCTTTGCGAATTCATCGAGGTTCGGAGAAGTCGGCCGCTCATAGCCGTACACGCCCAGATGATCAGGCCGTAATGCGTCAATGAGAATCACTATGATGTTAGGTTGCCCTCTGACAGGCCGCGCTTCGGAGGGTTCAATGGTCGGATTCCCCCAGAGCACCAGCCCACCCGGCTTATTGCCGGCGGAACTGGCTTCGAAGGTCAG
>WVXJ01000176.1:7020-7868 GCA_011773575.1 Armatimonadota bacterium | reverse complement strand
ATCGCCGACACCTGCAGCATCACCTTCGCTTGGTGGGATTGCCAGGTCTCCTTGCTCAGCCCGTAAGAGAAACTCAATCTTGCTCCCTTCGGTATCTCTACTTCTCGCGAGAACTTCCCCGGCAATTCCATCGGTATTACCCATTGACGCTCATTGGCGATGACATATCCTACCCGCTTGGGGCGAACCATAAATGACGGGTTCTCATCTCTCAGAAGGCGGATTGAATCTACTTGAAATGCGGGGACTTTGATCCCGGACCCGGTGTCGAAATTGACCCTAAGTGCAGTAATGTGACCCCTCCAGTACTCGCTTTGTCCCACTGGAAAGGAGATTGTGCGCCACTCCTCCGCCGATATGGCACGGGAGGCGGCGAAGGCGGGGGACCACTGCCCTGTCTCCAGTAGCCATGATAGCGAAAATCTACGCAGCGGCCGGCGCACGTGCAATTCGATCAAGTTGACATCGGCCGCACTCAGGTTAAACGACCTCTGTACCCTGCTGCGCGGCGCACCATCCCTGCGAATGTGCAGCACCCCATCTGCAATCCACATCCGCTCCGGTCCCTCGGGTATTCGCAGTTCCCACCCTTCGGCGTCACCGCGCTTATCGAAATCAAAGGATTCTACGAGAACCGGATTCCGCTGCTCAGGAAGGTTGACCTTCGCACCCACGGCCAGATTGACCGTGTGTTCCGCAAGGAACTCGCGCTCCCGCTTCGCCTTTACAATGAAGGTCAGGGCTACAACGATTAATATGACCGCGATCCCTGCAATCAGCCGACGACGCACCACAAGAGACTCCTTCTAATCACACACACAGGCTGGCTGAGACTCTCCTCTGAGTGG
>WVXJ01000176.1:6098-6948 GCA_011773575.1 Armatimonadota bacterium | reverse complement strand
AAGAGCTGTCTCAGCAAGAGCTTGATGCAATACACGGTCTGCTCACTTGCCGTTAGTCCAAGTAACCCAATGCCTTCAGTTTCTCACGCAGTTCATCTGTCATCTCGGCCGGGGCCTGCGTCTTGGTGGGAGCGCTGCGGTCCAGTTTCTGGGCCACAAGCCGATGCGCAATGATCTGCTCACCATAGGCGGCACGCACCGGCAAAGATTCAGTCAGGTCTTTCTGTTCTTTGGGATCAGCGTTTGTGTCCCAAAGCCCGATCTTCTTCATTCCTTCAGCCGACCTGAGCGATGTGTTAATGACTCNNNNTGCTGAAGCGAGTCAGCACCTCGGCGTGGATACGACGCGATGGACCTGACAGCGGCTGGGCGGCAAGCTCCGCCAAATCAATTCCCGGCAGATGATAGTCCAGTCGCGGTACGGCTCCGATCTGGGCTGAAACTGTCGGATATATGTCGATAAGGCTTACTCGCTCCTTTATGCGCAGGCCCGCGAAGCGGCCTCCCGGAAACCTGATGATCATCGGGATATTCAATTCCCCGTGGCTGAGGGTCTGTCCGTGTTTCCATTCCTCATGCTCATAGAAAGACTCGCCGTGGTCGGCGATAAGTATGATGAGTGCATCGTCATATCGTCCGTGGCGGCGCAGCAGATTCAGGAAATCCGCAAAGCCTCTATCATTATCGAGTATTTCAGCATCATATAGGTCAGTCAACAGCGGGAGGTTCTCTTCGATGAAGGCCGGGCCCTCGCCCTGGTCCGTATCTGCCGTTTCCCCTGAGCCTTTGGAGACATCTTCGAAGCCTCGATCAAAGAGCTTGAAGGTTTCAGGCTTGGGTTCGTAAGGAG
>WVXJ01000176.1:0-6016 GCA_011773575.1 Armatimonadota bacterium | reverse complement strand
GGCATTGGTTGTAATGAGGGCTGTTTTATAGCCGGCCTCATGCGATACCTCTGACAGGAGCGTCAATGATTTATCCAGCCTATCGACTCTTTGGAATATGTGAAGGACATCATGCACCGAGGGGAAGAGACCGGAGATCAATGTGGAAGTGGAGGGGAGCGTCCAAGTGGCGACACATCTAGCATTCTCAAACAATGTCGCCTTCTCAGCGAAGGCATCAATCGCCGGTGAGGTTGGGCGGGGATAGCCGTAGCAGCCAACATGATCCGCACGCAGCGCGTCAATCAAATAGATGAACACATCGGGGGGGCGTCTGTTAGTTGTATTTGACAGCTTCTTCAGCGGCAATCGCAGCGGCCTTATACTCGGAACAAACGGCTTGTGCTCTCCTTTGATATCCTTCGCCAGTACAGGTCGAAACTCGACCCGCAAGGCGGTTTTCTCAGGCACGCGGAACACATTCCAGAGGGAACCCTGCTCACCGTACACAAACGTAGGATTTCCTCCTCCAGGCGCCAAGAATGCGGGGGATCCGACAGCGTTAGAGTGTATGCGGTTGGAACTACCCCTTTGCCAACCTATGAACTCCATCGGGATTGTGTGGGCGGGATCAATCAAGTTCACCGAACAGCCGGCAAAGCCGGTGTCCGAGCCGATTCCCAGCCATCTCTTCACCTCTCCCTGTATATCCAGGCGAACAAGTTTGCCCTCCCACTTCTCTAAATCTATGTCGGCCGCAAACAATGACTCTGCATCTTTCACGGTCCGGAACTTCGCCTTGCCGTCATATACGTTGATGGTACCTTGTTCGTCAGTGGAAATGCTGACGGTCACGCTCATCACCGAAATACTTGAAAGATACCAGATCACTCCCAGCACCAACAGACTCCCGAGGAGCAGCAACGCCACTCTTGGTAGCCTATGTTTCCTTCTCGACTGCGGTCCTTTCATTACGACTTCACCCTCAGCAGATTAATAAGAATAAGGTGTCTCTCAATAATTCGACGGAGACACTCCCAATCAATCGTATCACCCACCTTGTGAGCGGTCAAGATTGGCACCTGCAGCGTTACTTATCTCCGGATTCTGGCATAATGGAGAAGTCCAGCCGGGGTTCAATCCAGGTAACCTAATGCCTTCAGTTGCTGGCGCAGTTCCTCCGACATCTCGGTCGGGGGCGCTGTCCTAGCGGGCGCACTACCACGCTCCGATCTCTGCGTCACAAGCCGGTGTGCAATGATCTGCTCACCATAGGCGGCTCGCACCGGCGAAGACTCACTGAGGTCCTTTTCTTCCTTTGGATCATTAGTCGTGTCCCAAAGCCCAACTGACTTTTTCGGTTCCCGCTGGGTCACTTTCAGCGATGTGTCAATAACTCGTTTGTAACCCTCTTCATCTATGAGCCCCGCGAGTTGGGTGATGTCCCCTTTGGAAAACTGCGCCAACACCTCGGCATGGATGCGACGCGAAGGGTCAGATGGTGCATGAGCGGCGAGGTTCGCCAGATCACATCCCGGCAGATGATAGTCCAATCGCGGCGCGGCCTCGATCTGGGCGACGACTGTCGGGAATATATCAATGAAACTGACTCTTTCTTCTATTTGCAGGCCTGCAAAGCGGTCTTCCGGAAATTTGATAATCAGCGGGATGTGCAATTGCTCTTGGTTAAGGGAGCGCCCGTGCATCCATACGCCGCGTTCACCGAAAGACTCACCGTGGTCGGCGAGTAATATGATGAGCGCGTTGTCGTATCGTCCGCGACGGCGCAGCAAGTCCAAGAAGCCCGCGAAACCCTTGTCATTATCGAATATCTCAGCATCATATAGATCAATCATATGCTCGACGTTCTCCGCGGTGAGTTCCTCCGATGTGTCACTCGTCTCCTCGAAGCCACGGTCGAATAGCCGGAAAGTCTCCGGCTCCGGGGCGTAAGGAGTATGGGGCTCCATGGTGTGTAGATACATGTATATCGGTTGATCCGTATCTTGCTCGGCGAGAAACTTCGCAGCCTGTGCATTCACCCAGTCCGGAGTCTGCAGATGCTCCACCGAGAGAGAGTCAATGCCCTGCGTGAATCCGGAGTCTGCGCCCACGCCGACATTGGCCGTGATCAGGCATGTCTTGTAGCCGGCCTCCTGCAAGACCTCCGGCAGCAGTGTGAATGATTCGTCCAGCCTGTCCATTGTTTGAAATGCAACAAGCACTTCGTGCACCGAAGGAAAGACACCGGTGAACAATGTGCCGACAGAGGAGAGTGTCCAGGTGGCGGCGCATTGAGCGTGTTTGAAGAGTGTCGCTTTTTCAGCAAACGCATCTATCGCCGGCGATGTTGGTCTGGGATAGCCGTAGCAGCCTAGGTGATCTGCTCTCAGCGCGTCTATCAGGTAGATGAACACGTCAGGCGGGCGCGCGCTGTCTGCATTTACCGACTCCTTCAGCACTGATGGGGGCGGCCTGACACTCGGAACGAACGGCTCACGGCTCCCCTTAAGGTCTTTCTCCATAACCGGGCGAAATGCAGCTTTCAGCGCGGCTTTCTCAGGGACGCGAAACACATACCACAGCGAACCTTCCTGGCCATAGACGAACGGAGGGTCTGCCTCTCCAGGTGCGACGAAAGCCAAAGAGCCGATGGTGCCCGGGTGCATGCGGCTGGAGCCATCGTTCTGCCAACCGATGAATTCAATCGGCCTCGCACCGGTTGAGTCTCCCAGTTGAACAGAACAGCCGACAAAACCGGTTGTTTGTCCGATGCCCGGCCACCTTCTTACTCCTCCTCGTATGTCCAGGCGAACGAGTTCGCCTTCCCACTTCCCTATGTCTATGTCAGCTTCCGCCAGAGATTGTTTTCCCTCTCCGGTCTGGAATCTCGCTTTGGTGTGATACAGATCAATCGGGCCCTTCTCATCAGTGGAGATGGTGACGGTCACGGTCATCACCGAGTCATTCCAGCGGCGCCAGATCACTCCGGTCGCCAGCAGGCCCGCGAAGAGCACGAATGCGAAGATTGCGAATCGATGTTTTCTGCTCGACTGAGGTCTTTTCACTGCGGTTGCGTTCACGGCAGGTGACGCAGGTACTTGTCACAGATTTGCCGGCAACACTCCTAGAATCAATCGTATCATGCACTCTTCCGGGGGGTCAATCTCCTCATCTCACACAGGGCCGTACCGGTCTCTATCTGCGATTGTGGGGTAATGACGAAATCGCGGTGAGGCCGCGACTTTATCTTTCGTTCTCGCGTCTAACCAATGAGGTAGTTATCAGCCCGATTTCATTGTTGAGCGACTTAGAATCTGCTATAATTCCTGGGAACAACCAGGCAAAGGGAGGAACGAAGATGCGAAAGTTCTTTCTGGTGGTTGTACTGTTAACAGCCGTCGGCGCGTTAGCCGCCCACGGGAACCCTGCTGAGGAAGTTACCCTCCAGCCCCAACCGACTGAGATTACCCTGTACACCCAGAACATCGCCGAGGTAACGGCTGTGGTCAGCCATTTTGGAGAGGGGGACATAACCCTGTGGTTGCCGGGGACCATCTTGGAAGATACTGTTGTGGTCGAGGATGGAGGAACACCACTTCCCCACACCCTTAGACCCCTGCTTGAGGAAACCAAGAATGGGCCTGACAAGACGAAAGAATACCTGGCCAAGATCGGCGGTCTGCCTGCAGGGGAACACAGCTTCCTGGTTCGCTACCGAACGCGAGGCCTGGGGTGGAATCCCAACTACAGCCTGACTGTGGGCAAACCGGGTGAGGGGGTGTTGCGCTCTGCGGTAAGTATAACCAACAAAGCCCTGGATTTGAAGGGTGTCACCCTGAAACTGGTTTCCGGCCGTGTGCAGACGACAGGCTATGAATACGAGTATGAGGGATATGAGTATTCCGTGATACTATACCGGGCGATGAGCCAGCGGAGCCCACATATCCCTTCCCCCTCCCTGCCCGGCAATATCCACGAGATCCAAGTGCTCCATGATATGACCATTCCCAAAGATGCCACTCGCCAACTCCCGATACAAGAGACAAAGCTGGGGGTGGAGGAATTGCTGGTATGGGACGCCACTGTTATGGAGTATACTGACCCGACAACACGGGAGCGCGCCACCGCCGTCTATACCCTGCACAATGAGACCGGCCGGCCCCTCGCAGAAGGAAAGGTCAAGGTGCATGAGGAAGACACCTTTGTGGGAGAGGGCTTTATGGGCTGGACCCTGCAAGGCGACAAAGGCACTCTGGTGTTGCCCGGGGTAAAAGACCTGACAGTGAAGAGAGAGGAGAAGACCGAGGAGTTGCCCCAGACGTGGGAGCGCCGACAGACTACCAGCCTTAAGGTTACTAACCATGGCAATTTACCCGCTCGCGTCAAAATCGTTGATCAGGGCTCTCCGAACCGTTACTATCGCTACCGTGATGATCAACCCATCTACACCTTTAGCGAGGATCCGGAGGTAACCACAGAAGGCGCCTACTCCTGGACCTTCACGGTGCCGGCGCAACAGGAACATATTATCTCCTATGATCAAGTCCGCGCATTGGACCCCTCCAAGTTTCTGGTATTGCGCTTCACGTGTGATGATTCTGCTAATGAACGCCGCTATCTGTATGAGGAGCGCGGCAGTATTCACCGGGCCAAATACAAAGACCGCTATATGCATTATGACGCCTATGCCATCTACCGGCTGGATCTGCCCGATAATCTGAGCCAGGCCGACATGGTGGTAAAGGTGGGAGGCAACTTCCTCATAAGTGTGGCACTTGAAGAAGACGGCAAGCCGGGAGACTTCGAGGCACTGATACACGCCGACCTGTATGCCGGCCGGCAGATTACAGACTACAAGAATCGCACCCAATACTTCTTTGACCTGTCTCCCTACTTGAAGCACACCAAGAGCAATGTCCTTTACGTGAAGTTCGAGGATGCCACCAAGCATAACCGCTGGGGGCCTTGGTTGGACGATGTTGAGATCTACAGGGTTCCGGCGGGCTTCCCCAGCCGAGGCCGGGACTACATGAAGGAAGCGCTGGTATCGAGACCCCGGCCTGGTATGGGGGAGATGCTGTTCTCAGATGATTTCGACCGCGAGGACTTGAAAGGCTGGCAGCCGGAGCGTCCTGGCGCGAAAGGGCTTTGGTATGTGTCAGATGGCGGTCTTTCACCCAAGACCATCATCTCCAATGACGGGAGCCTTCTGACAGAGCGCGATTTCCCTCGCGACCTGGTCATTACCTCCGGCTGGAAGGCATTGGACCCGGCCGACTATGTTGTGTGTGTAGTCTTCTCCCATGGCGATGATCCGGAGAATTACTACTATCTGGATCTCTGGGTAAAACCTGACGCAGTGTTTGCCGCTCTCTGGTTCTGGGAGGGTGAAGGCAAGACTCTGACCACCACTTCGCTGCACATTGACCATAAGGCGGCCCATGAACTCACACTAATAGTGGATGAGACGAGGATACGCATTTGGCTTGATGGGCTGTTGCTCATAGATTGGCACGACAAAGAAGGCCGGCTTAAGAAGGGCCCCATTGGGTTCCGCGGGCACAATGTGAAAATGGACTGGGTGAAAGTCCACGCTTTGGCATCCGAGTGAGAATCTCAGCCGCAGTCAAGGAGAGTTATCGGCTGAACCCTTTGCCGTGAGGCTGTCCAATAGTCCGGACAGTGAAAGATACGCGCCGCAGATGAATTTGTCTGCGGCGCCGTAGTAAATGGTCAGCCTGTCGCCCCTACAGACCGCGCCGCAGGTGAACACCACATTGCTGAAGAAGCCCTCTACCTCATGTTTGGCCTCCGGCATGAGAAGCGGCTTCGTGGAACGCGCCAGCACACGCTCCGGGCGCTCAAGGTCACAGAGGATGACACCGAGTGAGTAACGGGAGGATTCGTCGGCCCCGTGGTAGATGGCGAGCCAGCCGTGTTCGGTGCGGATGGGCACCGTGCCGGCTCCGATGCGGGCGGAGTCCCAATAGCCCGGACGAGGCCCCATTACCCAGGTATGTTCTCCCCAATGAAC
>WVXJ01000210.1 GCA_011773575.1 Armatimonadota bacterium | reverse complement strand
TGATATGGAAGCGGCTGTGTCAACCTCCGTTTTGTTTGGTCGAGAGGAGAGCAGTTACCGACGATCATCAGACTGATATCCGCGGGTTGGTTACCGCATTCACACGTGTTCGTCCGGAGCTGCCTCTTTCTAGTCTCGCGGGTTAGAGCAGAGCTCGTACCGCATATTTCATACGAGGATCCTCCAATCGGGGCTCTCCTCTCGATGATAATCCATCGAAGCGCCTCAGTTCGTTGTGAACCGAGGCGCTGCGTTTAGAATGGCCCAAACAAATCCGCATAGTTCTCTGGCAACGGCGGTGATGGCCACGTGGCGATGTTTGCGATGGTCGAGACGCCAGAACTTTTTGTAGAGCCTATGCTGGGCTTTTAGAGCGATTGCGACGACGTCGGGTGGTTGCCCCTGGCGGCGTCGGTTGAGAACGAGATCGGCACCGCCGCGATGGCGGTTGTTCCAAGCGGCCTCGACGAGAACGCGACGGCAGTGGGTGTTACCGGCCTTGGTGATCGGCCCGCGTCGCTGGTAGTCACCACTGGATCGCTCAGAAGGGACGAGGCCGAAATAAGCCATGAGCGCTGTTGGCGAAGGGAAGCGGCGGATGTCGCCGATTTCTGAGAGCAATGTCATGGCTGTGAGCATTTTGATTCCACGCAAACAACAGAGCGCTTCGACGTGACTGCGATAGGGTGGTGCCTGGGCGTAACGGGTGATCTCGTCGTCGAGAACACCGCGTTGCATCTCGAGATACTCGAGGTGTTCGAGCTCGGCGGCTAAGGCGGTACGCATGGCGCCATCGAGCTGATCGCGGAGACGAGCGAGCCACCGACGATGTGTCTTGGTCCAGGTGCTTTTGCCTTCGCGGTAGACGAAACCGTGGTTGCGAAGCATCCCTGAGATCCGGTGCTTGGTGGCCGTAGTGTAGCAGACGTACTCATAGCGCAATCGGATAAGGCGTCGCAAAGCTTCTTGCTCAACAGAGGGAACGTGAACCGGTGTGAGGTGGCCACTGCGATAGAGGCGTACGAGGTTGACGGCATCGAGTCGGTCGGTCTTGCGACGATCTCCGGGCTTACGGGGAATGAGCGAAGGCGCGATGACCTCGCAGTGGAAGCCGTCGCCAGCGAGAACACGCTGGAGAACGAAGCCAGCACCCGAGGCCTCATAACAGGCACGAACCGGCCCTTTCTTACTGAGGCGGCGAAAAAGGCGCCGCACCTTCATGAGGTCGCCCGGGAGTCGGACAACTTCGACCTCGCGGCTCTTGCCCTCAAGAATGGCGGCGGTGATGGAATCTTGGTGCACATCGAGACCCACATGAGTATACTGGTTCATGGCTGGATACCTCCGAACCGAAAGGTTAAGTGTCAGCGAACACTTATGTGTGCACTGCTCAGGTACCTCCTGAGCAACCCACGATAAATGGAGGGTCCAGCCGCTTCAATATGTTCT
>WVXJ01000022.1:751-1375 GCA_011773575.1 Armatimonadota bacterium | reverse complement strand
ACAGCATAGAAGGTTATGGACGAGTCAGCGCCGACGCCGCGATCGAAGCGGCCACCATGACCTACAGTCTCGGGGGAGACGCCACAGACACGTTTGGCTCTGATCCGCTAGACAAGAAAGTCTGGGCGCGCAAGGTTCAGTTGACAACTGGCATGGAGTACCAGTTCAATCTCACCATGCCAGTCGACGCGGACTACGATCTCTACCTGTACGATGACATGCCGGATAGTTACGGGCAACCCGTCATCGTGACCAGCAGCGTTAACGCTTCGTCAGGCGCCCACGAGCAACTACAGTTTGCCCCGCCTGCTTCAGGAGACTACTACGTATTGGCGAAGTGGGTCAGTGGAGACGGGAACTTTACCCTCTCGAGTGCATCGCATGTTCTGCGAGACGTAGCTGTGACCGACGTCGCCGTGTCGGACACTGTGATTTACGCA
The DNA here is from genome assembly GCA_011773575.1 of Armatimonadota bacterium. Lineage (GTDB taxonomy): Bacteria > Armatimonadota > Hebobacteria > Hebobacterales > WVXJ01 > WVXJ01. The sequence goes on along the minus strand of WVXJ01000022.1, from coordinate 935 downwards.
GGAGACACCGTGGATATCACCGTGACAGTGCAGAACGTCGGCGGTGCTGTAGAAAGCTTCAACGTGACCGTGTTCTACAATAGTACTGCCATCGAGGAGCAACAGGTGAGCGCACTTGCCGTTGGAGCCTCTGAGGTTTTGACGTTTATCTGGGACACCTCCACAGCGCAACCCTGCAGCAACT
>WVXJ01000022.1:295-633 GCA_011773575.1 Armatimonadota bacterium | reverse complement strand
CGCTGTCCTATGGACTTTACGATGGAGAACCTGGCTTCAATCCCGTGGCCGATATCACTCAGGATGGACTCGTGGACATGCGGGATCTAGTCGTTGTAGCCCGAAACCTCGGAAGAACCTGTCCGTAACCGTGCTACAGTGTCGCCGCACAGCCCTCCACAAAGTATATGTTGATTGCTAAGCATAGTAGACATAGGGAAGGAAGCGTCCAGGTCTTGCAGATGAGAACCATTTCTGCGGCAATATCGTTATGCGTACTGGCTAGTGTCTTGATGATAACTAGCAGCCGCCTGGCAGTCCGAGCAGTAGAACCGACTTTGTACGTGGATCCAGCAGCA
>WVXJ01000022.1:0-272 GCA_011773575.1 Armatimonadota bacterium | reverse complement strand
GCAGCGTGAGCATCGATGACACGTTCACGATCACCATCTTCGTTCAAGATGTTACCGATCTGTTCTCGTATGAGACTAAACTGGGATTCAATAACACAATTCTAGAACCGCTGACGGTTGCGGAGGGACCGTTCATTAAAGATCAGACCCCTTCTCCGCAAGGCACATTCTTTCTCACCAGCCTTGAAGAGAACTTCGTTCACGTGGCCTGCCTGACCTTAGGAGACTATGCAGGAGTGAGCGGCAGCGGACCGCTCTACGACGTCACCTTC
>WVXJ01000241.1 GCA_011773575.1 Armatimonadota bacterium | reverse complement strand
GGCGGCAATATCGTGAATCGTATCTCCACACAGGTCGAAACCGACATCCGGCTGCCGCGCCATTGGATCCGCTACGCAGCGGATGAACTCATGCCCTGCGGCTGTCAGTTCCGGGCTGTCAAGCCATGAAACCAGCCTGTTCTTGATGTGAGCTCTGTTACATAGAAAAAGAACGCGCATGTTCCACTCCAAGAATCAGAATGCAGACTTGTCACCATCAAGCGAATACCCCTCGGAGCCCTATATAGGCTCCGAGGGCAGTACTCGCGGACAGATTTGAACTCTGTTGAGCCTTATTCCATAACTTTGATAGGATTTTAGAGAAGACTATAGAATTCGAGCCAATTTGAAGCCGATTATGGAGTGATTCATGCGTACGGGAACTGCGAATCTTCCTTTGCACGGGGGCCAGGCGCCAAGGTGGCTTTTTCAGCGCATGGTGAGCCTGTCAAGGGAGATAGTCTGCTATATCGTGGACGAGTTCGGTGTCGGTGAGGTGTTGCAGCGGTTGTCGGATCCGGTCTGGTTCCAATCACTGGGGTGTGTGTTGGGCTTTGATTGGCATTCCTCAGGGCTTACTACAACCACAACAGGGGCTCTGAAGGAGGCACTCAGAGATGTGGGCCCTGAGATGGGGCTCTTTGTCGCCGGAGGCAAAGGGAAGGTTTCTCGCCGGACACCTGAAGAGATAATGCGGTTCGGCGAAGAACATGCTTTGGTCAAGCCTGCGGATTCTCTAGTTTACGCCAGCCGCATGTCCGCCAAGGTTGATAATACCGCGGTGCACGATGGCTACCAACTCTATCATCACTGCTTTGTCTTCACCCGGCAGGGCGAATGGGCCGTTGTCCAGCAGGGGATGAATGAGACGAACAGCCAGGCGCGGCGCTATCACTGGCTGTGGAGGCCGGAGACGGATTTCGATTTCGTGAATGAGCCGCACTCCGGAGTGATTTCGGAACAGAAGGCCCTGGAGATACTCAACCTGGTGGCAAGAGAGAGCGATGGCTGTCGCCGAGTCTGTGCCTCTATGGCTGCTGAATCTCCCGCACAGGTGAGCCGGGAATTGGGGAAAATGAAGGAGCTCTCCATGCCGGCGGCTCATGTCTTTTCGCTCGATGATCTAATGCCGCGTTCCGTCGAGAGGATTCTGCTGAAGACTTATGAGAATCCGCCGGCCGATTTCGAGGCTCTGTTGGGAACGCGAGGTGTTGGCCCAAAGACCATTCGCGCTCTTGCACTCATCGCTGAGGTGCTTCATGGAACCCCTGCCAGCCGGAGAGATCCTGCGCTCTATAGTTTCGCCCACGGCGGCAAAGATGGAATCCCCTACCCCGTTGACCATGAAACCTATGACCGCTCCATTGAGATTCTCCGAGAGGCGACAGCCCGCGCCAAAATCGGCGACACGGAGCGGAAACGGGCTCTGCAGCGCCTTGCCTTATGGGAGACGAAACGGTGATGCTGAACGGTGGCTCTTTGCATCCCTCGGACTCAGGGGAGCCGGCCTCGCCTTTGAGCGGGCGATTGAGGCAGCGCAGAACAGTCATATGGCCGCAGA
>WVXJ01000142.1:1316-1451 GCA_011773575.1 Armatimonadota bacterium | reverse complement strand
CCGATACGGAGGTTCTTCGCCTCCGTAAAGCCGAGGTTCTGCAAGGCGCGCTGGACCGTTTGTCCCTGCGCGTCCATAACGGTTTTTTTCAGAGTGATGTAGATGTTTGCTTTGGGCATTTGAAGTTTCCTTTGT
>WVXJ01000142.1:0-1146 GCA_011773575.1 Armatimonadota bacterium | reverse complement strand
GAAGCCGGACAAATCCTTGGCGTTCTCCGAGGTAGGCGCGGCGAAGAAATGCACATGATCCGGCATCACGACATATCGGCCGACCATCCAACCGTGGACATTCAGCGCATCTTTCCATGCAGTAACAAGAATGCTGCAGATCTGAGGGTTACACAATGTACTCTTGCGCTGTTGAATGCAAATCGTTACTAAGTACAAAGGAACGCGCCATCGCTCGAAGACTGTATCAAGCCGTCGCAGATGTTTGCGCTTATGTAGGGCGGGGGTGCCACCCCCCGCCGGGTTCTTTGTCAATGACTGTCCTCTTTGCCTACAGCAGAGTCTCGTTGAGCACCGAATCGGCGGGCGCAGGCGCACCCGCCCTACAACTTCATGCAGGATTGACTACGCGCGGCGCAAAACGCCAGGGCAGAAATCCATTACAGTGCATCACTCCTAACAACTTCTCTCGTCTCATTCGCTTGTCGTATTATGAGATCCTTCGCTTCGCTCAGGATGACACCTGGCGCACTTCTTTTGTCATTCTGAGCAGAGCGNNATGGCGTGTGACTGTACCAGGCGATAGGCGGTGTCTTTCTCCATGCCCTTTCTCACCAGGGCGAGCATGACCGGCTCAGAGAATACCAATCCCCGCGTCCGCTCCAGGTTCTCCTTCATCCGCTGAGGATAGACCGTCATGTTCTTCACCACATCGGTGAATTTGATCAGCATATAGTCCATAAGAATACAGGCATCGGGAAGGATGACCCGCTCCACACTGGAGTGGCAGATGTCCCGCTCGTGCCAGAGGGCCATGTTCTCCAGCGCGGGAGTGACATAGGAGCGCATCAGACGCGCCAGGCCCGTGATTCGCTCTGATGTTATGGGATTGCGTTTATGGGGCATCGCCGATGAGCCCCGCTGGCCCGCGCCGAACTGCTCCTCCGCCTCCAGCACTTCGGTGCGCTGGAGGTGGCGCATTTCGGTGGCGAATTTCTCCAGGGTGCCGGCGAGTATGGCGAGGGCGCTGATGTAGTGGGCGTGGCGGTCTCGCTGCAGAACCTGGGTGGCGGCTTTCGCCGGAGTCAGCCCCAGTCTCTTGCAGACGAATTCTTCCACCCGGGGGTCAATATTGGCATAGGTTCCCACCGCGCCGGAAATCTTGGC
>WVXJ01000059.1 GCA_011773575.1 Armatimonadota bacterium | reverse complement strand
GCCGATTCAGTCTTACGGCGTGGTGCCGGAGGAATTGCCCGGCCTGCAAACACTTCGCCCGGGGAAGTTTGAAGAAAGAGCAGAAGCCCATATCAATAATTGGAAAGAGCGCCTGCAAACAGTCTCCATTGATGTCCCTGATGTGAATTTTCGCAACGCCTTCTACGCAAGTTTGCAGCACATGCTGACGGCCCTGGTGGGTGATCAAATCCGCCTGGCCCCGCTTTCCTACCCGCTGCCGTGGATGCGGGACAGTGTCGCCATCATGCGCTGTTTTGACTTGGCGGGTTTCCATGATTTAGCCCGAAAAACATCCGAGATTTGCGTGCGCCAGGACTTTTTCGGCGGGTTTGGTGCAGAAGCAGACAGCCCGGGCCAGGGGATTTGGGCGCTGGCGCAGCATTACCGCATTACCAAAGACCGTGACTGGCTCCGCAGGGTATATCCCTCGATCAAACGGAAATGTGATTGGATTCTGAAGATGAAGCGGGCGGAAAAACCCCTCCAGGTTGTGCTTGATACTCCGCTCCTTCCTTTCATGCAGGCCTTTCGCAATACCGGAACCATCTGCCTCGCCGCAAAAGACGGCTTAATCATGGGCGTGATGGATCTGCATGTGCGGGAAGGCCAGACAAATCAGTGGTGTGTTTGTGGACTGCAGGAAGCGGCTTATGTTGCTGCTGAGTTGGGATATGACGAAGATGCAAGGCTTTATCAAAGCGAGGCGGAAGAGCTGAAAGCGGCCTTGTATCAGTACATGTTAAACACGCCGAAATTCTTCGAATGGGAGCGAAATGTCAATTCGCTCGTATGGCCCACGCGGACCTGGGAGTATGAACCCGAAAAAGTCCTGGAGGGGTTCAAGGCCTGGTGGGAAGAACAGCGCGGTTCCGAAACCTCTTACATTCCGGAGAAGTACTGGATACATTTTGAACTGGGGCAGATCCATAACGCGCTCATGTTGGGCCTGCGCGAACAGGCCTGGCAGGGGCTCAAGTACCGGCTGGAAAATCAGGATGTCCCCGGCTTATACGGCTGGAGAGAATACGGAGGCGGCTTCGAAGTTGCCGGTAATGCGGTCAACGGAGTTTCCCTGATTAGCCAGTTAAGAGGCTGTCAGAAGTTTGACAAGATTACCCCCCACGGATGGTGTGCGGCCGAAATGTGGCTGTTACAGCGCGGCATGTTGGTCGAAGAGTGGCAAGGGGGACTCAACCTCTTCTACGGCGTTCCCTCCGAATGGATCAAGGCAAATGCGAAATTCGGTTTTTCAGAGCTGCCGACCTGGTACGGAAGAGTGACTGCTGAAGCAGTTTATGATAAAGACGGGCAAGTCAAAACTGTATCGGCTTCCGGTATCACCCCCGGCACCACCGTCCGTATTCTGCTGCCGGATTGTCACCAGGATTTACCTGCAGATGGCGAAGGCAAGATTGTTTTCCCCCAAAACGCCTGAACCTGTGGGCGCAGTTCCAGCTTGGCAGTTTCCTCTTTACTGAGAACTTCCGGCGGGGTTCGGAGACCCCGCCCTACAACTGAAAGAGCAAAGCTCAAGATGAACGGCCCGCGCCAGATGTAGGGCGGGCATTACTATGCCCGCCGAAAACTTTCGGCTGAGACACTCTCTCTCGACTTTGCACCCTTCGGCTTCACTCAGGACAAACGGCCGCCCTACAAGGAAAACCGATAGAGGTCATCGGCGGGCACCCTTCGACTTACCTCAGGATAAACAGGCGCACCCGCCCTACAGTAATCAAAATGCTGTGACGGGGAATGCGCCCCTTTTGGAGCGCGGCAGTTGCTACTCCGCGAAGTGCCTACTCCGCCGAAGGCTGGAAGCCTTCGCTACGAAGCACGAGTCACTGCCGCTTTCATATGCAGGAGCTTGCTCCTGCAGGTGAGAAAATCCAGCGCACCTTGAAAGGTGCGGCTACCAAGACAATTCCCCTCTGCGTTTCCTGCGTGCTTTGCGGTGAAATGCGGTCCCGAGGGATGCCTATCTTGACAACCCTGCCGCTTGGCCGCTAGGCTTCGGAGGCGGGTATTATATGCTATCTGGTGAGTGTGGAGAGGGAAACATGAAGACCATAGAGGGAAATCTGCTTGCTGCAGGGCGGCGGTTCGGTGTTGTCGTCAGCCGCTTCAATGAGTTGATTAGTACACGCCTGCTCGAGGGCGCGCTGGATATCCTCAGCCGCCACGGGGCGAAAGATACAGACATAGAAGTAGCCTGGACTCCGGGGACTTTCGAGATGCCGCTGGTGGCGAAAACCCTCGCCGAGAGCAAGCGGTTTGACGCCATCATCTGTCTGGGCGCGATCATTCGCGGGGGCACTCCACACTTCGAATATATCGCCGCGGAAGCCGCCAAAGGCATTGCCCAGGTGAACCTGAGCACAGGAATACCCGCCATCTTCGGCATCATCACAGCCGACACTATCGACCAGGCGGTGGAACGCGCCGGCACCAAGTCCGGAAACAAAGGCGCAGACGCCGCCAAAGCCGCTATCGAAATGGCCAATCTCATGCGGGAAGTCAAGAAATCCCGCAA
>WVXJ01000065.1:1317-1480 GCA_011773575.1 Armatimonadota bacterium | reverse complement strand
CGCTCCCGCCGGACGCGCCCATTGACTTCTCCCCATGTGATGGATGCACATGCTGTATTTCCGCCTGCCCCACAGGAGCGCTGTCCGGCGATGGCTTCGATCGCGAACCTTGTGAGCAGACGGTTGGATACAGGCAAACAAGCCCTAGCGTGTTGCACCTGTC
>WVXJ01000065.1:905-1265 GCA_011773575.1 Armatimonadota bacterium | reverse complement strand
CGCCACCGCGATTCACCTCAGGAGCCAAGAAACCATGACCATCCGTGCCGTGCTCTTCGATCTCTTCGACACTCTGGTGTATGCCAAGAACACCGGAACCCGTGACCGAGCCATAGAGATGGCCGCCAGCGTGGGGGTTCAACCCGACAACTGGAACCGCGAGTGGCGAGCAACATTAGCGGAGGCAATGCGAGGCAAGATACCTTCACTGTTGCACCGGGTGCAGAAGGTACTGGCGCAAGCGGGCGCGCGCGAATGCGAGCCAACCCTGGTGGATGAAATGACCGCTCTGCTGCTGGTCCGGATCAGCGTCCACCTCCATCCCGATGTGCGAAATGCGCTTGAGGAATTGAAAAAGCG
>WVXJ01000065.1:0-813 GCA_011773575.1 Armatimonadota bacterium | reverse complement strand
GGTGACGGTATGTTCAACGAACTCTCCGGCGCACAAGCAGTCGGCATGCAGGCGGTTCGCATAGATCGCGATTTCCAATGGACGAATACGCCGCGGGACGAGAGTTTCGATTTCCGCGTGGACAACCTGGAGCAACTCCTCGCCTGGCTTCCCGCGCAAGCGGGCCAACCGCAGAAGGGTGCCAGCCAATGACCCTCCGTGCCGTCATCTTCGATCTCTTCGAGGTGCCTGCATTGAAGTCGTGAAGATTGTCAAGTAGAATAACGGCGGGGTGCGAAGTGAGTTCAGAGTTGAGGGTTCAGGGTTGAGAGACACACGCAACAAGAAAGGCGTATCCTCTAAAGAAAGAAGACTGGCTGGCGAGGTGGAGAGTTTCGAGGATCTGCTTGCCTGGAAACTTGCTTTTGATCTTGCTGCTCGCATCTATAAAGTAACGGAGCGATTTCCTGCGGCGGAGCGTTTTGGCTTAACATCGCAACTGTGCCGAGCCGCCAGTTCAATACCTGCGAATATCGCAGAAGGATTCGGCCGCCACACTCCCAAAGATTATCTGCGATTTCTAATATTTGCCAGAGGCTCGATTGCCGAGACACAGAGTCATCTTCGCTTGGCCGACACGGTCGGTCTTCTGAACAACACGGACCTTGATAATCTGTGTCACCTATGTCTGCAAGCCCGAAAGACACTCCAGGGATTAATCAGATACATTCGTCAGAGAGCGGAGGCCTCTGGCGTCGCTGAGCCCAGTGCCGAATACCCTGAGCCGTCGGCCGACGACTCTCAACTCTCAACTCTTAACTCTCAACCGGAGTC
>WVXJ01000093.1:2972-7362 GCA_011773575.1 Armatimonadota bacterium | reverse complement strand
AAGCCGTGCTCCTTGGCAATCAGCAGACCGAAGACTACATAGGAAGTCATCCAAGGGTCGGAATCATCGTAGCGCCACCAGCCCCAGCCGCCGTCGTCGTGCTGGAAACGGTAGAGGCGGTTAAGCCCTTTCTGCACCATCTTGGGCAGTTCGCGCTCGAGTTTCGGATTGGAGATCTTCAGTTCCTTCAGCGCGCCGGCGACCACTACATCGGGCAAAAATGCGCTCATCGTCTGTTCGGTACAGCCGTAGGGATATTTCGCCAGGTATTCGAGTGCACCCAGAACGACGGAGGCGAGGGAAGGGGAGACGCGTATTCTCAAGTCGCCCGCGTTGGGGACGGCATCCTGACGGAGAGTGAAGAGTTCCTCTTTTTCCGTCTCCACCGCCCCGGAGCGCCACTCGAGGCGCTCTCGCCCGTGAGGCAGGGCGGGGAGAGTCAGCGCCATTGCATCGGAGAGGCCGGAGGCGGCTTTGACATAGACGGTTATTTCGCGAGCCCCGGAAGAGGGTATCTCTATCTCCCAGTCGACGCGGCGGATGCCGTCGGGTTCCAGAGAGAAATTGACAGGCTTAGCTGCTTTTCCGCCGCTTACCGAGCGAAGGCCTGGGGCTTCGAGCCAGACAGAGAGGTCTTGGGTCTTCTTCGTGTAGTTATGGGCGATGGCGGAGAGGGTCAGGTGGTCTCTTTGAACGAAGAAGCGGGGTGTCTGGAGCCGCACCAGCAGGTCCTTGCTGCAGAGGACCTTCGCAGTTGTCTCTCCCACCTCAGTATTGAGAGTAATTCCCCGCGCTGTAGCACGCCAGGTGGTGAGTGTGTCGGGGATTTCGAATGAGACTGAGGCCTTGCCCTCGGCGTCAGTGACTATGGTTGGGTTCCAGAAGGCCGTATCCGGGAATTTCTTTCTTACCTTGATGTCTTGTGCGCCCGTGTCCTTTTCGGAGTCCAGATAGACGCGGGGGAAGGAGTAGGAGGTGTGCACGCGGTTGGAGCGCTGGGGATAGAAGAAATCGGCCATCTTGGGAGTATAGTCTTTGCGGACGGCATAGATGGATTCATCCACCACGCCCATGGAGATTTCAGCGGATACGGGATTACCCTGCCAGTCGCGTGTTTGCACAGTGTAGGTAGCCGGTTCTCCCGGCGAGTAGCGAGTCTTATTAGGCGTAATCTCGATATCCATGGCGCGGCGCTCCACTGACACGCGGATACGCTTTTGCCGGGAGGCGAACTCCTTATCGTGCACGAAGGCGACACAGATGTAGAAGTTGGGCGAGTACTGCTCAGTGATGGGAATCTCGAGGCGAGTGGAATTACCTTTGAGTTGAAGCAGGCGGTAATCAAAGAGGGTGGGTCCCTCGATGGTGACCAGGGCGGTGACGCCCTTGCTCTTGGTGTTTATGAGTACCGTTGCAGTTTCGCCGATGCGATATGTCTTCTTTTCAGCGATGATTTCAAGGGAGGGGTAGGAGCGGTCTTCGCTGGAGAAGTAGGCGCCGCTCACCCAGAGATGCCCGGTGCGGGTTATCTTATTGCCGCGTTTGTCATAGGCGCGCGCTTCAATGAGATAACTGCCCTGACCTGTGGGTGTAAATTTGAAAGTGGCTTTGCCGTTGTCGTCGGTGGTGATGGTGGCGCGAGTCTCCTCCCGGGTTTGCGATCCGCCGGCGTACCAGAGTCGCGAGGAGGCGGTGACGACAATTCGCTGGCCCGGTATGGGGTTATGGTCGTGATCTCTTGCGACGACCTCGACCTCGGAAGACTCATCAGGCGAGACAACATAACGCTTGGGAGAGACAGAGAGGTAGAATTCGCCTTGCGTAACCAAGACAGAGGTCCGCTCACTGACCCATCTGCGGCTGGGATCAGTCACCTGTACTTGGATGGTATAGCGATAGTCACGTGATAACTCCCCGCCCTTTGTACTGAGGCTGGGTGGCGGCTTGGTTGAAAAAGTAATCTGGGCTGCTCCATCGGCGCCGGTGACGGCGGTGCCTGACTCCACGATTTCACCGCCGCCGTAGTGGTCGTAATCTCCCTCGTATTCATAGTAATACTCGTCTTCATATGAATAGTCTCCATAGTAGGCATAATATGGAGAGCGCATGATGGTGTAGTTCACATCTGCGCCGGCCACGGGAGCGCCGAAGTAGTACTGAGCCGATACTTTTGCCTGGATAGAATCGCCGCGCATATAGCGCTCTTTGTCTGTTGTTACCTCTACGGTGTATTCCGGTTTGCGGTATTCCGCCACGTGGAAGGAAGATGTATGCGGGCTATTGCCAATCTTAGTAGTCAGGCGGTAGTAGCCGGTGGCGGCTTCCTCGTTGAGGTCGAACTCGCCGAAGTAGGAGCCGAAGTCATTGGTCTTCAGTTGCGTGCTGTAGACAAGGGTTTCCCGCGGATCCCACACTTTAACTTCCAAGGGGGTATCTGCCGGAACCGAGTAATCTTCTTTGTTGAGGGTGCGGACCACGCCCTTGAAGCGCACCTTGTGGCCGGGGCGATAAACGGGCCTGTCAGTATAGGCGAAGACGCGCTCCTTGCTGTCGTAATCCGGGCTGTAGAAATGCTGGTCAACCTTGGCTTGAGAACCGTCTTTCTCGGCCAGTGCCAGGAGATGGCGGTGGGGATCAAGATCCTCTTCTTCCGTTGCACCGCTCGCCGGCGGCAGGGCGGCTTTGAAGATGCCGTTTTGATCAGTAATACCGGTGACTCTTTGATGGCCGGCGAGCGAGAAAGTCACTTTTGCTTCGGAGACCGGCTCGCCGGTCTTCAGGTCGGTGACAAAAGCGAGTGCCTCGTTGCCCCATTGTTTTGTGATGAGTGCCAAGGGAGTGAGCATGAGCCAATCGAGTTCCACCAAATCACCGGCGCGCACGACGAGGAGATATAGGCCTGGGTTCAGGCTGGGCAAATCAAAGCGCTGGTGGAAGATGCCTTCCAAGTCTTTTCTTGTAATAGGTCTGGCGAAACGTTTGGTCTCTTGCAGGGCGGGATTGCCTTGCAGTTGCGGTGTTTGTGAGGTAAAGCCGTGTTCGTCCCGGGGAAAAATCACCCGTCGCAGGTTACCGCGCTGGGCGATGAGAGCCTCGGAATCAACGCGGTAGAGTGTGAAATCGAGGTCAGATTGGCGGACGAAGCCGTGGCAGGTGATACGCGGGGTCTCCTCGGTAGAGAAAACATGTTGTTGGATGCGGAGTTGCAGGAAGGGAGGCTTGGGCATTAGTTCAAGTTGCAGTGGGGGTGGGGTCTCGCCTTCTTTCAAGGAAAGGTGCACCGGACGGCGAAGCCCGTGGGCGCGGGAAGAGGCATTGAGCCGGTAGGAGCCGATGGGGATCCGTTTGAACTCAAAAGTACCGTCACTATTGCTTTTCTGGTTGAAGGAGTGGTAGGGCGAACTGGTCATGCGGAGGCTGACGTTGGCGTTGGGTATGGCGACACCGGTCTCCTCGGACACGATACTGCCAAGGAGGCGGCCGGTGGGCTGCTCTTTCTGTGCGAGATAGATAGCCGTACCGGTGATCCAGAACAAGGTGATTGCAAGTGCGGGAAGCCAGCCGAAAGAGCGTCTCATTTTGCCTCCTCCTGTACGGCGTTTCTGGAGGCGAGAATCTCTCTGGCGCGTGTGCGAAGTTTCACCAGACCCAGAACAAAGACCCAGAGTACCGCCAATAGAGCGACGGCGCCGGCAAGATGAGCCTTCTGTGCCCGAGAGAGCTCATATAAGAAGACCAGTGGGTGACTGTATTGAACCGCAACCAGTGCCATACCCAAGGAGATTAGTCCGACAGGCGCCTGCCAAGCTGCAGAAAGTGGGTTTTGCTGTGAAATAAGAGAAAGCAGGAGGCTGAAGGCCTGCGCCGCCACCAGGCCGACAAGCAGCCCCAAGGCCGCGTCCGGCCCCCAGAAGGCGAGGATAAGCAGAGGTGAGAGTGCGGACGGCAAACCGACCAGCAGAACTCTTGCCAAGCCTTGTCGAAGATAGAGCGAGGAGAAGACAAAGGGCAGGATCATGCCCAGCAGTATGCCCATGAGGGTATAGTGCAGAGAAATGTCAATTTCACCGAAATCGAAGCCTGAACGCTCAAGAAAGAGGCGGAGCAGCAGGAAGTTGGCGCCGATGGCGAGCATTTGCAGAGGGAGGCGGCCGGCGTTTGATCTGAAGCCAAGCATGGCCGCGGCGACGGCCCAGCCGGCGACCAAAGCGGCGGCGGCGCCGAACCCGGCCGAGAGGCGGAAGGAAAGCGCCAGGAGGAAGACGAGCAAGATCACAGAGAGCGCCGGCGCCTGCAGGATGCGGGGCCACTGCTCATCAGTGGTTTCGGCTGACAGCGCCAGCCAAGCGGAAAGCAGTGCGGTGGCAAAACCAGCAATGAGCAGCCAGTA
>WVXJ01000093.1:937-2877 GCA_011773575.1 Armatimonadota bacterium | reverse complement strand
CGTTGTGTGGCCGACTCGAAGTGATGGATTGCCAGAGAGCAGCCTGCGGCGAGCGTTACGGAGAGAAAGGAGGCGGCCTCCATAGAGCCGCCGAGGGAGGCGGTGTCAGCAATGTCCGGCTGTTCCGCGGAGACAGTAGGTGTAAAGTGTTGTGACAAGCGAAGAACAACCGCATTCAGCAAGAAAGCGGCGGCACAGCCGGCAAGAGCGTCTGCCGGTTTATCCTTGAAAATGAGAAACACGAGAGAGGCGGCGGCAAGCGATACTGACAGTGTGAAGGCTGACTGGTAGGGTGAGTAGCCCTGTGCAGGAGATCGGAGCCGCGCCGCGCCCAAGGTGGCGAGAAGGGAGAAGATGCTGCCGAGAAATAGGCCCCAGGCGAGCCTCTGGCCGGGAGAAGATGGCTCTGTAAATTGTGCGGCCAAAATAGAAAACAGAATGATAATAACTGGGGCGAGTGCACCGCGCCTGAATAAACCGGGCAAACGTTGAGGTGGGCTGGGAAAAGCGAAGATGGGGACAAGAAATGAAAGCGACCCCACGAAAAGTCCAATGCCCAAAGCAATACCTGCCAGGATGGTTTCCATGAGCGTCTCCGTCGTTTTTGGTCTGAGTATTAGACATACAGAGCGGCAGAAGGTTGCCGCAGAAACCAAGAGAGAGCTTCGTGTTTGGGGCATGGATTCCTCTTGCCGGTTAGTATGAGATGGTTCAAGGTTGAGGCGGGCGAGTTTTCCACAGCAGTGTTTTTATGATAATATGAACCTGCTTGACCGCGAGAGAGCGATAATGGCACGCAAAGAGAGCCCAAAAAAGAGCGGCACCAGCAAGAAAGAACTCACCTTCGAACAGGCGCTTGACCGGCTGGAGGAGATAGTCTCCAGCCTGGAGGCGGGTGACAAGGGCTTGGAGGAAGCGATTGCCCTTTTCGAAGAGGGGACAAAACTGTCGAATCTTTGCCAGGAGAAATTGTCCGCCGCTCAGGGTAAGATAGAGAAGTTGGTGGAAGGCGCCGGCGGCGAGCTATCGAGTGAGGAATTGGAAGTCGCCGACTAACACAGCAACATCGCAGAAGGTTCGTTATGGAGATAGGGCAGGAACTTAAGGCAGCCAGACAGCGGCTACGAGATTATCTGGAAGCATCATCGTACTGGACTAATTCCCCTCTCTCTGACCACATGCGTGAGGCCGTATTTTCTTATCTGGAGGCGGGGGGGAAATATCTGCGGCCCTGTCTTCTGTTATGGTGTTGCAGAGCGCTGGGGGGTGATGAAGAAAAGGCCCTGCCCGCGGCCTTGGCGGTAGAGGTCTTCCATACCTGGACCCTGGTGCATGATGACATCATTGACCGCGATAAAGTGCGTCGCGGTCGGCCTACGGTCCATGAGAAGCTGCGCCGTGAGGGGGAGAAGCAGTTCGGCACCGGAGAATTCGCCGCCCGTTACGGCCAAAGTATGGCGATGCTTGCCGGAGATGTGCAGCATGGATGGGCGGTGTGTTTACTGAGTGAGGCTGCGGCGGGAAACGGGACCAACGCGGACAGGTCTTCTCTTGCACTTTCCCTCATAAAAGAACTGGAGGGAGAGACGCTGGTCAGATTGGTGGAGGGCGAGGCCCTGGATATACAAATCTCACAGCACCCTTTGTCCGAAGTGAGTGATGAGGAAATTCTGCGCGTAATTGAAGGCAAGACTGCATCTCTCTTCTCTTTTGCTGCACGCGCGGGTGTCCATCTCGCCCGAGGTGGGTATTATCCGGATGATCCACTCGTGAAAGGCGTGGGGGAGTTCGGCTACCACGCGGGAATGGGTTTTCAACTCCAAGACGACATCCTGGGTGTCGTCGGTGAGGAGAAGAAACTAGGCAAATCGGTAGGCGCGGACATTCGCGAGGGTAAACGCACTCTCCCTCTGGTATTCTCCTGGAAACAGGCCCCCGCG
>WVXJ01000093.1:0-899 GCA_011773575.1 Armatimonadota bacterium | reverse complement strand
TGCAGCCTGCTGGAGAGTCTGGGAGGTATTGGCCATACTACCAAAGTTGCTCGACAGCACCTTGCACAGGCTCTGGAGAAACTCGGTATACTTGAACCGGGACCTGACAAGGAACTTCTTGCTGATCTTGCTTGTCTTATGATTGAACGCAGCCACTGATCAAAAGAAGCGGATTCCGCATATCAGAGAAGGGCTTGCGGAAGGTGAGGAGGAAAGTAGGTTAGGATGGAATCCAGGATTCTCGACAGAATTCAATCTCCAGAAGACTTGAAGACCCTGAAAGAAGAAGAACTCCTGAAGTTGGCGCAGGAGATTCGGGAGGATCTAATCGCGGTGGTCTCCCGCACCGGCGGCCACCTTGCCGCTTCCTTGGGTGTGGTGGAGCTGACTATCGCGCTTCACCGGGTCTTCGAGTCTCCTCATGATAAGATCATCTGGGATGTGGGCCATCAGTGTTACCCGCACAAACTCCTCACAGGAAGGCGTGAAGAGTTCTCCACCTTGCGGCAATTGGGAGGTATCTGCGGATTCCCACGGCATGACGAAAGCCCTCATGATGCCTTCAATACCGGCCATGGGTCCACCTCGGTCGGCGCAGCTCTGGGAATGGCGCAGGCGCGCGACCTTGCCGGCAGCAGAGAGCGCATAGTCGCTGTCATCGGTGACGGTTCGCTCACCGGCGGAATGGCTCTGGAGGCGCTTAATTACGCGGGACACCTGAAATCAGACCTCATTGTCATCCTGAACGATAATGAGATGTCGATTTCCGGAAGCGTGGGCGCCATCGCCGCTTATCTCAGCCGCATTCGGCTCGATCCCCATTACATCCGCGCCCGGGACAATCTTGACCGCATGGTGGGAAGACTGCCGCGCGGAGCAAGCGCCCTGGAGGGCCTGCG
>WVXJ01000179.1:8333-19350 GCA_011773575.1 Armatimonadota bacterium | reverse complement strand
TCGAAGCCATCCTCTCCGCCCAGGGCCGCTGGGAACAAGCCATTCAAGCCTATCTGAACCACTTTCAGAAGACAAGTACTGCCTCGCGAGGCTGACATATCACCAAGAGGAAGGCACGTGATGCGAAAGGTCCTGCCCTTTCTACTATTATGCTGCCTGGCTATCGCCCCAACTCCACTAGCCGCGGCGCACGCGGAATCACCAACCATAAGCCACATACAGTCTGTTGCCGCAGTGCACCCCAGCCACTATCGAGGATGGTCTCAACGCGTGGGAAATGTTCTTATCGCGCGAGTTATGTCATATCAAGGCCCTTCGAAAGAGTGCTTCCCCGGCTTGGTGGCATACGATTTGGACAGTCGGCAGTTGTTGTGGATGATAAACGACCCCTGTCCGCGGCTGAATGTCTCGCCATTTGTGAACCAGGCGGTTGATGGGAATCTTGTCTTTTGGGCTTATGTGAAAGGCGCAAGAAAACCTCGTCTCTACCTGGCCGACCTGAAGACGGGTCGGTCGCATGCCATTGCTCCCACCGTTGCAGAGAAGATAGAGAAAGAGACAGAGCAGAGGTCTCCTCTTTGGAGCACACCCCTCACCGTTCCTGCTGCAGATGGACATCGCATCTTCTTGGGCACTTACACTCATGCGCGAGCGGTGTCGGTGGAAACCGGCAAACTAATCTGGGAAGTAGAACTGCCCTGGCCGCCTGGACCAGCCAGTTGTCGGCCCTACCCTTATTTTAACCAAACGGTATTCTTCTATTCTGAACTTGGCCGTGTGTTGGCGATCGATTCATACGAAGGCAAGATACTATGGAGTCGAGACCTTCTGGGGATAGACGCGAAACCGGACGAGCCACTGGGTGAAAATGTGGAAGGTCCCAGCACCTCAACTATGATTGGGATTGGCGGAGACCGTCTATTCTTCCACGCGGGAGACGTGGTCTATGCGCTTGATCCTGACACTGGTCAAACACTGTGGAAGACGCAAGTTTGCGGGAGTCGTCGGACAGTTCCTTATCCACCCGTGGTGTGGGATTCGGCGGTCGTGGTTGTCGTCAGGGATGGATGGGCCGACCAGTTGAAATGTCTGGATATGAAAACGGGTGAGGTGCTATGGACATGGGAGTTGGGACAGATTGCGAAAGAAGTCGCCGGGGAGGGGAAACCTGAGCCGACTCGTAATCAGGTCAGTTCTAATCTATTAGTGATGGATGGACAACTCCTCTTTTGTACTCTTGATGGTATGCTTCGGGCGCTTGGGAATGACAGGGAAGGTGAGCACTGGCAGATTAGGCTGCGCCCACAATCATCGCCTTACGCGGATTTTGCGGCAATACTCTATCGAGTTGACTCACAAGTCGTTGCTTTTGATGGCGCCACAGCATGGTGGATTGACTTGCCTCTTACAACTGCCCCATCAGCCGGTGCATCTGGGGAATGACGCGGACATAGGCGAGTCGTTTGAGTCCCATCTGCTGCCATTGCAGGACTTGGAGTGGATCCGGAGCACGCGGCGGCCGTGAGGATGACGCGCTGTCACCGGGCGTTATTACCTCGCTTACGGGCTGAAGAATAACTTCAGTATTGGGGTCAACCTCCGCGACCAAGGAGAAAGCGCGGACCAATTCCTCCTCTGATGTATCCGCGGTGATCACCATCTTCACGAAGACGGCGTCGGCTTCTCCCCTGCCCTTCTTTCTCTGTGCGGCGATAAGAAGAAACTCCTTGTGGGCAGAGAAGTGGTCTGCATCCCCTGTGGCAGAGGGTAGTTTTAGGTCCATGGCGATGATGTCGATGTTATCCTTGATCCTCTCCAGCGCCTCCGGCAGTGTCCCATTTGTCTCCAGATAAATCGGCAGGCGCACTCGCAGAAACGGCAATACCTCTCCCAGGAAATCGGCCTGCATCAAGGGCTCCCCTCCGGTGAGTGAAAGTGAGTGATGGAGGAATCTGTTCAGTTTTGCTACTGCTTCTACGACTTGTGGGACATCAACCGGATTTCTGATTTCCTCGAAATCACGTTTCCCAGGTGTCCGTTCCACGCGGCAGGTTGCGGCGCGATTGCGGCTGGCAGGTGTATCACAAAAGCGACAGGCTAGATTGCACTCACACAGGCGCACGAATATCTGCCTGGCGCCGACAAGCGGCCCTTCTCCCTGGATGCCGCTGAAGATCTCGTGAACATATGCTTTATTTGTTCTCATAAGAAATAGGATCTTCCATCCCCAGTTCGGCGAAAGCCGCCAGCCGGATACGGCAGGAATCACATTTGCCGCAGGCTTCCTCTTTTCTCTCATAGCAGGACCAGGTGAGCGAGTAGTCCACTCCCAACTCGATGCCGCGTCGGATGATCTCCGCTTTGGTGAGCTTCTGAAGCGGGGCGAGGATTTCGATGGGCCGGCCTTCCACACCGGTGCGAGTCCCCAATGTCGCCGCCTTTGTGAATGCCTGGACGAACTCCGGCCGGCAATCCGGGTAGCCGGAGTAATCGCGGGAGTTCGCTCCGAAATAGACCCGCTGCGCTTGTTTTGCCTCCGCGTAACTTACCGCCAGGGAAAGCAGAATCATGTTGCGGGCGGGAACATAGGTTATGGGGATACGCCGAGGGCAGGAGCCGAGCTCCTGCCCAACGGGCACAGCAATATTCTCGGAGGTAAGGGCTGAGCCGCCCCAAGCGCGGAGGTCGAGTTCGAGGTGAATATGTTCGGCTATCTTCAATGCGGAAGCCACACGTCCGGCGGCTTTGATTTCACGCCGGTGGCGCTGACCATAATCAACCGTGAGCGCCAGAATCTCCCAGCCCTCGGCTTTGGCGATGGCTGCAGTGGTGGTGCTGTCAATCCCGCCGGAAAGCAGGCAGACGGCCTTTTTCATTGTTCTTCGGTTTCATCCGCCATTTCGGTCTCGACCTGAGGAGGCGGAGTCCCATGCCATGCGCGGACAATCGTCTTTACATTCCCTCGGGGGTTGAAATCCCCCACCACTTCCATCCAGCGCGGATGGAGCAGTTTCACGAGTTCGTCCAATATCTGGTTGGTCACCGCTTCATGGAAGGCGGGTTTATCGCGGAAAGAATTGATGTAGAGTTTGAGTGACTTCAGTTCCACACACCAGCGGTCCGGCACATAGCAAAGGCGGATGACGGCGAAATCCGGATAGCCGGAGAGCGGGCAGATGCAGGTGAATTCAGGCAGAGTAATGGAAATCAGATAATCCTGCTCTCTCTTGGGATTCGCAAACCGCTTGGGTCGTGCTTTGGCGATGGCGCGCGTGCCCCGTTTCATCATCTCCTCCAGTGCCTGGGGGCTGGCAGCCAGTCCCGTTCTTCTTTCTCTTCTTCCTTCTTCGGCGCAGCCGCAGAAGGCTCTTCCTCAGCAGGAGGCGGCGCGGAAACGATCTTCCAGAAAGGCCCTTGTCTCTGCAATTCGAGAGTGGAAACAACCACTGCGGTTTCCACCACCTTTACGCGCGCGTTCTGTGCCTGCAGTTCTACCTCCTCCAGGCGATGAGATTTGACGAAAGGAACCAGCAGCCTGCGCGCGCTCAGTGAAAACGAGGGCTCGGATGCCCCCTTCTTGAGTGTTTCGGAAAAGGACTTCGCTATTGAATACACCGCTTCTCGATCAGTGGCGGCGAGGTGAATCCTCCAGCCTCCGCCTTCCTTGGCAAGACGAATCTGTGACGGAAGAGAATACGTCGCTTCAAGGACGGCCTCAGCCTTACCGCCATTCACGATTATCTCCGTCACCCGGCAGGAATCCGCTCCCGGCAACAGCGCTTCCAGAGCGGAAGCATCGCTTGGAGCCGGCCCCGCCTCGCTTTGCGCGGACTTGATCCATTCCTCTTTGGAAATGAGTTGTTTGGAGGGCCAGGAAAGCAACTCATAGGCGCGCGCCCAATCTCCCTGGCGCAGCGCGTCGAGATAACCTTCCACCAGTCCCACGACCTGTGCGACACCTCCGGCCGAATCCGTGGGGGAAATAGGCGGCACTGCCGCGAAAGCAGACACTCCTGTGAAGAACAATGTGAGCAATAAAATCGTGCTTGAGAGTTTCCTTTTGCGAAGAGAGGAGAATCTCATGACCGGTTCCTTTCAGGCCTCTGCGTTTCTGTGTCGCTCCAATGCCTGCCTGGCGGCAGACCGCTCGGCCTCCTTCTTGGATTTACCTGCTCCGACTCCGAGCATCTTCTTGCCCAGGTGGACTTCCACTACGAAAGTTTTGTTATGATCAGGCCCGCTCTCCTCCAATACGCGATAGGCGGGAAGGGCACGGTGTTCTTCCTGGAGGAGTTCCTGCAATAGGGTCTTGTAGTCCTTGCTGTACTCTCCTAAGGCAACAGACTCAATAGGCTCGGCAAGCCAGCGAAGGATACACTCCCTCACCTTCTCGAAACCCGTTTCAAGATAGACCGCCGCAATGAGCGCCTCGAAAGCATCGCAAAGGATGGAAGGCCTTTCTCTGCCTCCGCTTTGCGCCTCGCCCCGGGACAGTCGCAGCACCTCTCCCAATCCCAATCGTCGGGCTGCGGCCGCCAATGTAGGCTCGCTTACAAGAACCGCCTTGGCTTGAGTGAGTTCGCCTTCGCTCCAAGTGGAGAATTGCGAGTGAAGATATTCCGACACGACCACTCCCAGCACTGCATCCCCAAGAAACTCAAGCCGCTCATTGCTCTCTTCCGTGCTCCCCTCTGCAGCGGAACTGTGGGTTAGTGCCCGAATGAGTAGTTCTTGATCTTTCAGACTGCATCCGAGCCGTTCTTCCAATTTGCGAAGTTTCTTCTTCATTTTCGATCTTCTGTCTCCGAGGGGCGCAAGGCAATTCCCAACTCGGCAAGTTGGTCGCCTTCCACTTCTGAGGGCGCGCCGGTAAGCGGATCCGCTCCGGTAGCGGTCTTCGGAAAGGCGATGACCTCTCGGATGTTTTCCTCTCCCACGATCGCCGCCACCAAGCGGTCAACGCCGGGAGCGATGCCGCCGTGAGGAGGCGCTCCGTACTCGAAGGCCTCCAGCAGGAATCCAAAGCGCCGCTCCGCCTCTTCCGGACTCAGCTGTATCATCTTGAAGACCTTTTCCTGTATCTCGCGGCGATGAATTCTTATGCTGCCGGAAGCCACTTCCTGACCGTTCAACACGACATCGTACAGCCTTCCTTTGACTTTCAAGGGATCGGTATCCAGCAGCGGCAAATCCTCTTCTCTGGGGCTGGTAAAAGGATGGTGCATGGCCTCCACGCACTTCCCAGTCGCGTTCCAACTGAAGAGAGGGAAATCGGTTACCCAGGCGAACTTCCACTGCCCGGCCGGAATCAGTTCCAACCTCTCCGCGAGATGCACACGCAGCCTGGCCAGAGATTCGTTCACTGTTGCAGAATCTCCCGCGATGAGCAGGAGCATATCACCGGAAGATGCCTTGAAAGCACTCTTCAGGCTTTCTTGCTGCTCAGGAGTGAAGAACTTAGCCAGTGGACCGCTCAAACTGCCGTCTTCCACCACCAAGTGTATCAACCCGCCGGCTCCGAAACGAGCCGCGAATGCAGTAAGCCGGTCTATTTCCTTGCGACCGATGTCATCGGATTGGGGTACACACAAACCCTTTACGATACCTCCGTAATCGAGCGTCTGCGCTATAGGACGGAACTCGGTTCCTTTGACTATCGAGGAGACCTCCCTCAACTCCATCCCAAAACGCAAGTCCGGCTTGTCTGTGCCAAAGCGTTCCATCGCTTCTTCGTAAGTGAGCCGCGGAAAAGGAGTGGAAATGTCAATTCCGCAAGCCCCGAAGGTATGTGCGAAAAGCCCTTCCACCACAGCATAGATATCCTCTTCTGTTATGAATGACATCTCGATATCAATCTGCGTGTGTTCCACCTGGCGGTCAGCGCGAGGGTCTTCATCCCGCAGACAGCGCGCAATCTGATAGTAGCGCTCAACACCGCTTATCATCAGAGTCTGTTTCATCAACTGCGGAGACTGGGGAAGAGCGTAGAACTTCCCCGGGTAAAGTCTCGCCGGAACCAGGAAGTCGCGGGCTCCTTCAGGAGTGCTTTTCAGCAGGATTGGTGTCTCCACTTCCCAGAAACCCTGGGAATTGAGATACTCCCTCGCCGCGGTAACCAGGCGATGGCGCACGGAAAGATTGCGCTGCATCCTCTCAGAACGCAAATCGAGATAGCGGTATTTCAGCCGAACGACATCATCCACACCCTGCGTGTCACCTATCTGGAAGGGCGGGGTCTTTGCCACATTCAGAATCTCCAGGCGACTTGCATGCACCTCGATTTCGCCGGTGGGCAGGTCCGGGTTTTCCGTTCCCTCTGGTCTGGCGGAAACTATCCCCTGAACGCGCAGCACATATTCGCTCTTGATCTCCTGAGCAACGGAAAAGGCTTCCTTCTCCTCCTGGGGATTGAACACCACCTGCACTCTGCCGGAGCGATCCCGCAGATCCAGGAATATCAGCCCTCCGTGATCCCTCCGCACATGGCACCAGCCGCAAAGCGCCACTTCCCGGCCCACATGCTCTTTTCGCAAGTCTCCACAAGAATGGGTTCGCATCATAACGGTTTCTGCTCCATTAGTTGCTTCAAGGTATCAATTAGTTTCTCGCGCTTTATGTTTTGCTGTTCTCCGCTCTCCATATCACGCAAGGTCACCGTGCCGGCGGCAATCTCATCCTCGCCTACTATCACTACCCAACGACAGCATTGCCGGCTGGCCTCCTTCATTTGCGCCTTGAGCGCTTTATCCAGCGAAGCGCTTATTGCGGCCATACCCGATGCTCTGACCTCGGAGATCAGATTCGGCACAATCTCCATATCCACAGATCCCGCAGTCGCAAAATAAACGAGGCCTTCTTGCGCAGGACCCTTACCTGCCTGCGGCTGTCGGTTCGTCTCCAGAGCATCGAGAATCCTCTCCACTCCCATCCCCCACCCTACTGCAGGCGTGGGCTTTCCACCGAACTCCTCAACGAGCCCGTCATAGCGCCCGCCGCCGCCGAGCGCGTCCTGTGCGCCCAGGCCGGGCTGGTTTATCTCGAAAACAGTGCGAGTGTAATAGTCCAGTCCGCGGACGACATCTGACTCAACCTCATAGGGGATGCCAAGACCATTCAATAGCACGCGCAAATCTTCAAAATGCTCTCGACACTCTTTATCGAGAGAATCCAGAATTGAGGGAATATCCTTCAGGTAGCGGCGGCAATCCGGCCGCTTCTCATCCAGGATGCGGAGGGTGTTGCCTTTGTAACGCTCTTGGCACCAGGAACAGAGTTTGTCAACAACGGGCGCCAATGCTTTTCGCAAGGCCTTCTCATAGACCGGACGGCAGGTCTTGCACCCGGTGGAGTTTATCCTGAGTCTTGCGCCTTCCAGCCCCAGCGCGTTCAGGAAATCCATTGCCAGGGCGATGACCTCTGCATCGAGTTGCGGACCTTCCGCCCCGAACACTTCCACTCCCCCCTGATAGAACTGCCGGAAGCGTCCTTTCTGGGGTCTCTCATAGCGAAAGAAAGGCCCGAAATAGAACAGCCTCTGCACACCCCCCTGATTTGCCAACCCGGACTGCAAATAGGCCCTCACCACTCCTGCGGTTCCCTCGGGTCGAAGTGTTAGGCTTCGGCCGCCCTGATCGGAGAAGGTGTACATCTGCTTGGTGACAATCTCAGTCTCTTCGCCGATACTCCGCGCGAAGAGCCCCGTTTCCTCGAAAATCGGGGTGCGAATCTCGCCGAATCCATAAAGCCGGCACTGCTCGCGGAAAACCTCTTCAAGCCAGCGCCAGCGAGAGGCTTCTTCCGGCAATATGTCTCTTGTCCCGCGTGGGGCTGAGAACTTCATGGTTATATCTCCATCCATTGTGGCAGGGATTAAAACGCCCGTCCTATGGTTGCTAACTTCCTTATCATAGCATCAGGTAGGCCTTGAAGCCAGCCTTCAGGGATGCTCGGTTTCATTCATTCCCTGGGGATGCAGTGAGCCACCGCTTCTATGTGGGAGGTGTGTGGAAACATATCAACCAGTTGGACTGCCTTGGTTGCATACCCCACAGACGCGACGAACTGCAAATCTCGCGCCAGAGTGGCGGGGTCACAAGAGACGAAAACAAGCGATCTTGGCCCCAATTTCGCAGCCGCGGCGACCACCGCTTTGCCGCATCCGCGACGGGGAGGATCCAGCACCACTGCGCCGGAGTGCCATTTCCGGGCGGCAAACCGAGGCAGGATATTCTCGACCTTGCCCTTATATATGCGGGTATTCTCGAGATGATTTCTTCTTACATTGGCATTCGCATCCGACAGGGCGGATTCAGATTCTTCAATCCCCGTGGCCATTCTCGCTGTCGCCGCCAGCGGGATCAGCAGCGTCCCCACCCCGCTGTAGCCCTCGATAAGAATATCCTCCTCCCCCACTCCTGCGAATCTGCCCACAACCTCGGTCAGCACTGCCGTCTGGCGCGGGTTTACCTGGAAGAAGGAGTCCGGCGAAATCCGGAAAGACCACTCCTTGATGTTCTCTACCAGGTACGGACTTCCCGCCACTATCTCTGCCGGCGAATGACGGACTGCGCGCCGGCTTCGAGTCTGAGAACAGCAAACTCCGCTTACTTCGGGAATCTCCTCCATGAGAGCATCCGCCAAGGTCTCCACAAAGGGGTGTCTCCCCATGGTCACCAGAGTCACACAAGCGCGCTCTGCAGCAAAGGAAACCCGGGAGATGACTTTGACCAGAGAATCCTTCTCCCTCGCTCCTTGCGCGTGCAGGTTCATCAACTCGCTTACACTGCGGCGCACCTTCTCATTCAGCGGGTGCTGTACGGCGCAGCCGGAGATGGGAACAACCTGGTGGCTGTTTCGCTGCAAGAATCCCAGGAAGACTCTTCCTTCAGCATCTCTGCCGGCGAAATACTCCGCTTTGTTACGATATGCCCACGGCTCCTCCATCCCCGGCGCCGGAGACACCTCCACCTCACTGATTCCCCCGATGCGCCGCAAGGTTTCTTTTACCAGCAGTGCCTTCTGAGCCAGTTGCGCCGGATAGTAGATGTGCTGAAGATCACAGCCCCCACATTCACCGAAATGAGGGCAGCGAGCCTGGATTCGGTCAGGTGAAGGGTGTTCAACTGAAACCAGCCGTCCCCGGGCATAGGTCTTTGAGACCTCAGTAATCTCCACTTTCGCGATTTCTCCCGGAGCGCTTCCAGACACGAACACTGCAAAGGGACCGGTCCGGCCAATAAAATCACCCCCCGCAGCCAAACTATCTACACGGAGGGAGACCTTATCCCCCACCTTCACGGGCGGAGACTCTTTTTGCGAGGGAGATTTCATGAGGTGTGTAGAAGAAGTCTACTTCACGTTTCTCGTGGACCACAAGTCGCCTGCGATTCGGCCGATTCTAAGCTGGCAAATAGTATTTGTCAACATCTCCGCAAACCTGCTACAATCGGCACTTAGATGGCTGACTTGCTGAGTTGCTCCGCGGCCGCTGTATCCTCCCGCACTGGGCCCTCGCCCTTGCAATCCATTACCACTGTAGTATTTGACCTCGACGGGGTGGTCTATCGCGGCCACACCCTTTTACCGGGGGCAAGGAAGACCATTGCCTGGCTGCGCAAGCAGGGTAGAAGAGTCTTCTTCCTTACCAACAATTCGACCCTCACACGCACCGAGTATGTACGCCGTCTTGAGGAATTCGGCATTCCCTGTAAGAAAGCCGACGTTTACTCCTCCGCCTATGCTTGTGCGCTCTATCTGCGAGAAAACGGCGGCGCTTCCCCCCGCGCGCTGGTGGTCGGAGAAGGAGGGCTCAGCGCGGAACTGCGCCGCGTCGGCGTTGACGTAGTACGGGAACTGTCAGGCCGACAGGTAGACTATGTAGTTGTGGGCATGGATCGGAAGATCAACTATAGAAAACTGGTTGACGCCCACTCAGCCATCCGCCAGGGAGCGAAGTTCATCGCCTCCAATTGTGATCCCATCTACCCGACGGAAGATGGCGTCATCCCCGGAGGCGGCACCATCGTGGCGGCCATCCAAACGGCAACTCAGACGAAACCCCTCGTTATAGGTAAGCCTTCTCCCTATATTCTCAAGATTCTCCTTCACAAGGAAGATATAAAGCCCAAACGGGCATTGCTCCTGGGTGACAGATTGGATACCGATGTCGCCTGCGGCCGACAGGCAGGGGTATGGACTGCCATCGTCCTCACCGGCGTGACCGCCCGCGAAGAGATAGCCGCGGCACCGGCGCGGCTGAAACCGCACTGGGTCATGGAGAGCATCGGTGATTTGCCCCGTCTGATCACAGCGGAGGGGAAACCGTGACACGCGGCGCTTATCCTGTCGCTCTCACGATCGCCGGTTCAGATCCCGGCGGGGGGGCGGGCCTTCAGATGGATATGAAGGTCTTTTCCGCTCTCGGAGCCTACGCTGCCGGGATTCTCACTGCGATCACGGTCCAAAACAGCGCAGGAGTCGGACGCGTCAGAGGAATCCCCGCCGATCTCGTAGAGCAGCAGTTGAAGGCGGTATTGGACGATTTCCGACCAACGGCAATGAAAACCGGAATGTTATGGTCAGCGGAGAATGCGCGTGCAATCGCTCGTCAACTCACCCGGCTTCCCAAGTTGCCTCCACTCGTGGTCGACCCTGTTATCTGGGCGGGGGATGGGACCAGACTGCTGTCGCAGCCAGGAGTGGACGCCCTGACGAATGAAGTTCTTCCTCTTGCGACACTTGTCACTCCTAACCGCGTCGAGGCCGAACATCTCTGTAAACGGAAAATCAGAAACACAGAGGAAGCGCGCCTTGCCGCAGAGAAACTAATAGTAATGGGGGCGAAGTCGGCACTCATAAAAGGCGGACACTTGAAGGGGGAAGTAGTGGATGTCTTTTTCGACGGCCGCCGTTTCATCGAACTTCGCGCCGAAAAGCGGAGAGCGGGACAAATCCATGGCACGGGTTGCGCGCTTTCCGCCGGGATTACCGCTTATCTTGCCAAAGGACTGCCTCTGGG
>WVXJ01000179.1:8087-8313 GCA_011773575.1 Armatimonadota bacterium | reverse complement strand
AAACTGGGTAAGGGCTCGCGGTTACTAGTCACAGTCATGGAGAGCGCGGAATGAGCAAATTCATCTTCATAACAGGGGGAGTTGTTTCATCACTCGGCAAGGGAATCACCTCAGCCTCTCTGGGCAGATTGCTGAAAGACAGGGGTCTGAAGGTCACTCTGATGAAGATTGACCCCTACTTGAATGTAGACGCCGGCACCATGAACCCATTCCAGCATGGTGAAGT
>WVXJ01000179.1:7248-8066 GCA_011773575.1 Armatimonadota bacterium | reverse complement strand
GACATCAACCTTTCCCGCTTGAGCAATATCACCACCGGCCAGATATATGGCGCGGTAATTGCCAAAGAGCGGAGGGGAGAGTACCTCGGCAATACCGTCCAGGTCATTCCTCATATTACCGATGAGATCAAGCAGCGAATCCTCTCCAGCGCGGAACAGGATGACGCCGAAGTCGCTCTCGTAGAGATCGGTGGAACCGTAGGAGACATCGAGGGCCAGCCCTTCCTCGAGGCCATCAGAGAGATGAAAGCCGACCTGGGGGAAGACAATGTGATGTATGTGCACGTCACTCTCATCCCGTACATGGGTCCGGCCGCGGAGAGCAAGACCAAGCCAACCCAACACAGCGTACGAGAACTGCGAAATATCGGTATCAAGCCGGATGTCCTGGTCTGTCGGGCGCGGCGCCCCTTGACAGACGAAATGAAAGAGAAGATCAGCCTCTTCTGCGATGTAAGCAAAGAAGCGGTCATCGAGAACCTGGATGCTGACTGTATTTATGAGGTTCCGCTTATCCTGGAACGGCAGGGTTTAGCCGAACTTGTGATGAACCGGCTCGGGCTTACCAATGGCCCGCCGGAGCACTCCGAATGGGAGAAGATGGTCGAGACCGTTCGCCATCCACAGACTCGGGTCACCATTGCCATGGTGGGGAAATATATGGACCTCCAGGACGCCTATATGAGTGTGACGGAGGCTCTCCGCCACGGCGGAATTGCGAATTCTGCGGCCGTGGAAATAAAGCGGGTTGATTCAGAGGCGGTCGAGCGTAAAGGAGCGGGTACTCTCCTCGGTGGAGTGCAGGGAATCCTGGTGCC
>WVXJ01000179.1:5136-7242 GCA_011773575.1 Armatimonadota bacterium | reverse complement strand
AGATCCCCTTCCTGGGGCTGTGTTTGGGGCTGCAGTGTGCAGTTGTTGAGTATGCACGTAATGTCTGCGGGCTGGAAGGAGCACACAGCGCTGAATTCGACGCAGACTCTCCCCACCCTGTGCTTGATCTTCTGCCGGAACAAGAAGCAGTTCATGATAAGGGCGGAACCATGCGGCTGGGCGCCACTCCCGTAAAACTTGTAGTGGGCAGCCGCGCCTTCCAGGTCTATGGAGAAACAGAGGTCAATGAACGACATCGCCACCGGTTTGAAGTGAATAATTCGTATCGCGAAAGCCTTTGCGCCAAGGGACTGGCCTTTTCCGGTCTCACTCCTGATGGAAAACTGGTGGAAATGATAGAGATTCCGGACCACCCGTTCTTCCTTGCCAGCCAGTTCCACCCCGAATTCAAATCTCGTCCCACCCGCGCCCACCCGCTTTTCCGTGAGTTCATCCGCGCCGCAATCGCCCACAAAGCCTGAACGTCGCTCGTCTTGCGGCCGGAAACACGGTCCGAATGCCATTACCTGACAAGATTAAGGTCATGAAATGTGCTATAATCTCTCGGCTTCGTTGGAGAACCTGCATTGGCTTTTCAGCACACCATTTCTCACTCAGTCGAAATAGAAGGGATAGGCCTGCATACGGGCCGACCCTGTCGGCTCAGGCTGAATCCCGCCGCGGCGGGTGACGGTCTGACCTTCTTACTTGACGGCAGGACGGTTCCGGCTCGCGCCGAGTTCGTCATCTCCACCCAGCGGGCCATGGTCCTCGGAAAGAACGGCAGACAGGTCTCCACCGTAGAACACCTGCTTGCCAGCCTCAATGCAATGGGAATAGACAATGTCTCCGCAGAGGTGGAGGGGCCCGAAATACCCATAATCGACGGCAGCGCGGTGATCTTCGTGGAGAAGATACGAGAGGCGGGAAAAAAGCGGCTGATGAAGGAAGCCCCAGTCCTCCACCTGCGGACTCCTCTATGGGTAAGTGGAGAAGATGACCTTCTATTGGCCCTTCCCTCCCCTGCCCTGCGGTTGACATATATGGGCGATTTCCCCGGTTTGGGCTTTCAGCAAAGAAGTCTCAGCATCAGCCCAAAGATCTTCGCTGAGCAGATCGCTCCAGCCCGAACTTTCGTATCGCAGGAACAGATACAAAGCGTGCTCACCCAAGGACTGGGACAGGGAGGATCATTGGAGAATGTGGTCGTCTTGGGAGGTGAACGCCCTTCCACGCCTTTGCGATTTGCGGATGAGCCGCTGCGGCATAAATTGTTGGACCTGCTTGGCGACATGGCTCTTCTGGGTAAGGGCTTGCAGGCACATATCATAGCCATTCGCTCCGGTCACAGGCTAAACTTGGAATTGGTCAAAAAATTACGAGAGGCTGAAACCCGATGAGTTCCGGCCCCGCAAGGAGGCATTTATGTTAGATATCAAAGAAATCCAGGCGATTCTGCAGCACCGCTATCCTTTCCTTCTCGTGGACCGCATACTGGAACTCGAACCGGGCAAGCGAGCAGTGGGCATAAAGAATGTCACGGTTAATGAGGGGTTTTTCAACGGCCACTTTCCCGGCAATCCCATTATGCCTGGGGTCCTGATCATGGAGGCCATGGCCCAGGTGGGGGGCATCCTGCTACTCTCCAGCACTGACAATGAGGGTAAACTCGCACTCTTCGGGGGCGCTGACAAGGTTAGATTCCGCCGCCCCGTGTTCCCCGGAGATCAACTGGTAACGGAAGTCACCATCTTGCGCTGCCGGGGAGATATAGGCCGAGTGAAAGTGGTCGGCAAAATTGACGACCAGATCGCCGCGGAGGGCGAATATCTCTTCGTCCTCAAGAAGGAAGAAGCCGAGACAAGCGTCCCGGCAAAGAAGGGTAAGTGAAGTGACCAAGATTCATCCGACGGCTATTGTTGCACCAGGGGCGGAACTAGACACTGGAGTGGAGATCGGTCCATACAGCATCATAGGTGAATCGGTAAGCATTGGCTCTGGCACAGTGATAGGGCCCAATGTGTTGATCGAAGGACACACGCGCATTGGAAGCGAGTGCAGAGTGAGTATGGGGGCGGTGATGGGCAGCCCTCCACAGGATGACAA
>WVXJ01000179.1:3345-5036 GCA_011773575.1 Armatimonadota bacterium | reverse complement strand
AAGTGGGCAATGGAGTGAGCATAGCCAACTACGGCGGGATGAGCGGACACACGGTGATTGAGGACGGCGCGGTCATCGGAGGCATGGTGGGTTCACACCAATTTGTCCGTGTGGGGCGGCTGGCGATGATCAGCGGCTTCTCCAAGATCAGCGTGGATGTACCGCCATTTGCCCTTGCTGACGGCAAACCCGCGCGAGTGGTCTCACTGAATGTGCGGGGTTTGCGGCGAGCCGGCCTGGATGATAAAGTCCGGAGCTGTCTGGCGAAGGCTTACAAGATCCTCTTTCGCTCGAATCTCAATCTCAGCAATGCCCTTTCCCAACTAGCGCAAGAGACCAACGAATGTCCAGAGATCACTTACCTTATCGAGTTTCTGGAGGAGACCCGAAACGGGTTTGGCGGCCGGGCAAATGATCCGCAAGGAAAGAGAAATGCGTGAGATGGCGGGCACCGCAAGAGCGGGCACCACGTTGAAGGTATTTGTCAGTGCCGGAGAGACCTCCGGTGACCGACAAGCCGCCGCCCTACTCCATGCCGTACGCCGACTGCGCCCGGAACTGGAAATCCAGGCGATTGGCGGCGCCCACCTTGCCGCAGCCGGAGCTGATATCTGGCTGGACAGCCGACAAGCTGCAGTGATGGGCGCCGGGGCGGCGCTCACAAGAGCCCCGACCCTCATACCGAAGATTCTCAAGATACGGAAACGCCTCAGCCAAGAGCGGCCTGATGTGGCGATCCTGGTTGATTGGGGAGGGGTGAATGTGCGTCTGGCACGTTGGCTGCGGCAGATGGTCGTCCCCACTCTGTATTACCTGCCTCCTCGCTCATGGGACCGCCGCGCTCGCCGGGATGTAGCTTTCCTGGTGGATGCCATCGCCACACAGTTTCCCTGGTCAAAACATATCCTCTCAGGTGAAACGGCCCGCGTGGAATGGGTGGGACATCCGCTGGTTGATCAGGTGCAGCCCAAGATGTCGAAACCCGAAGCCGCTTCTTCATTCGGCATTGACTTGAAGCGACCTGTAGTGGCGCTTCTGCCCGGCAGCCGCAAGGCGGAAATCCGCCATTGCCTTCCCCTGCTGAGAGACGCCGCAGCCCTCATCAATAATCAATTACCGGGAGCCCAGTTTCTTCTCCCTGCCTCGGAAGAGGCCAGGCGATCGAAGCTGAAACTTCTCCGCGCCTTTCGCTCCAAGAAGATCGATCTGATTATTCTCGACGGAATGAACTATGACGCGCTTCAATGCGCGGGGGCGGCTGCCGCGGTTTCGGGCACGGTCACTTTAGAACTCGCCCTTTTGGGAATTCCGATGGTGGTTTTCTATCGCGGCAGCCTGGGAGCATGGGTTCAATATCAGATTGCCCGGCGCACCACCATGCAGATTCCATTCTTCAGTCTCCCCAATCTTATCGCCGACCGCCCGATTGTCACCGAACTGGTGCAGTATCAGGCAAGCGCCAAACGCATTTCTGAGGAGGTAGTCTCTCTTCTTTCCGACGCTGAACGCAGAGAGAAAGTGACGGTGGACTTGGCTTCCGCCTGTCGCCAACTGGGCCCCCCTGGCGCTGTTCGGCGTACTGCGGAAATGGTCATGGACCTCGCCGCTTACGGCGTCCGCGAACCATTCCTGCAACTCGCAAGAACCGGAACGAGAGGCTGAGCAAAGAGCCCACCATGTCAGAGAAGCAA
>WVXJ01000179.1:336-3322 GCA_011773575.1 Armatimonadota bacterium | reverse complement strand
CTGCGCATGGCCCGCTCTTACCGATGGGCGGCCTGGCTCTCCATCATACTCATAGTAGTCGGCGGATTCCTGCAAGGCGCTGCGGTGCCACTCTGTTTCGGTCTCGTGATCTTCTCGATTACCGGATCATCCGGAGCCGAAACCCTCACAGGTCCGCTGCGAACGGCCGCTCTTTTCATAATTGGACTTGTGCCGTACAAGGGCGTGACACTGCTATACATCTTCATAGCCTTGCTTTGCTTCGTTTATACCCTGAAATGCTTTGCGCAAGGCGCACAACTCTATCTCACCCAACTCTTTGCTCAGAGAATAATTTTCATACTCCGCGGAAGGCTCCATGCCCATCTCTTGCGGCTTTCTTCTTCATTCTTTGAGTCCCGGCGCACAGGAGACTTGATGTCCCGCACCACAAATGACGTCTCCGTGCTGCAAAACCTGGTCAGTGTGGAACTGGTACAAGCGGCCCGGGCCCCCGCAGTCATCATCTTCGCCTTGGTTTTGATGGTGAGGATGAGTTGGCAACTCACCCTGCTGAGTCTCTTGGTCGGGCCCATTGTGGCTTACGCCATTTCGCGGGGAAGCCGCAAGATGCGTTCGGTCACAAGACAGGTGCAGAAGCGTCTGGGTCAACTCAATACGCACCTCCAGGAGCGGCTGTCAGCAATACGCGTGATCCAAGTCTTTGCCCGTGAAGAACATGAGATCAATCGCTTTGACGAGATAAACGAGAAGAATGTCCGGGCGAATCTGAAGGTAGTGAAGATAGGCGCACTGCTCTATCCCGGAGTAGAACTGATTGCCTTCATCGGAATGATGATCCCGCTTGCATTAGCCGGCGCGCTGATGTTTGCTGGCAAGATGCAGATTCCCGACTTGCTGACCTACCTCTACTGCGCCCAGCAAACGGGCAGCGGCCTGATAAGGCTCGGCAAAATCTATATGGCCCTACAGCAGGCTTTGGCCGCGGGCGAGCGGGTCTTCGAGATACTGGACACTGAAAGCGAAGTGCAGGAGGCGGCCCAGCCCATTCATCTTCCCAGGCTCCAAGGTCAAATAGAGTTCGAACAGGTCTCCTTCCGCTATCGCACCGGAGAGGAAGTGTTGAATGACATTAATCTCCGCATTTCTCCCGGCGAAATAGTCGCTCTGGTGGGAAGGTCAGGCGCGGGGAAAACCAGCCTGGTCAATCTTATCCCGCGCTTTTATGATCCCACTGCAGGTCAGATAGAATTGGACGGAACCGATATCCGCGATGTCAGTTTGAGTTCTCTGCGTTCCCAGATAGGCATCGTCCCTCAAGAGACTTTTCTCTTCGCGGATACTATCCATGAGAACATCGCCTACGGCAGACTGGAGGCGACCCGTGAGGAGGTGATTCAAGCGGCGAAGGCGGCCAATGCGGACGAATTCATCTCCAATATGGATGAAGGCTATGATTCCGCCATAGGAGAGAGAGGAGCGATGCTGTCCGGCGGGCAGCGCCAGAGAATAGCCATCGCCCGCGCTCTGCTCAAGGATCCGCGCATTCTTATCTTGGATGAGCCTACCTCGTCCCTCGATGTGAAATCCGAGGAACTCGTGCTGCAGGCTCTCGCCCGTCTCATGGCCGGACGCACCTCACTGGTCATCGCCCATCGCCCTTCCACCATCAAGAATGCTGACCGCATCCTTGTGCTCTCCGATGGGCGCATTGCCGAGGAAGGCAGCCACCGTGAACTCATCGCCGCAGGCGGTATCTACAGCCACCTCTACGAAGGGCATTTTCCCTCCCTTCCTAGGGCAGCCGAACCTTCATAGTCATTTTTCTTAGTGATAGGCATCACATGTTATCCTTGATTGCTTATAACCTCATTCTCATATCTCTACTCCCGGTTATCTTGCTGTGGGGCCTGTGGCGGCTGGTGAGAGGCAAGTCCCGGCAAGGCTGGGCGCAAAGGCTGGGCCTTCTGCGCGAGATAGCAGGGCCGTTCCGCTGCGCAGGTGAGCCATCATCCAAACCCCGCATCTGGGTCCACGCCTGTTCTGTGGGAGAGGTAAGTGCCGTCCGGCCCGTGATCAAGATCCTGAGGGAGCGTCTGCCTGATGCGGTAATCTTCGTTTCCACCATCACTCCTACGGGCCAAATCCGGGCGCAGCGTTCCTGCCGGGAGGCGGACGCCGTCTTCTACTTCCCCTTCGATATTCTTCCCTGCATGTGGCTTGGGCTGAGTGCGCTGCAGCCGGACCTGTGCATCCTGACGGAAAAGGAACTCTGGCCCAATTTCCTCGCACTCTGCCAAATCCGCCACATTCCGGTGGTTGTGGTGAACGGTATTCTCTCCGACCGCACACCCTCCAGAACGCGCTGGTTTGGCGGGTTTATGCGGTGGCTGGTCGGAATGGTCACTTTCTTCTCCATGCAGACCGAGCGAGACCGCCGCCTGCTTCGCCGCCTCGGAGTCGGGGAAGATCGGATCGCAGTTGACGGCAACACCAAGTTCGACCAGCCCACTCCCGAACCCGGAAAAGAGCAGACCCTGGCGCAGATTCTCGGCTGGGGGCCGGACACCACCAGCGTGGCGGCCGGTTCCACCCATGCCGGAGAAGAAGAGATAGTGCTGGAGGCCTTCCTGCGTCTGCGCCAGAAACATCCAAAGGCCAGCCTGCTGATCGCGCCGCGGCATCCGGAAAGGGCCGCCGCTGTGGGCGCTCTGATTGCGAGAAATGGTCTGCGGTGGGTGCGCCGGAGTAAGCTGGATTCCACGGGCGGCGAACCAGCAGAGAACGACGAATGGCAAACCGCGAACAGAGTGGTTGTCCTGGATACCATCGGGGAACTGGCGCTGGCTTACCGCCTGGCGCGGGCATCATTTGTGGGGGGAAGTTTGATTTCCTCTGTGGGAGGCCATAATCCCTTGGAGGTAACGGCCGAAGGCCGGCCGGTTTTTTTCGGGCCGCACATGCGGAACTGCCGCGACATCGCCTCCCTCTTGTGTGAAGAGAAAGT
>WVXJ01000179.1:0-330 GCA_011773575.1 Armatimonadota bacterium | reverse complement strand
GAGAAAGTGGGCCGTGTGGTTCATAATGCGTCAGAACTCGCCTTCGGCTGGCAAAGAGCCCTCAAGGATGACAAATGGTTATCTGATATGGAGGCGCGCGCGAGAAAGGTCATGCTGCGCCATCGCGGGGCTTCTTCACGCGCCGCCCAGAGAGCACTGACACTCCTCTCTGAAAGAAGCGCACGAGCGAGAAGTCTGAAAATGGAGACCATAACTGATACCCAGCTCTCCATGCTTGATGCTTCCGCTTCGTTCCGCGCAGATTCTCAATTCCCGGCCGCTTCTCCGGTCGCACGCGGCAAGCAGTACCTCCTGGAAGTGGTGCATAAT
>WVXJ01000213.1 GCA_011773575.1 Armatimonadota bacterium | reverse complement strand
GCTGAGATGCAGCGCGGTATCCAGGCGATTCGCGAGCAGCTAGCCCAAATGAACGGCAGCCTTGCGGCCATGGTTGCCGACGCGGTTACCAGGGCGCTTGACCGCCACGAAGAGCGGGAGCACCCGCGGTCCAAGAGGTAGCCATGTCCGCCAAAGAATCGGCTGCGACCGATCAAGTGAAATGGGGCGTGAGCCTGATCGCCAAACAGGACGATGCGCCAACCGCCGCGCTTGCGGCCGGTCAGGCTGCCGCGGACTCGGATACCGCCAGCCCGTGGATTGGGTCGGAAACGATCTCGCCGGTTGTCGAGCCAGCCGACCTTAGATTCTACTACCGCAACGCGCCAAGCCTCCGTCCCAACGTCGACGCGATGGCGGTCAACGTACATGGGTACGGGTGGCAGCCAGAGGGAACGATCGACTTTGACGCCGAAGATCTGCGAGACCAGATCGCTGTGGCGCTGTACCTGGAACGATACGCCAAGTGGGAGGACGGCGGAGAACGCGGCAATAAGCCCGAGTTTCCTGATCCTGATAGCGACGAGATCAGCGAAACGATGAAGGACTGGCAACGGCAGCGGATCATTGAGAAGGCGCAGATGGAGCTGTTCTTCAAGAACGTCTGCGTAGAGACCTCGTTCGACCAGCTCAGGCTACAGGGCGGCACCGATATGGAGATGGGTGGTCAAGGCGCGTGGGAGGTAATCCGCAAGAACGGCAAGCCGCGCCGGTTTATCCATGTTGATCCTGAGACGATCCGCTACGAGAAAAAAACGACGGTTGTCACAACGGACGCGTGGCGATGGTCGTCACCGACTACCTACCGCAAGGAGAAGGTACAGCGCCGATTTCGGCTGATTCAGCAGCGCAACGGCGGCGGGATCGCTACGCGCTACTTTCGCGAGTACGGCGACGACAGAACTATCTCGTCTAGTAGCGGCGAGGAATACGAGTCGGTTGAGAAGCTGAAGGCCAAGGAAGGCAAAGACGCCCAACCGGCCAACGAGCTCCTTGTCTTCAAGATCTACTTTCCCAATACGCCGGTCGGGGTGCCGCGCTATATCGCAGCCGGGGCAGAAATTAAGGGGCAGTTCTACGCCGCGAACCATAACGTCGACTACTTGCAAAACTCGGCTGTGCCGCGCCTGCTGATGCTGGTCAACGACGGCGTTGTCGGCAAGA
Source organism: Armatimonadota bacterium (assembly GCA_011773575.1). Taxonomy (GTDB): domain Bacteria; phylum Armatimonadota; class Hebobacteria; order Hebobacterales; family WVXJ01; genus WVXJ01. Next base: position 4,812 of record WVXJ01000213.1, on the reverse strand, counting down.
AGTCCGAAGCGATGCTGAAGAAGTTCTTTGCCGCGGCGAAGGGCAAGTCTGAGAACCGGATGGCGATCATCCAGGCGACCAAGCCGCGGGAACGGTTGGGCGCTGGCCCCGGTGGACCTCTCAAGATCGAGGTAGTCGATCTATCCAAGTCGCAGCGCGCCGACTATATGTTCGAGAAGTACGACCGCCGCGCGGACGAGAAGGTCGGACAGCAGTTCAGAATCCCGAAGCAGTACCGCGGTGACACGCAGGATATCAACCGCGCTACCAGCGAGGCGGCTTTGCGCTCGACCGAGGAAATGGTTTTTGAGCCCGAACGCAAGCGGTTCGACTGGGTCATGAACCACCTGATCCTGCCGGAGCTGGGTATCCGGTTTTGGCGGTTCAGATCGCGCGGTCCGACTACGCACGACACGGAAACGGTAGGCAAGCTGCTAGAGATCCTCGGCAAGCTCGGCGTTATGGTACCGGCCGAGATGCGGCCCATTGCCGAGCGGCTCCTAGATATCGAGCTGCGGCGTATGGCTGGCGATTGGCAACAGCTACCCATGTCGCTTATCATGCAGGGCTTCAAGCCGAAAACACCAGGCCAGGCCGAGTCCGAGGAACCCGAAGACGGGCCGGCCGAAGGGGAAGCCGAGCAGGACGACGAAGGCGTTGAGCTGGAAAACCCGCCTGACCTGGCAGCACCACAGCAGGACGTGCTGAAGGAAGCCGCCGCCGCGCTGGAACAGTTGTTGCGAGACAAGGGCGTCTCCGAGGTACAGCTTGCCAAGTTCCGCGATTCGGCCCGCTCAGACCAGGCTGCCGTAGAGGCGATCCACAAGGACACCGACCCGGATGTGTAGACGCTGCGATCCCGTCTCGCTGGTCCTACCCGCCGAGGGGTACCTTCGCGCGAAAGGGCTAGCGTTGTCCTACGTGGGCAAGGACGCCGGCGTAGCAGGGCTTACCGTACCAGATCGGCTACCGTGCGACGGCGACGCGGTGGCCGAGGACCACGGCGACGCGGTACGGCTGGTGAGGCTACTACCTGGCCAGGCTGCCGAGTCTGTAGCGCGTACGCACGTAGAACAGACCGGCCGCCCGGCAGCGATCGGGACGGTGGTATCATGTGGCGGTAGCGACGAAGCGCCTGTATCGCTCCTGGCGGTGCGCTCCGTGGTCCGGCCTGTCTATGACGCCATGGAGCTTTACGACGACCCACCACCACTACAGGGCGTCCTGGGGCAACTGTCACTGGTCCACAAGGCGCGGCTGGATCCACTGGACCCCAACGACTTCGATCGGATAGTGGCGTCGTTGTCCGCGCAGATCATACGGACGGCTGGCAAGGTAGAGCGCGAGGCGCTGAACGCGTGGATCCGCCGGCTCAAGTTCGACTGGCCGACTGCTACGGACGCGCAGCTACTAGCGGCATCCAAGTCGCTCAACGCAGCTATGCGCAAGGCAACCGGTGACGTATGGGCCGGGGTACGAGGAACGCTGCAGACCACGTCGCAGCGTACCGCCGGCGATACGCGCAAGTCGCAGATCCGGACCGACAAGCTAGAGATCAACGCAGTCATGAACCTGACCGATCGGCGGGCCGTGGCGCGTATGACTGCGACGAACGTGCACTATATCCGTGACTACTACGGCCGGGTAGAGCCGTCCATGTCTGCACGTATGCGCGAGGTAGCGGCGGAAGGGATCGAGCAGGGGCTAGGCACAACAGAGATCGCGCGGAACATTCGGCGCGAGGTTGGTGGTACGCTGAAGGGGCTGTCAAACGCTTACTACAATGTGGTGAGTAACGCGGTCTGTATGCGGTCGCGTACGTTCTCGCAGCTCGGGTCGTTCAGGGATGCAGGGATCGAGCGGTTCGTCTTTGACGCAGTTTTGGACGAGGTTACGACCGATACGTGCTTTGTAGCCGGGACGCTGATTAGGACGCCCGACGGCGAGCGACCGATTGAAGCGATTTGCCCCGGAGATCTGGTATTCACGGCCGCTAGCGGTTTGCGTGCCGTGCGCGCTACTCGTATCGGACACACTGGCGAATTGCTAACGATAACAACGTTGTCAGGTCGTCACTTGACAGTTACGGCAAACCATCCGATACTAACGAACCATGGCTGGACGCGCAGCGAAGACATCAGGCCAGGACACTTTGTTTCGGAGTGCAAATTGCGAGCACTGCAAGGCGGAGTTCACTTCCAAGCTGCGCGCCGGCAAATGGACGAAGTTTTGCTGCCACCAGTGCTATTACGACTCGAAAAAACACCGTACATGGGTCGAACGGGTCTGCGAGCACTGCGGGAAAAAGTTCAAGGCACGACGTATATACGTAGAACGCGGTCAGTACCGCTGCTGTTCAACTACGTGCAGGAAGGCCGCCAATCGCAAGGGCGTAGACCCAAAGCTATGCCGCAGAGTTTGCGAAGAATGCGGGCAGGTCTTCACAATTTCACCGGGGGAATTCCTAGCGGGAAAAATACGCCGTCACTGCTCCAAGGTCTGTCAGCGCAAACGCCAATCGGTCACCTGCGACTACTGTGGCGAAGAGTTCGAGATCTTACGTATAGAAGCCGTACGGAGGCGTTACTGCTCAAAGAGCTGCTATCACAGATCAAGGATGCGTTCGCGTCCAGCACAGTTGATCTGCGAGATACTGAAAGACTATGGGATCGACTTCGAGGAAGAGAAGGCGTTCGCTCACCCAGACGACAAAAGGAAAACGGTCTACGTGGACTTTTGGCTGACCGGTCTTGGTATCGCCATGGAGTTCGACGGTGCTTACTGGCACGACCAGAAGCGCAACGCCAAGGCGGAGAGCAGGAAAGCCAGATACGTAGCCGCCGCGGGCGGGCAATTGGTTCGCATCCGCTGGGAGGACATCAAGAAAAAACCCTGGATCTCCCTCTTGCGGCGTATTTTTCGAGCGTTGCAAAATACGACCGAGTCGTAAACGTTTCGCGCCACTCGGTTCCGATCACTCCCGTATACAACCTGCAGATCGATGGGAACGACCCGACGTACGTAGCGGCCGGGCTAATCGTTCATAACTGCCGCTTCCTTCATGGCACCGTATTCTCCGTTGCGGCAGGCCTCGCCCGATACGAGGCGGCCGACAAGCTACGCGATCCCACCGCGATCGATTCCGTCATGCCATGGACAACCGAGCGTGTGATCCAAAGCGGCGAGCACGAGGGCAAGACGGGCGTTTACATTCGAGGCGCCGAGAGGCTAGAGCGGGTATTTGTAGTAGAGCGGTCCGGCGTTGGTGCGAAAGACAGGATCGGGACCTACTCAAACGCGTTGTCGCCCAATCAACTAACCGAGAAAGGGCTAGGATACCCACCCTTACACATGCGGTGACGTTCGCTGATAGTCGCCTCCGTGTGAGGCGATAGACGAAAGGCGGAAACAACATGCACGACTTCAACCGACTGGACCACCTGCAAGGAGGATCCGAAGCCAAGGCCAACCTTAACCGCGCGATCACCGACGCGATCCGACGGTCGTTCGATCGGTGCGGCATGCGCAACCCGACCAACGCCGAGATTACCGACCGTGCTAGGTTCTGCGTCGACAAGGCGCTGGAGCTGTACAACGATCTCGGCTGGACGGTCGTCAAGGTCGCCGGTCATATCGAGACGGCGCTACAATGCCACCTGGCCGGGATCGACTGGCAGCCCGAGCAGGTAGGGGACTTCTGGCGCGTACAGGAGTAGTGACCATGGCTCGCTTTCGCACGCTCAAGATGCCGGACCCGGATCACCTAGTGAAGCGGCTAGTCGCTGGTAACGAGGTGGGCGTGCTGTCGCGTCTTTCTCGCGCCAGCTTCGTTGGCCAGCGGTTCGTGCTGATCAACGAGCGGCTGAAAGAGGGCGAGCCAACGCGTGCATGGGGTGTGGTGCAGCTGCTACAAGGGCGAGCGATCCCGTCCGGTCCCAAGGCGGTTGAGACCCTCGGTGCCAAGATCGACAGTCTCACGGCGCGGGAGTTTCGCGGGGTACCCGAGCAGGTATGGTACCACCGCCTCGCGTTGGTCGAGCGGTACGACCCGCCAAGGGAGATCAAGGGCACCGTGCCGGGGCGACGATACACCGGGAGCATTGAGATGCAGAAGGCAATGCCAAAGCTATCGGCCAAGGACGAAGCCGAGAAGCGGCTAGAAGACGCCAAGATCGCGGCGAATCGAAAGCTCCCCATCGCGACCAAGCGGCACCGCTACGTCGCGGCAAAATTTACCCTTGGCAACCACTATCCTCGGTGTGCGATCTGCGGGCAGACGCAGCCGTTGAGCGACTGGTGCAACGCGCCAGACATGGAGGAAGCGGCGCTAGCTCGGCAAATTGACGTAGCTGGATCTGTAGAGAAGTGCCGCTACTGCGATGAGCCAGCCGACTCTGTCCTCATAGCCAAGGAAGGCGGCGCCGGTGTACCGGTATGCGCGTCGCACGTACCGCAAGGTATGGAGCCCGATTCGACGCTGGAGCTACGCGAGATCGACAAAGCGGACGTTGATCCTACCGAGCTGAAGTCGCTGTCGGTAAGCCAGCTCAGGCAGCTACTGCGTATCCTGGAGCGCGATTTCGCTAGCCGCGACTACAACGCGTCGAAGTCCGAAGACTTGATCAACTCGGCGCTGTTCGTCATGGACGAGTTGCAACGCTGTCGCGAGGACGTACCGGACGGACAGCTGGTTGAGGAGGCGCGCAAGCTACGCAAGCAGTACGCTCCCGTCGGCGCGTCGGGCGAAGAGTCTGGCCGACTGGTCAAGCTGGAGGAGGTACTGAACGCAACGACCGGCGACGCGGTGATCCG
>WVXJ01000214.1 GCA_011773575.1 Armatimonadota bacterium | reverse complement strand
AGGCTGCCGTTCATTTGGGCTAGCTGCTCGCGAATCGCCTGGATACCGCGCTGCATCTCAGCCCACCGTTCCTCGCCCTTGTCCAAGTCTCTCTGAAGCTGTTGATGCCGCAAGTTACACTCCCCGTGGGTTACCGGCCTTTGCTCGCCGGTTAAGTCTGTCCAGTGCGGCTGAGCTGGCGGCGGCAAGGCCGCTTCCGACCTGGCTGTCCGCTGCGCCCGCCAATACTGGATCCCGTGGTTACCAAGCAACGCGACAATCGCCGCGGCTAGCAGCTTGACAACGTCCAGCAGTTCCATCATGTAAGCCTCCGAGGTGGGGTGTTAGTCTGACGCGTTTACCCCTTGCTTGGCGCGCAAGGCGTCGACCATCCGGTCGTACTGATCCTTGACCACGCCACCGTTGCGCACGACACAACGGCACACGACGCGAATGACTCGCTCCTCCCCGGTAGCTTCGTCTGTATATCTCTTGTCGGGCCTCCTACCTGTCCCGCCGCAGTACGTGCAATCCCCATCTGCCTTGGTCCAGTCTACTACTGATCGGCCTTGCGTATCCGTCGCAAGCCGTAGCCGCTGTAGCACCGGTTCTTCACCGGTAGCCGCAGCAACGGCACGCGCGGTATCTAGCTCCGCCTTCATGGCGTGGAATAGCTGACGAGTCAGCCTATCGCTGTCGGCCGTCGACCCGCTCATAGGCACAGGGTAGGGCAAATCGGTCAGATTAGCAAGACGCGGCAATCTGGGTCGTCTGGTAGGGCGTCGATATCGTCGGGATCGATGTCGTCGGCCCAGGTGGCGAGCGGCCCGTCGTCTTCGTCATCGTCGTCCAACGGATCAAGCTCTCCGTCGAACGCCTCATAGAGGCTCGCCACAAACCAGACCATACGCGTAAACGCGTCGGCGATATTGTCCGTAGGCCAGCTGCCAAGGTTGAGGATTTCGGCTACGATGTCACCGTATTCGGCAAGCTCGTTGCTGCCTTCCATCTCGGCGCTTTTCCGGATCATCCATGGCGCGAACTCGATCATACCCGCCTGAAGAAACGGTAGTGCTTCGTCGAGCCAGATAGACTTGCGCTGACCGCGCGTGGGGATCATGGAAACGACGATCCGATAACGGATCAAGTGTTGCTGGAGGCTAAGTGCACCTGCGGACTGCTCAGCCCCGATATGTCGGAGCTTGTGTCCCTTCTTGCGCAGCCGAATCAGTCTTACCTTTTCGGGGAACGGGTAGAACCCCTGCCACGCGTCCTCGATCTTGATGATCGGGCTGCTCGGGTGTACTGCCGCTACTACTCCACCCACGGGATCGGCGCCGGCTTCCTGCGACTCCGCGAGGTCGAGCACCATGATACGGTGCCAGTCCTCACCTGGCGGCTCCGACCACGGCTTGATCATGGACGCGCTAACGCGCTGCTCGGTCTCCTCCAGTGGGCGAAGGCAGAACAGGCGCGCAAAGTGCCGTGGCTTGTGAATCTTCTTTGCCTGCTTCAGTTCTTCGAGTCCCCAGAACTCAGGCCACAGGGGTTCCTCGCTTCGGCGTATCGTACCGTCCGGCAAGCGAACCTCGCTGCCAAACGTCTCGGGGTTGATCTCGTACCACGCAAGCGCGTAGGCGGGATTCGCCATAAGCTCATGCGTCAGATCGTCGCGGCTCCAGAGGTTGCTAATCCAGAAAAGCCACCCGTTCGGCGGTAGCAGGCTGTACCAATCACCCCACGCTTCCCGGATCGTCTTTCGGAGCTTTGGCTGCATAACCGAGTTACGGAAGTCTACCGCGTCGTCGGCGATCAAGCCAGTGGCTCGGTCACCTGTTGCAGCAGACGTAATTCCGATCGCCTCAAATGACGGATCCGGCGAACGAACCTCGCGCTCGACGTAGATCATCCGCTTGTTGATGATCGGAATGCGGCTGGTATTGAGGTGCGGGAATACGCGGTGTAGGTCGTCGTTGTCGTCTAGGTTCTGCTTTACCGCGTGAAGCCTCTTTCCCGCCTTTTTGTCGGCCGCGCACACAAACTTGATTAGCTCATTCGGGTTATTCCCCAAGCTATGCAACGCGCGACCTATAGATTGGCCCGTCTTCCCATGTTGTTTGGGGCCAATTATCAATAATCTCTTATACTTATCTCCAAGGGCGTGCCATTCGCGATGAATCGCTCCCTGCTTGATCGGCTTGCCGTCGCCGTCCTTCATGACGTATTCGATAAAGCAGTTCACATCCCGCCGCGCCTCCGCGATATGCTTGGCACGCGCAGCAAGCGCACGCATCGGGATCTGTCGGTTGTCTGTCGCGGGAGTTGCCCCAGGACGGGGCGGGGTAGGTCGCTTCCGTTTCACGCCCCTAGCGTGCCACGGTGCTACTCAGCGGTCAATAGCCGCGCTACCTCGGTCGGTGCACCGGCCCACTGGCAAGCCTCGCACCGTAGGTCGATATCGGCGAGGTAGTAGGCGGGATCGTCATCAAGACGGGACGGCCGATCCGGTGGCTCGATTACCTTGAGCGATCGACAGCCGCCGCAGCTCGGACAGCGCCACTCGTGCGCAGGTAGGTGGACGTACCGCGCGCCGTTGACCTCGCGCGTATCAACGCTTGGCTCCGGTGTGGCCACAGCTACGTCGCCGCCACGCGCTGTCCGCTCGCCTTGCAGCGCGGCGACCATCTCCCGCTGCGCCCTGGCCAGCTCAGCGATCTCGGTTGCCATGTCTGCCCGGCTATGCGCGCCTAGCTCAGCTACCACCTTGAGCCGTTGCTCTAGCAGATCCTGTACCGTGGCGAGCTGGTCGTTGATTCGGCGCTTGATCCGGGGATTCATGGCGCTTCACCCACCGCCCGCCGCATCTCGTCGATCTCCCGCTTTAGCCGCGTCATGCGGTGGCGTTGCCGCGCGGTAAACGTGCCGCCCTTCTCGCGCTCGAATCGTGCCAGCGCGGCCTCGGCTGCGGCGATCTTGTCCTGCGGGGTCACGTGGTGTTGGGTTCGTCGGTCGACTACGGTCATGGCTTCCTCCGTTCGATGGTCAACTCAGGAAACGACTCGCGCATGAGCTCCAGTTGCGCATCGCTTGGCGGTCCCGTCTCCAATACTAGCACGCGGTAGCCGGGCTGATTCTCCGGCCTGTCCAACTCGGGGATCGGTTCAGGTGACAGCCGTAGTAGAAACGGCTTCAGGGTCGACAGGGCGAAGTCGTCGCAGCCGGTCTTTCGTAGCGCGTGCGCAACGGTCCAGAAGACCACGCGGCGCGGTAGCTTGGACGCAACGATCTGCGCAGCGGTATCCGAGGTAGAGGCGTTGCGCAAGGCAGACAGTAGCTTTCGTGCGTTGGCTATCATGGAATGATAGCCTTTCGGTAAACTGCCATGTCGATAGCCCACCATAGTCCGCGATACGGCTTTCCTTCTACGGCCCACGCAAAGAACACGCAAGCAGTTCCAATGCCAACCCCCCAGACCTTCATGGGCAGTGAAGCCTGGTTGTACCGTTCGCGATCTATCACAACTTGCTTTGCCATCGCTTCCTCCTAGTGACCCCGGTGGGACTCGAACCCACGATAGCCGGATCGAAAGTCCGGAGTGCTAGCCGCTGCACCACGGGGCCATGACGCCTCTCTTCGAGCACCGGCGAGGCTACCGGCTGTCCCGGGAGGTAGTAGGACCCTCCGGTGCTCTTACCTGCTTGATCGCTGCGCGGCCGAAGACGCACTCCAACGCGATCTCTAAAGGCCAGCAAGGCACGACCTGTTGCCGAAGGGGCGACTCGAACGCCCACGCACAAGGCACCGGAACCTAAATCCGGCGTGTCTACCATGTTCCACCACTTCGGCATAGTGCCGGCCTCTCACCGGCCCGGAGCTTTATCGTAGCGCTCTCCACGCCCCGGAAAACGGCCAGGGGTCCCGTAGGCAGTTTTCTGTCTCCGTGCCCAGGAGAGCCCTCGCACGCGCCTTCGCGTGGGAGTTGCACAGGGCAGGGATTTGAACCCTGCATGGCCGCGCATATCCGCTCTCGGCCGATCCCGTTAGAGCAATTCCTGTTATTACCAGCTCGATACCCGAAGGCATATGATAGAACTTAGTCGAGCCGGATCCGCGACCTATAACAGTCTGATTCCAAAAGTAGTGTCTACCCATTCCACCACCTGTGCACAGCCACTTTTACGCCAGGCCACGGCATCCTAGGCCGAACTGCATGCCGTCCGGCCTGTCGATCGGGGCGGAAGGATTTGAACCTCCGACCTCGTGCTCCCAAAACACGCGCCCTTCCATGCTGGGCTACACCCCGAAAATGTGCCACAACGGAAACAGTCGACACTTGCTTCGGCCGAGGAACCGGAGTTGCACCGGTTCAGCTTGTTTCCGGTATCTGTTGACTGCCGGCATCGTCGCCCACCCTTGCGGCTCGGGTCGCTGCCATAGTCTGTCGTTCCGTTGTGACAGCCGCAAAGCTGGTGACTGGCCTCGAACCAGCTGCCTCCTGATTACAAATCAGGTGCACGTCCTGTCGTGCTCCACCAGCTAACGGCCCTTCCCGTGCACGGTCGGGGCCGAGCGATTACGTCGCCAGTCGCGCGGGGGCAATCTTCTAGGCCGGGCTGACTTTTGTCCTTAACCCGCTCACCCGACCCATGACAGGGTATTCACAGCTCGTAGGCCTTGCCGCGCGATTGGCTGTGCTACCCACCTACTCTGTGACCCCCCCGTCCCGCCCTGTCAACCCCCTTCCTCGCTCGACAGCAACGAATCCAACCCCGTGGTTGCCGAATCCATGTGGTCACTCAAACCAACGTACCGCGACGGTATCCGCTTCCGCAGTTGTCTCATGACCTTCGCCGTCACACGCACGCGGTGCTGTCGCTTGATCCTGAGTTGCAACCCGGGCCAGTACCGCTGCAACGCCTCAACCGCCGCGTCGTCGCCGTCCAGCACGGCCAAGATCAGCTGTGTGGCCGTATCCAGCCGGCGGTCATGCCGCGCGTTGCGTATTGCGTCCCGTTGCTCGGCTGTGACAAGTAGAGCCGTCATGCCGCGCGCCTCACGACGCCGTAGCGCTGCGGGTCCATCTCGGCCGTACGCAGCGAGAGGTACTGCGAGATCTGCATGTGGGTCCAGCCGCCACGAAGGTGCCGCGGTAGCGCCTGCAGTCGCTGGCGATCCACCTTGCGACGCGGTACCGGCGTTGGCTTCGTCCGCTCGACCAGCCACCAGGCCAGCACGTCTGCGCGCCGTAGCGTGGCCCGAGCTCCATGCAGCTTTGGCCGACCCAAGTCAACCATTGCTCCGTGGCCCCGCGGCCGAGGTTTCGTTTGAGCTGCCGCAGGTAGGGCAGCAGGGTTGCGATCATGGTCATTTGGTCCTCCGTTCGGATCGAAGCCCTTCGACGAGTTCGCGAGCAGATCTCCGCTGCAAATCGAGCTGCGCCGCGGTCATGCTTCCCGAATCCGTCTGAATCCATCGGCCGTCTTGAACTTTCCAGGCCATGCCACAGCGACCGCACTTGGCCGAGGTCGCACAACCGGGATCGTTGACCGGGTTTGGCTTTTCCATGATCGCCATGAGCCCGCAGCAGCACCCGCCCGGTACGTTGTCTTCGCCTGGTGTGCAACGGGTCCCGTTGTAAGTAGTCATTTCGTCCTCCGTGTTTTCGTTGCCGTTGCTACGCTTCGGCCCAAATCGCCAGCTTTGCCGCGCGGGCCAGCCGTTTTATCGAATAGCCGCGATCCCATTGCCGGTTGCGCTCGCGTAGGAAGAACATTACCTGCAGGGCGTTGCCAAACGGGAGCGCGCCGAAGTAGCCAAGGTCGGCTAGGGTTTCGATATCGGTTGCCGTTGTCATGATCCTTCCCTCCCATGGTACTCCAAATCCGTCACCGCCTCGCCGCACAACTCCTGCAGTACGTCCCTGGCGCGGTCATACGCTTCACAGGCCGTCGCGTGGCGGGCGTTTGCCGTGGTTACCCTAGCCCTACTACTACCAGGCCGAAGTGCCCTCCTAGCATCACTGGCGCGCTGCATGGCCTTGCGAGCTTGTAGCGCGGTACGGGTGGCGGCGGCGATCTGTTCGATTGAGACGGGCATGGCTAGCCTTCCACCTGATCCCTGAGCGCCAGGATCGCCTCGATCTGCGCGAGGTCGCTGTTCAGCAGGTCCGACTTGGCCTCCCGGATTGCTTCGGCAACGGCGCAAGTAAACGGGTCCGTTGAGCCCCACCAATCCGCGTTGGAGAGTAGATCTTTGGTCAAACGGGCGCGAAGATAGGCTACGGCGGATTCCATGCTCTCGCCGTGGTCGCAGCGTAGCATTTCACGCAGCGATCTCGCCTGATAATCGGCTCGGACGACCGGCCCAACGTCCGAAACAAGAAAATAGGAGGCGGTACCCGAGCTGACCTGCCCGCGCCAAACAGAGACGGCTTCCTCGTATTTCGAGGCCAGCTTTTCCGCCGTTACTTTAGCCTGCCGTTCAATGCTCTCTTTGGTGATCTCGTTGCTCATCGCTTCCTCCTGGCCCCGGCTTGCCGAGGCGGTTGGGTTAGTCGTTCTCCTCTGCCATCTTCAAAAGATTGCCCTGTGGGCGCTTCATGAAGGCGAAGTGCTCGTCTCTGTCGGACCGGCTCAAGGTGGCGCGGATCTCGACCTCGCTACCTCTGAGGTCATAGATTCCAAGCGGCCTTGAATCCAGGATCAGTGCAGGGCATGTACCCCACGCGAGCCATGACCCCTCCGGCGTTTCGACCTTTACGGTGATCTTGACCTGCGATCCGTAGCCGTTGTCGTGTACCTTCTGGGAGACCACGATACCGCGGAAGGTCTTCCTACCCTCGGGTGCGGGCACGTGCTTCTCTTCGGGCTCCGGGTTCATCGCTTCGTTGTGCAGCTTCATCACCAGGGCGATCTGCTTGGGGCTGAGCTCGCAAAATCGGCGAAACCGATAGGCGATGTCGCGTACGATATGGTGATCGGTTTCGAGCGCTTCGGCCAGCCCGGGATGATCGGCCAG
>WVXJ01000095.1:45157-57646 GCA_011773575.1 Armatimonadota bacterium | reverse complement strand
ATCTATCCAGTGCAAAGCGACGGGAGTCTGGGCAAGCATGTTAACATGGTCTTTGGCTATAGCTGATGACGGCCAGATCGCACGCTTTCGGTCCACCAAAGACCTGCGGATACCAATGAAGGACATTACGGATAGGCAGCAGTCGGCGCTCTACTGATTCTTCGATACCTGGCGCATAGTCCGAGTATTCACTTTCTCCACCTTCCGCAACATGCAGGCGGAGCGGTTCCGTCGGGGGTGGGGGAGCGGCCTTCGCCATCCTACTTCGCCATCCTACTTCGCCAAGGCTTCGTAGGACAAGAGGCTTCGGCGCCCAAGAAAACGCGGAGTGGGCCGATAAGCCGGGTCTTTCGGGTTACCTCTTTTCGCGGTTGATCATCTACTTCAAGAAAACACCCCGCGGGGGAGCCGATTCTCCTGAGTTCCGAGACTTCCTCTTGGGCACGCGCCCCAAGACCGCGAAAGAACGGTATTTTGTGCAGTTTTTCGCCGCAATCCAACAAAGGAGCATTTTGGGGAGCATTCAATGCCAGGCTGGATATTATCGTATGCTAGAATCTAACAGAGAGCGGTTCGATAGTCTTAATGGTAGGTATGTGAAGATGACGAGGCCAATGATTGGTTTGCTTGTACTTGTTCTGCTTCTTGTATTCACCGTATCGGCGAATTCTGAAGAAATCGGAGTGATGCCGACTGCTGACATGGAGGAGGCAGGTTCGAACTCGCCGCACCGGATATTCACACCAACGGAAGAAGAGATTGCATCTGCAAAGAGTATTGGAGAGCAGATGCGACGTTCGGACAAGACAGTAGAGGAGTTAATGGCACTATGGTCGCAGCCGGTGCCTGGGGCTGATGGAAGAGCTGTCATAATGGTGCCGATAGTAAGGGTTGCGGTGGCGGCTTACGAAGCGGAGAGATTACATAAGCTCGAGGCGGAAAAGCAACGCGCAATAGAGACTGCCCTTGAAACAGATAAGAATTACATTACTTTTCAAGTCTGGATTAGAAACAAAGGAAAGGTAAATTGGCTCTGGCCGACTGATGTGAAGCCTGGGGATAAGAAAGCACTCGAAAGCGTGAACTTCGTGTTGGCGGATGACGAGGGCGGCTTCCATCAACCGGTTACTCCGGGCGCTGACAGGAAGATCAAGAAAGAACAAACCAATGTGGGATCACCTGTTCCTGTGACGGTCTTCCCTCATGCGGGTGATTTCTGGTTCAGTATACCGCTCTTCAGAAAGCAGCGTCGAATAGACTTCACGGCGAAATACGATGTTTCTTTCAACCTATATGACGCTGAAAGCGGGTTGCCAATCTTTGATTCATCAGCCGAAACAGCGAGTCTGAGAATAGTCGGTGAACGCGGAGAAAAGAAAGTTGACTTTCAACTTGATGAATTGCAGAAGGTAAGATCTAAGGAGACAAGATCCAAATAGCGATACTCATTCGATTGCCGCTGCCAACTGCCACTGTGTGCTGAGTCCGTAACGCCGGCTTTACGCTTCTATTGTTCCTGCTCCTCACCCCACAACCTGTTCGATGAAGTCATCGAGAAGAAGATCTATCTAATAGGGAATCTATCTCGGCGAAGCGCAAGGGGACAAAGATAAGGTAGGCGCCCAAGAGCGCGAAAACTACGTCTCGAACAATCAATCCCCAGCCTATCCGCTCGCTCGTCGCCGCAACGGAGAAACACCCACACGGAATGTCGATACCGCGTGCCATCGCCAGCCCCGCCGCTAGTATGAAAACGCCAAAGAGTGCGCATGCGACCACTGCGCCGCTGCGTCGCAGCAGGCCCAACAACAGCGTGGCGCCGGTAAGCAGCTCTATCCAGGGCAAGGTCATGGCGACCAGATTGACGAGTTCGGGATGAAGCAACCTGTATCCGTATATTATGCGTGCAAGCTCTCCGGTGTGACTGACTTTGTGTATGCCCGCGTAAAGCAAGACCGCTGCAAGCGTCAGGCGCGCAACCACGAGAGCGATTGGATGCAGCAAGATGCGGGAAGCTATTCGGCTGCCGCGGAACGACAGTGTCATGAACCTGCCTCGTCGCCTGAAAATGACGGATAACCAGCTTCTTGCCAACCATCCCAACCCTCAAACATAAGCACGACATTGCCATAACCTGCGGCTGAGAGTCTTGCGCTTAATCGAGCGCCCCTATCGCACATCATGTCATCGCAGTAACAAATCAGTAGTGAAGCGGCGCCCAACTGCTCCTGCATGCGAAGAGATTGGTCATCGAAATCCTTGATATACAGATTGACGGCACTCTCGATGTGACCTTCAGTGAATTCTTCCGGCGGGCGGGCGTCGAGAATGAGGACCCCCTCTTCGCCCAGTCGCATTCTCACTTCTTCAATTCCAATATAATCGACTTCCGGTGGAATTTCCGGCCTCAGACTTTCCTCCGAGGCGAAAAGAGCCAGACTATTTGAAGAGAAGTGATTCGACAATAGACCCAGACAAATCGCCAAGATGATAATCGCCGCCGCCCCGAGCGACGTCGCTGACTGGTCATCAGACGTTGTATGAAGGTTCATTCACCGGCTCCCTCATTTGCTGGCACAATACTGCCATAAAGCACCATGCTTAGACGGGACTGGCGTTCTGAATCCGTCGTAATGATTATGCTGCTTGAAAGCCGTCCGGGTTCGTCCACAGGTCCCGCGGTGACGTCGAACTCATAACCTCCTCCTTCGGCTTCTCTTACTTCCGACAGGTGCACATTGGGTGAGGTCGCGCTTAGCTCGAGGATACGGAACGGCGTGCCCAGTTCCGATTGCACGCACACGGTCTGAGTTGTGGTCGCACCCACAGCAAGTTTTCCAATACGCACAAACGTGGGCGTAACATCAATATCTCGGTTAACCTTGCCGGTCAAAACCAAGGTTAAGCGCGGATTCTTCGGATCGTTCGATTCAACATAGACCTTCTTCTTGACTTTCCCCTTGAACCCTCTGCTGCGGAATTTTACACCGATACGTCCGCTCTCGCCGGGAGCAAGCTGCTTCGATGTCGCCAGCGCAGCCGTACAGCCACAGCTTGTCTTAACACTGTCTATAAGCAGCATGCCCTTTCCCCGGTTTTCAAAGGAAAATGACTCCTCTACTACATCTCCTTCTTGGACTGTTCCGAAATCACGCGTAGACTCTTCTGCGAATATCAAGGGTTCGAGCCGGCCGACAGCCACATTGTTCTTCGGCGTCTCATTCTCAGCAGGTGAAGGCTCAACTGTCGTCGGCGTCGCTGAAGTACTATTGTCCTTCAGCGAGGGTGCGGGCTGTGTTGTTTTGACTTTGCGCACAGGTGGGTCAGGCTGTGCTGCCTGGTTGCGCGGTGGAGAAGAAGCAACCGGAGGCTCCTCTTTCGGCTTTGCTTCGCTGACGTTCTGCCGCTTGACAGAAGGCCCAGGTTCTTCCGGTGCAGGATTATCCGGCATCGCCTGTGCAACTGGCGTCTCGGCTGTCGCAGGTGCATCCATCGGAGGGCTTGCGGATCTTTGAGTGTCGCTTTTCGCAGCATTGAAGACATTGCCTTTCGACCAGCCCGCGATATAACCTGCGGCAAAGGCGCTGCCGGCGAAGATTATCAGGATTAATATGAACCTTAGTGATGTCCTCATCCGAGCAACTCCATAATAACACTAATTGAATATACTATTGAGTGGCCTATAATTATTGGGTAACAATCTGCGAGATGACGCCCGCCTGTGATGTGACGGGCGTCATCTGTCTGCTGCCAATGACCAAGCTTCTCACTTGCTCATTGCAGGTCCTTACCAGCATACTACTTGACTTTCGTCCCTGCTGCACAGTCCGGAACAGTACCGTCACTCGCCATATTCCTGGATTCCCTGGGATTGGCGTTGGTGTTCACGAAGCCATCCGGGAACGGCTCTTCGGTGCCGCTGTTGTTAAACTCATCCAGCGGCATAATCGCATAGCCTATCTCCTCAGAAGTCGCATCCGGATTGCACAACACTGCCAACCCGTCTTCAATCGCGCTGCCGGCAGATGATCCGAACATGCACTCATTGAACATCGCCGCCAGGATATGCTGTGCCAATGTGGGCCGGTTACCGCCGCTTGTGCGCCAGAAGATCGCCATGGCATCATAGGCGTTCACTTCACAGCCATCGCACAGCACTATCGTGCTGCCGTTGCTGTTGTCTAAGTTGTCGGTGAGGCACTCAAAGGCGGCCAGCAACTGCACCGGATGGGTGAACCAGTAACCCGGTGTGCGGGTCACATTGCTGGGACACTCCATCTCACAAGTGGAAGAAGCCTCTTCAAAACCTTCAGGCGGGATCCTGTTCGGCAGTACGTCGTCAGTGATGGTCGCATAGGCCTGGGTTGTGTTGGTGATAGGTATGTCGCAATCTTCCTCGGTCAACTGACGTTCAGCAACTATGTCCTGACACTCGCCTGGGGCCAGAGTCACGATTTGATCTATCCCAAGCTCAGGATCAACTACATGGACGTCAAGGCTGATATCACCAGTGTTGCAGATAGTTATGGTCCAGGTAAGCAGCTGATTCGGTGGATCGCCAGTGAGTTCACAGATCTTCTCGATCGTAAACTCAGGCTCCACCAAATCAACACTTACACTGCAAGGGCTCTCGTTGGTAACTGGTTCACCAGTAGCTTCAGACATACCTGAGACAGTCATGATATTGACCAGCGGATCGGGATCGCCCGGCTGGACCTCGTAAGGCACTTGTGTGGACCACTCCTCGCCTGGTGCCAATACTGGTGGCACTGGCATAGGCCCGAGCAGGTCGTCGTTCATGACGACTTCAACCAACGTTACCTCTCCGCAGTTCCTTACCCACAAGGTATAGGTAATGGTGTCGCCTTCTTTGGAAACCTCGGTATCCGCAGACTTCTCGCATTCAATGCAGGGTTCCACAGCGACAATGCAGGTATCTTGCGCTGTGATAGGATCGGGTGGGATGATGTTGGGCAGTATCTCGTCCGTGATTGTCGCCTGCGCGCTCGCTGTATCACTAATCTCAGGCGCGTCCCCTGGCTCTACCACGTGGGTAGCCGTGATTACCCTGCATTCGCCAGGTGCTACAGCTGTCTCAACCTGGTCGATTCCGGCAGTCGGGTCTACCACGTGGATATCAAGAGTCACCGGCGCATTGTGCGCAGGGCTCGTATTACAAACTGTGATAGTCCAGGTCAGTGTTTCGCCTATCCCTACTGGATCAGGCTCACAAGTCTTTTCTATCGATATGCTCGGCTGTATCAGTTTGACTTCAGCCGTAGCTTCACAGATAGAATTCGGAGCTATCGCCGGGTCGCACGCATCGGCACCAGTGGCGTCCTCTGCATACACTGTCACTGTATTCGATAGTATCTCTGCCGTTTCGCACTCATCCGGTCCTGAGCCAACGACATACGGAATCGTTGCACATACTGTCTCGCCGGGCGCTGGGATGACCGGGAAGTTTAGGGAAATATCACCCAGCAGAGTGTCATTGACTGTCATATTCTGTAACTCGGTTTCGGCGTCTGAGCAGTTGGTGATACATATTTCGTAATTAACCGTATCACCGCACTTGGTGACTTCTACATCCGGCGTCTTAGTTATCTGGATGCAAGGCTGGAGAAGCACAATTCCAACCTGTGTTGATACAGACTGTTCAAGCCCAGTTGCGTCCTGCAGATTGCCGGTTAGCGTAGCTCTTGCAATGACGAACTGGACATCTGGATTCAGTCCCGCCAGGCTGAAGGCAAGCTCAGGATCAGTACCTGAGTTGTAGTTTAGTGTCGTTCCATCAGCCGGGAAAGAAATGCCGCTATCCAGCACCACGGCAACAGCGGAGGGTTGTCCATCCGCGCCCGGAGGGAAGAATTCAACTATGACATTTTCCATATCACAGTTAGTTCCGGGCGGGTTTGGATTGTTCATAAATTCGACGGTATAGAATACCGTTTCATTTATGTGATAAGGAGTCCCCTTGTCAGGTGACAGGGATGAGTCTACATCGATGCCGAAACAGCCTGGAGGATCAGGCACGGCAGACCATGCCATACCAAACATGGTCATGAACAGAATCCCTGTCAGCAACACCGAAAAGGCTCTGCACCTCATTCTCAGCCTCCTAAGCATTCTTTTATGACACAGCATCTTCTAGTGCGGCTCGTTTACGCCGAAACCCACGGAACAGCCTGCAATTCACCTCCATTCCGGTTTGTAGAATGACGTGACGATGACTGCGATCACTGTTCGTTCTGCGTTCATTCCAGATATACCAGATATAAATGTTACTGATGAACTTGCGGAGACCGCCGTCACATAACCGACAATTTGCGCAAGAATGTCCGTTTCTTGGCACAAGTCCGGGGAAGCTACTCTCGAGGAGTTTCTAGATAATCCAAGTTCTCGGAGTCGGCTGAAACTAAGAGGCGCTTCCTGCAGTAGCGGCAGGTTCAATTACGGCAAGAAGGCCCATAGCCTTCTTGATCGATTGCTTATTCTCAGGGACAGGATCCTTCTACCACTGCATAACCGGATCACGAAAGGTGATGTCAGAATAGAAACAGGGGAGCAGGCGATTGGCCTGCTCCCCTGTATGTTATCTTCGCTTGTAGATACCGCGATTACTCGACACTGCCCACGATTACGGGATTCGATGGATCACTCACATCGAAGATCTGGAGCCCCGCAGTGTCGTCGGCTATATAGGCGTAGCTGCCCAAGACAGCTAAGCCATTTGGTGCTGTGGGGACGTAACGGGTTGACACAGTAGTAGGCGAAGAAGGATTTGCCACGTTTATAACTTTAATCCCACCATTTCCAGGGATTTGCCAGCTTTCGTAAGCTGTGAAGACGAAGTTGTCCTGCACAGCAAACTCGACGGGAACAGACGCTACATATTTTTCTGATAAATAAATGGGATATTCAGAATCGTTTGCATCCAACACCACAAGGCCGCCATAAGGAACACCGTCTGTAAAGATGAAGCTAGGCTTGCTGGCGATAGTCGTGATGGAACCCAGAATACGAGGCGATGTTATCGGTGCTTCCCACATGGCTGGCGCGCTGGGAACGCTGACATCAACTACATATATGCTGGTGACGTAAGCTGCGACATAGGCGTAGTTGCCCTCTAATGCGATTCCCATAGGAACCGCCAAGATCGGTAGATTGGCGACCACCACGGGATTGCTGCGATTCTGTATATCTAAGATCTTAATGGAAGACTCTATACCTGATGTGTAGACGGTCACGTAGGCATATTCGCCCTCAGCAGCGATCCCAGTTACGGCCGCCGTGTTAAGTGAACCTAGCTTAGTCGGGTCAGTCGGGTTACTCACATCCACTGTCGCGACCGCGCCAGTTCCCCCATAAGGACCACCACCAACCACGAGAGTAGTCCCGGTAAGAGCCAACACAGCGGGCGCGAAACCGATATCAACGGCGCCAATCACCTGCGGAGAAGTCGGATCCTGCACATCAACAACAACTACACCATATTCAAATGATGCAATATAGGCATAGTCGCCGTCTGTCACTACATCCATCGCGGTGCCAACAGGGACTGGTGTTCCAACATTATCTTCAGTGGTCGCGGAAGCGATATTCGAATAGCTCGAGTTCCCAGCCGCGTTATAGGCGCGAACACGGTAATAATAAGTGGTATTGGCGGAAAGGTCGGTATTCTGGTAGGTCGTCACGCCAGCCCCCACTATGGCAATCTGCGCAAAGCCGCTGCTCGCATTCAGGCTGCGTTCTATCTTGAACCCGCTCTCATCCGTGGAGTTATCCGACCACACCAGGTTTATCTGGCTGGAAGACACTGTTTCAGCCGTCAGCCCGCTGGGTGCAGTGGGTGGAGGATCACTGTCCGTCATGTCCGAAGCGGTGTTCGAATAGCTCGAGTTCCCAGACCCGTTATAAGCGCGGACACGATAGTAATAAACAGTGCCGGAGGCCAAGCCGGCGTTGGTGTAGGAAGTCCTATTGGCACTTACAGTTGCGATCTGCACGAAACCGCTAGACGTGCTCAGGCTGCGTTCTATCTTGAAGCCAGTTTCGTTCGTGGAGTTATCCTTCCAGGTCAGGTTTATCTGGCTGGAAGATACCGCGACAGCGCTCAATGCACTCGGCGCTGTTGGCGCAACCCCTGCAGTGGTCGCCGAGGCCGTATTACTGGCTGCCGAGATGTTACCGGCCGCATCCAACGCCCTGACGTAATAGGTGTAGGTGGTGGAGGGAGATAATCCCGTATCCGAATAACTCGTCCCGGCGGTTGAACCGACCAAGGTGCCTCCCCGATAGACGCGATAACCCGCCACGCCAACATTATCGCTGGAGGCCGTCCAACCAAGGTTTATCTGGGTGCTGCTGACCGCAGTGGCCGACAGGCCGCTCGGGGCTGATGGGGGCGTGGTATCGGCCCCAGCTTGAGTAGTTGCCGAGGCCGTGTTCGAATTGGCCGAATCTCCAGCCGCATTATAAGCACACACACGGTAGTAATAAGTCGTGCTTGCAGATAGCCCACCGTTCTGGTATGAGGTTGTGCCTGCACCTACAGCTGCAATCTGGGAGAACCCGCTCGACGCGCTCAGGCTGCGCTCTATCTTGAAACCGCTCTCATTCGAAGAGTTGTCTGTCCACGCCAGATTGATCAGGCTGGAAGAGGCCGCAGCAGCGCTCAGGCCGCTGGGCGCGGCGGGAAGCGTTGTCGTTGTCGAAGTAGTCGCAGAGGCGGTGTTTGAGTAGTCCGTATATCCGCTGCTGGATGTGTATGCCCGCACTCGGAAGTAATAAGTGGTGCCGGAGGACAGCCACCTACTCTGGTAGGTTGTCACATTGGCTCCCACTGTGCCGATGTGTTTGAACCCACTCGCTGCACTCTCACTGCGCTCTATCGTGAAGGCAGTCTCGTCTGTCGAGTTATCTGTCCAGGCCAGGTCTATCTGGCTGGAAGAGACCGCTGTGGCCGTCAGGCCGCTGGGCGCTGAGGATTGGTTGCTTGAGGTTGTCGCCGAAGCTGTGTTCGAGTAACTCGAGTTCCCGGCTTCGTTGTAGGCGCGGACGCGGTAGTAATAAGTCGTGCTATTGGATAATCCGCTGTTCTGGTATGAGGTTGTGCCTGCACCTACAGTCGCAATCTGAGAAAAGCCGCTCGACGAGCTCAGGCTGCGCTCTATCTTGAAGCCGGTCTCGTTTGTGGAGTTATCCGTCCACGCCAGATTGATCTGGCTGGAGGACGCTGAGACAGCAGTCAAGCCGCTGGGAGCTTCCGGAATTGTCACTATTGTCGTAGTAGTCGCTGAAGCTGTGTTCGAGTAACTCGAGTTCCCAGTTCCGTTATAGGCGCGGACGCGGTAATAATAAGTCGTGCTGGCGGACAGCCCACCGTTCTGGTAGGAAGTTACTGACGCCCCCACGACTGCTATCTGGACAAAGCCGCTGGACGCGCTCAAGCTGCGCTCTATCTTGAAGCCGGTCTCGTTCGTGGAGTTATCCGTCCACGCCAGGTTGATCTGGCTGGAAGAGGTTGCAGCAGCGCTCAGACCGCTGGGCGCGCTGGGAAGCGGTGTCGTTGTCGAAGTAGTCGCAGAGGCGATGTTTGAGTAATCTGAAGAACCTTTCTTGCCATTATTAACACGTGCACGGACGCGGTAATAATAGGTAACACCGGCGGAGAGTCCTGTATCGGAATAAGTCGTCACATTGGCGCCTGCGGTGGCAATCTGGGCAAAGCCGCTGATGGCACTGAGGCTGCGCTCGATCTCAAAATGCATCTCGTTGCCGGTATTGTCGGTCCACGTTAACCTTATTTGACTGGAAGACACCGCAGTGGCTGTCAAATCGCTCGGCGGCGTCAGCGAAGTGCTTTTGGTCTTGATGCTCTGTTTTCCGGCAAATGCCAATCCGGCACCAAAAGCTGTCAAAACCGCTGTAATCAGGACAACGATCACCAGCCGGGCCGCCCAAATGGTCGAACATGATCGCTTCTCAGGGAACTTTCTCATAATGCCTACTCCATACTACTGTTGGCACAGAGACGAAGAATTTCTTGCTGGCTCTCCGAATGTTGCTGGCGTCAGAAAGCCGGAATGTACCGCGGAATGTTAATCATGCGGGAATCTGGGAAGCGTATTGTGCCTGAGGAAAACAGTGTGAAACAGTATCTTGGGATTGGTCATGACTAACAAACGGAAACTGAGGAAAGCCTAATCCTAATACCCTATACCCCTTATTCTCGAACTAGCAAAGTCTGTGCCACATATGGTTTATTCCACATATGGCACACTAATTGTCGTTAACGCGCCTCGACTCAATTCATACCTTAGTTGGACGTGAAGCCCCCCATAAGTTACACCTTGATTGGCTCAATGAGAGCGAAGAGTTCCCCTCTTCTTATATAACCCTACGCAATTCTACGTAAACATAAATGGCAAGAATTGAATGACAAGACGGCATGAATTGAGCAAAGGCTCAGTTGCGATGTGTTGCAAGCCATAATCATTCTCGTAACTTCTGCCAGGGCTCAAGATGGCCGCTCTGCCAGGGGCTGCCCGTCTCTTCATCCAAGGTTCCCAGTCAATCCGCCCCAGCCGTGCTCGCGCCGCTTTGGCCACGAACTCCGGGCCGCGCTTGGAGCGCAAGCAGGCGGGCAAGTTAGCCAACCAGAATTCTTTCGAGATTATTGTCCGGGCTTGCGCAAAAAAGCGCACATTTGGGCGAATAATGGATTGCAAAAAGATACGCTTTGCAGAATAATTGTCCCTGCCAAGAGTAAGAGAAGTACTCGAGAGAACCTAAGAGAGTTAAGGCAAATGACATCTCTTTCTCTCAAGTCCTTATGTATGGTGGCAACCCGTAACACTGTCGTCTGCCGACACAGTGGGTTATTACTCTTGGCTTTAGTATTGATTTTGACTTCGACCTCACTCTCTCCCGCGACCTCAGCAGAGGAAAAGAAAGCAGATTCTGATAAGCAGGCTATCCCGCCAGGCTTAGAGTTGGTTCCTGCTTCAGGGATAGCAAGCTCAAATGGTAAGGACCTAGTGCCGGGAATTGCCTTCCAGAGCGAAAAGCTAAGATTCGAAATAGGTCATCGAAAGAAAGACCAGTCAAGTTTCCATCTAGGCGATGCAGAAGCTCCAGCCTCGATTGAAAAGAACTATGGACAGGGCAAGAAGAATCCACTTGACGATGGTGATACGCAAGCCTCTATTGAGTATGACATCTCACCTGGATTAATACTGGTCGGTGAATATCACAGCAAAACCGGACCTGATAAAGGTGAGGATGGCGCTCAGAATAAGGTCAGAACAAAGCAGGCCATAGAGTGGAAGCGCGGTGGCACCACAGCATCTTTTGCATTATCCCGCGCTGTTGAGAGCTCAAGTTGGGGCAAGCAGACCGACTCCAAGCTAAGTACCCAGGACTTCAGTGTTCAGCATGAATTCAACACCAGCAGTTTTCTTCGCTCCATTGCCTTCCGTCATACAGCGACCGTTAGCGAAGTCGGAGAGAATGTAACTGACAAGAACATAACGAAACTGCAGATTGTGTCCAGTCCATTCAGGGACGCTTCATTGAATCTGGATTATACTCTGCGTGCCAATACATCAGGTGAGCAGAGCACGAAGAAGATAAGTTTCGATTCCGGATCGGCTTTGGGCAAGAACTTTAGACTAAAAGGTTACCGCAAGATTGACAAAAATACCGCCGGTGCCAATGCCAACAAGACCAGCCTGAACCTTGACGGAGATCTGTCTTCGACGTCGGTCAAGTTCAAGCTGAAAGGTCTTTATGAAACAGGCTTGTCACAGACCGGCGATACCGATGACAAAGCTCAAGTCAAGTTTCAATCTGCTTTTGGCTCAGGGAAGACGAAAGTCGCTTTCGATGGCGACATTCTTCGCCACAATAGTGCAAAGACAAGCGGAAACAATCAGAATAACAAAACGAGATTGTCGCTTGCCGCGGTCGGCAATCCTCGTTTGCAGATTGAGGCCGCCTACAAACAGACTCTGAAAGGGATTGCTGACGCCGTCGAAAGTTTTCGGCAGACCGACGTGCAACTCACCAGTGAGGTCGGCCGACGCACCACACTGCTTGCATCATTCGTACAGACAGATAATCTCCCTGCTTTCCATCAGACTATTCACGATCTTCGCATTCAGAATGATCGGCAGACTGCTAAGCTTTCTGTTGGTATGCAGCAGTTGGCCGATGCAACTGGTCAACAAAGCGCGGCACCATACTTCCGGGGGCATCTTGACTTGGGCCGGCAATTACCGGAATGGGCGTCTGAGACGGCGCTTATCGGGTCCTTTTCCGAACCCCTGCCGCCGGCACTGACAAAATTGCTCGAAGCCCAAGGAACCAACGACCTGTTCCCGAAAGTGAAGAACTGGGGATATCTGAAGACGCCAAGTTGGTTTGCCACGAAGGGCGGTATCGATGTCTCTTGGAAAGCGCCAAGTCTGACGGGAAACAAACCGA
>WVXJ01000095.1:34709-45086 GCA_011773575.1 Armatimonadota bacterium | reverse complement strand
GAAAAATTGATTGCAGTTGTGCGCTACGCGAAAGATCGAGATTATCAGAATCTCGATAACAATAGCGATAGCGCTATTCTCGGACTCAGACTGACAGTCTCCCCCCAAGAGGCGCTGGAGTTGGTTGTCTTGAAGACCGATACACTTGACTCATTTGGAACAGCTCATGCTTATGGTCTTCAATACTATCGCGCTGTGGCTGAAGACAATCTATTGGCACTTAGAGCTATCGTGTCTGAGTTCCCGTCGGATTCTACCTCCGGACTCGACTCCAACCGTGAATTCCGCATAGACTTCGCTTTTACAAAACAGATATAGCCGATACTCTTCCCTCAATGCAGAGAGCCCCGAACTGGATGACCTACTCCCGCGTGATTTCCTCCAGTTGCGGCACACGCCCCCGTTTATCCACCAGGAATCTGCGAGACTGCCTCGGGTCGGTGCGGTCGGAGGTGACGGGGGCGGGGGAGTAGTTCCTGCGCTGGTCAGCTCTTCGAGGAACTCGTCCACGGCCGCATCGAAGTCAATCGACCCGGGCTCGCTCGCCTGCTCTGCTCCTCTTATTTGCATCCCCGGCATGGCGCTCATCAGTGCCTCCAGTGACGTGGTTACGTCGGCGTATTCATCACTTGGAAGGCGAAGGAAGTCAAGCGAAAAACGCACTGCGGAATACAAGTTATGGGCCCACTGGCAGACATCGGCGTAAATGCCGACAAACCCATTCATACGGGTTTGTTGCACATTGAGCGGCAGAAAAGAAGCGGATAGGAGCGGCGGGGTCCGCCTCCTTCGCCGAGGCTAAGGAGCCCAGGGGAGACCACGCCCTGCAGGAGAGAAACGAGGCAGGCGCGGAAGACCCGCATGGCCTTTCCTGAGCATTGTTGAAGGAAGTCAAAGGATTGAGCCATTTATCGGGGGTGGGGGAGCCGCCTTCGCCATCCTACTCCGCCATCCTACTTCGCCAAGGCTTCATAGGACAAGAGGCTTCGTAGGACAAGAGGCTGCGGCGCCTAAGAAAACGCGGAGTGGGCCGATAAGCCGGGGTCATCATGGAAGCGGTGGAGGATGAGTAGAGATTCAGTAAAGTATCCACCCGCGAGGCACTTCGCGCGCAGAAGCACAGTTGTGTGCCCCAGAAGTTACTATTGGCGATGACGAGAAGATGAAATCGCGATAGTATATCAAACAGACAAGGGACCTTGCTCTGTATGACAGAAGGGTTAAGTAGGACTCTCGCAAAGGATAGTGGCAAGCGAAGAGATGGAGAAGATACCGACAACGATTCTGTTGGTTGGTTACGCGAAACTACCTGAAGAGACGGCAGCGCAATCTCTGTACGGTACTGTGGGTGTGGCCTTGGAGGTGGAGCGGGAGACAGGCATAATACTCGCGGCATCCTGCACCTTAGTGCCTGTCATGGCAAGCGACTTCATAGGCAGGATACTCAAGGGGATGAGACTTTCCGAGAACTTGGAGGATGCAGTGGCAGAGATTTCGGTGCGCTATCTCGGTCCGGCCCAGAATGCAATTGTCGCGGCCTTGCGAGCGGCAAATGACCGCTGGGAGAGTTACCGGGAAGGTATATGACAGCATTTGTTTTGCGTAGGCCGCAGTGTGTGCCGTTCAGGATAAGGCTATGCTTTGCACACTTGACAGAGTATGACTGTCAGTGCTATGGTAATGCTATCTCAACGAAAACGGCCATCTGTAGAGGGCTTTTTTCGCGGTCCGTGCCGGTCCGGCATGGAGGTGTCCCCTGCATGTAGACTGACCGGCAATGGCGACCGGGTGCACGATTTCGAGGTGATTGGGTATCAGCAGTGACACAGAGGAGAGCCGCTTTTTGAGTGGCCAAAGAGCGCTCAAGCGAGCGCACTAGGAGGCTATTAGCCTCTTTGTATCTCGGCTGAACGCCGAGATGCGTGAGAGAGACTGACCCAGCTTCCTGCCGTATATTTACGGCCGGAACTGGGTTTCTTATTTGCTCGGATGCTTAAGGTCAGCGCAAGTGAAGCGTGAGGATTCAGATTTGCCATCAAATGCGTGCGGATGCATACGGTGCCTGACTGGTGGATTGCGCTCAAAGTAAGGTTGCGACTGGCTTGGGAGTTCATCGACCTGGCAGACCGCTTCAGGATCAAGATTTCTTGCCGGGATGGACGCATTACACTATCTGGCAGCGTAAAGAACGAATATCGGCAGTGCAAGGCGGAAGAGGCTGTGAGGCGGGTTGCGGGCGTAGTGCGCGTTACCAACCAGCTCAAGGCGCGCGAAGCCCTTCGTTTTGAGCGACGCAGGCGCGTATTGGTTGAGCCTTACCCAGTCCTGGCATGTGAGACCACGATCGAGGAGCCTCCAGCGGATGACAGAGCGACTTCTAGAGCCGTGCTGCACGCTCTAAGCGAGGAGGGTGTGACCACAGGTCAAGGTGCCGTCCGTGTCTGTGCGGTCGGAAGAACGGTTTACTTGCTCGGAAGTGTCTGTGACAAGGCAACAGCCGAGACTGCGGAGAGAGTGGCCTTGGACCTGCCTCAGGTGAGTCAAGTTCGAAATAGGCTCCAAGGTGCGGTCAGCAACGGAGGATAGAGTCTTCTTGCCCGGATGCTGCGGAACGGCTCGCAAACGAGGTATCAGAATGAGCGCACAAGAAACTTCATCCCAGACAGAGCCGAGTCAGGTCCTGGAAATGGCGCGCCGCGCGCGCGCCGCGGCCGATATTCTAAGGGCTGCCCCCACAGGAGCGAAGAATGCCGCCTTGGAGGCCATGGCGGAGCGGCTTCAGTCGAAAATGCCTGAGATAGCCGCTGCGAATGCGGCAGACATCGCTGCTGCACAAGAACGAGGACTGGAATCCCCAACACTGAGGAGACTGGGATTCGGGCCGGAGAAGATTGGCTCTCGCGTTCGGGCGCTGACGGAGATAGCCGCGCTGCCGGATCCGGTCGGTGAGGAGAAAAGCGTTCACAGTGAGAATGGGCTGCGGGCGACAAAACGGCGTGTGCCGATCGGAGTGATCGGGGTCATCTATGAGGCGCGTCCCCACGTTACGATCAACGCCGGCGCGCTTTGTCTCAAGTCAGGGAATGCCGTATTGCTGAAAGGCGGCTCGGAGGCGCTGAACTGCAATCGCCTCTTGGGAGAATTGTGGCAGGAATCACTTGAACAGGCGAAACTTCCGGCGACCGCCGTTCAAGTGATCGCTACCAGTGATCGAGATGCTGTTCGCCAACTTCTTTCTCTCGATCACCTCGTGGATTTAGTCATACCTCGCGGCGGACCCGGATTGATACAGGCCGTAACGAAACAGACCCAAATCCCGGTCATTAAGCACTCCCACGGGATTTGCCACGTATATGTGGACGCACACGCCGATCTCGACAAGGCCCGCGCCATCATCTTCGATTCCAAGACATATGCGCCTGCAGTATGCAATGCGATGGAGACATTGCTGGTGCATCGAGCGGTGGCAGATGAATTGCTGCCCCCTCTGGCAGAAGATTTCAAAAGCGTCGGAGTGGTTCTGCGAGGCTGCGGTCAGACGTGTGCTCTGGTGCCCTGGGCCGAACCGGTCAGTGAGGAAGACTGGGGGGTTGAATATTTGGACCTCATTCTTGCAGTCCGCATCGTAGAGAGCCTGGAGGAGGCGGTGCTCCATATCGGCAGGTTTGGTTCTGGACATACGGATGCCATCGCCAGCGAGGATGCTGAGAGTATCAGGCAATTTGTTGAAGAAGTGGACTCAGGAGTAGTGCTGATCAATGCTTCCACGATGTTCAACGACGCCAGCAGGCTGGGAATGGGGGCCGAGATCGGCATCTCCTCAGACAAGATCCACGCGCGAGGGCCCATGGGTCTGCGAGAGTTGACCTGTGAGAAATGGGTGATTGAAGGCAATGGGCATGTGTTCAGAGCCGCGCAAGAAAGGTCGGATGAAGTTTGAACCTTGGGTTCCCTTGCCCCGATCTTGGGAGAGGTTGTGCTGGGTTGGTATGAGCAATTGGAACGCGTATTCAGGATCTCGAATTGGTCGAATGGTCGGAAAGAACTGCGCGGACATTGCCGGAGAAAGACTTACTTATGACTGACAAATGGACACAAGGGCTTTTGAAGCGCTTTGAAGATGCCGATGCCGAGCGGCAAGGTATGCCGCGACGGGTGGCGGTTGAACTCAAGTTTCCGATCGTGTTATCGGCCACGGGTGAGGCGCCGACGAGAGAGGATGTGCAAGCCCTCTGGCGTCATCTGGGAGAAAACGGTTGGCAACTGATGCAAGATGAATACACTGACCGAATTATCGGCGCAAGACGCGTCCGCGAAAGCGGCAGCGATGTCTTGTCCAGTGCGACCGGATATTGTGTGATTGAACTATCAGTCGCTCCGGAACCCTCGCTTGATGGCGTGCGCCGCCGAGTGCAAGACAGCCTGAGACCTGTTCTATCTTTCTGCCGGGAGCATGATCTCGCACTCCTCGGTCATGGTATTCACCCGGTCACCGCGCCGAAGCCGGAACTGCTCACGGCCAAAACGCGCAATGCCTTCTGGGATGACATCTTCGAGAGGCGAGAGCAATCCGCGCGCGTTGATCTGTTTACCACCGCTGCCGCCAGTCAGGCCCATGTGGACATCCGCTCCGAAGAAGCCGAAGCCGCGCTGACAGCCTTCAACGGCCTGGCTCCGGCCCAAATCGCACTGAACGCCAATTCCGGTATCTGGAAAAGCGAGCCCGATGCGCACTACAAGTGTGTGCACGAGTCCTTCTGGGAGCGGTGGCTGCCGGACGAGGACCGTGTGGGTATGCCAACAGAGAAGCCCGCTTCGCTGGAAGACTATGTGCAACATCTGATGAGCCTCAAACCCGTGTATGTGGAGCGAGACGCCGAACCGGTGAGGCTGCCGTCCTGCCGGACGTTTGCTGAATTCTGCGAATCTGAGCGAGTCACCGGCTGCAAGGCCGACGGTGAGTCGGTGGAGGTGCAGCCAAGGGAGGAAGACCTGGAGTTGCATCTTACTTTCTGCTGGCACAATGCCAGGCTGTCTCGCTACCGGACACTCGAAAACCGCGTTAACTGCCAGCAGCCGCCCGAGTCGCTGCTGGTGGTGGGCGCTTTGACGCTGGGGTTGGCGGAGCGTTTGCCGGAGGCAAAGAAACTGGTGGAGCAGTATGAGTGGGATGATTTGCGCGCGGCGCGGCTGGACGCCATGCGGCGCGGGCTGGATGCAAAGATCGATGAAGAGCCGGTCAGCGCCCTGTGTGAAAAGATGTTGGAAGTAGCTTCCGACGGGCTGAGTGCCCGCGGCAAGAGAGAGCAATCCTACCTGGCTCCTTTGTGGAGACGCCTTACTCGCGGTCAATGTCCGGCAGATATTGCCGTGTCGCGTTTCCGCCGCTACGGGATCAAGGGAATCCTGGACCGTTTTGCCATCTACTAGTCTCGACTTGATGTGAGAGGGATCATACGCGTCATATTTGGAGGTGAGAGGCCGTGAACACACAAGCGCAGAGTGCATACAAAGAGATTGACCATACTTCAAGAGGCCAGTCGGTCGAAAAACCTGAGGAGTTACAGACCTATCAACAGGCTGTCCAAAACGGTTATTACAGTAAGGATACCGGCGGGCTTGTCGGCAAGTATGACAATGTGCGTCGGTATTGGGAGGATGAACTCACCGGTCTGGTCGTGAGAGATGCTTTGGAGGGGTTGCTGCTGGAGAAGAAGCGGGCGCTGGAGCGGCTGAGGATTCTGGATCTGGGGTGTGGCAGCGGCGAAGGATATGAGCTTCTGACAAACATTCGCCGTCGCACCTCAGGGGTGGAGACGACAAACTCACTTCTTGTTACACCCGAGTTGGTGGGCCTGTATCTGGGAATTGACATCAGCCAGGCAATGGTGGAGCAAGGGCGTGAGATATTCAAGGGCAACGGCAAGGTCGTATTTGAACCAGGCGATTTGCGTGAGGGTCTGCCGGCGGCAACAGGAACCGGACCCTTTGACCTCTACTTCTCCTCCTATGGTTCTCTCTCACACCTGAATGACGAAGAACTCGAGAACCTGATGACGGGAATCGCAAAGCATGCTGGCGGGCACGCCTTGGTGGTGTTAGACCTGCTGGGCAAGTTCTCCTACGAGTGGCAGGACGAGTGGGGCATTGAAACGCTTAATCAGATGCGCAACTACTCGATGGCCTACCTCTGTCCTGACGGACAGACGGGAGACAAAGAGATCGAATGCTTCCCGATGCGCTATTGGTCCCAGCAGGAACTTGAGCAACTACTGGGGCGCGTTTCACAACGGTCGGGCCGCAATGTGAACCTCCGCCGAAGTTTTGACCGTTCTATCCTGGTGGGGCGTCATATGGACACCGGATTGTACAATCCCAAGGTTCCCGCGCTCCGCAGAGCGGTGAACATGCTCCATGAAAGCAATCATCGAACGGACTTGCGCGACCTCTTGTTCGATTACCATGCAAAGCCCGGATTTGATGAGGCCAACAGGTTTTTCGAGAAGTTGCAGATGGCCTGGAACTTGGTGGTCTCCTATTGCATTGACCGCCTCAGCTCTGACCAAATGGATCCAGAGCACAAGAATCTGGATGCTTTTCTTGAGCCTGTTGCAGGAGCGGTGAAGACTATTGCCAGGGTCATCAACAATGTGCGCTGGATGCGGATGGGCGACCCGCGCGCCAATATCATTGAGCCCCAGCTTGCCTACGCCTTGCGGAGTCTCGAGACCGGTTTCCAGCAGGGGAAAGGTTATGCCCATGGACTGATCGGAGTGGTGGAGATTACAGACTGATGGCCATGATCGAGATCCAGAACGTAACCAAGGTCTATGCCGGGGGCGTGGGAGCCGTCAACGGGGTCACCCTGGATGTGGAGGAGGGGGAGACGCTGGTACTCATAGGCACCAGCGGCTCCGGGAAAACCACCCTCATGAAGATGATTAACCGCCTCATCGAGCCAACCTCAGGTGACATACGGATACGCGGCAAGAACATCAGCAGGATGAACCCGATCGCGCTTCGCCGCGATATCGGCTACGTGATTCAGAAGATAGGGCTCTTTCCTCACATGACAATCGAAGACAACATAGCTGTCGTGCCGCGACTCAAGGGGTGGTCGCCGGAGCGAAGACGCCAGAGCGCGGAGGAATTGCTTTCCATGGTCGGGATGGAACCGCATCAGTATCTTCGCCGATACCCCGCAGAACTCAGCGGCGGCCAGCAACAGCGAGTGGGAGTAGCACGCGCCCTGGCAGGCGATCCTCCTATCATCCTCATGGATGAGCCGTTCGGAGCACTTGATCCCATTACGCGAGAGCAACTGCAGGAGGAGTTCCGACAACTCAAAGAACGCATTCGGAAGACGATCGTCTTCGTCACCCACGATATCTTCGAGGCCGTCAACCTTGCCGATCGTATAGGCATCATAGACGAAGGGCGGATCCTGCAAGTGGACAGGCCCGAGCGCATACTCGCACATCCGGCCGATGAGTTCGTCGCGCGCTTCCTTGGGAAACACCGGTTCCAACTCGAGATGAGCACCGCCCAAGTGAAAGATGTGATGAACGAAGACGCGGTCACGGTACGCATATCAGGTCATCGACAGAGCGTGGCGAGAGTCGTCGAACTGATGAGACAGCATCGTGTCACCAGCCTCTTCGCAGTGGACGAACAGCGCAAGCTCATCGGAATAGTGACCTCAGAGGCGGTGCGCGGTATACGAGAAGAGATAGGCCTCGAAGAAATCGTCGCTCTTGACGTGGCGACGGTTAGCCCGGAAACGGATCTTCTCTCTGCCGTGCATGTGGTTGCGAACAGCAAATACACGGCTTTGCCCGTACTGGATGAAAGCGGTCGAGTAGTGGGGGTCTTGACTGCCAGCAGCCTCATCGGCGTATTTGCCGACGGTTTGACGGGCAATGGCGGAACGCCGGCACATAGGGGGGTATTGCCGGACACCGCGGTTCGCAAGGAGTCCGAGAAAGCATGATTGAAGTTGCACAATACCTGGTCTCCCGTCGTGTGGACATGCTCTACTGGACCCTCCAGCACCTCCAACTCGTGGGCATCGCGATGGGCATTGCCATCGCCGTGGGAGTGGTTCTGGGCATCATTCTTACGCGGGTTCAACTGCTCGCCGCTCCTTTGTTGGGGGCGGCCAGTGTCATTCAGACGATTCCCAGCATCGCACTGTTGGGCATCATGATACCACTGCTGGGAATCGGCCGCACCCCGGCCATCGTCGCCCTCACACTGTATGCTCTACTGCCGATCATTCGCAACACCTACACCGGCATCCAGCAGGTTGACCCGGCGATAGTTGAGGCCGGACGCGGTATGGGCATGTCCGGCCGCCAGATCCTGGTTATGGTAGAACTTCCGCTGGCGGTCCCGGTTATTATCGCCGGCATTCGCACCTCCACTGTCATCTGTGTGGGCATCGCTACACTTGTCACACTCATCGGCGCCGGTGCCCTCGGCACCCCCATCATCACCGGTATTCAGACCTATAACGATGCTGAAATATGGGCCGGAGCCGCAGTCGCGGCAGGCCTGGCTCTGCTGCTCGATTTTCTATTGGGCCGTTGCGAGGGAGCGCTCACGCCGAAAGGCATCAAGGCAACATCATAATTGAACAGGAGTGCGCACATGAGCAAACGCGCAGGTCAACTAAAGATGCAAACCGTCTTGTTACTGATCACCGCCGGGGCGTTTATTCTTGCACTGCTTCTCTGCGGCTGCGGCAAGCAGTCTGAGAAGATCATCGTGGGTTCAAAGAACTTCACCGAACAGAAGATCCTCGGCCACATGTTCGCTCACCTAATCGAGGCCCACACCGGTCTTGCCGTAGAACGCCAAGTTGGGCTCCAGGGCACACTGGTATGCTTCAACGCGCTCAAGGAGGGCAATGTCCACCTCTATCCGGAGTATACCGGCACCGGCCTGACCGCCATTCTTGAAGAGCCGGTCATATCCGATCCCGACGAAGCCTATGCCCATGTCAAGTCTGAGTTCGAGCGGCGCTGGGGGCTGACCTGGCTGAAGCCGATGGGTTTCAACAACACCTACACCCTCACCATGCGTCGAGACCAGGCGGAGGATCTCGGAATCACACGAATCTCGGACTTGAGAGATCATGCCGATGACCTGAAGCCGGGCTTCGATCATGAGTTCATGAGCCGACCCGACGGCTATGAGCCGCTGGCCGAGGCCTACGGTTTCCGGTTCAAACATGAGCCTGTGGAGTTGGACCCGGGCCTCATGTATCGGGCCATCTCCGATGGGCGTGTGGATGTGATTGACGGCTTTGCGACAGATGGACGCATACCCGCCTTCAACCTGGTGATATTGGAGGACGACAGAAGCTTTTTCCCGCCCTATTACGCTGCTCCTCTGATTCGACAGGAGGTGCTGGATGCCCACCCGGAGTTGGCGGATGCACTGAATCGCCTTGCCGGGAGGATCGACAATGCGGTGATGGCGCAGATGAACTACGAAGTGGATGAGAACCACCGCTCGCCGCGCGAGGTGGCTCTGGAATTCCTACGCGCGCAGGGCCTCGTGCCGCCACAGGAATCAGGATAGATCCGCGTGAGCGTCGGCCGCGCGCAGACCGGCGCCGTAGATGTTTGGAGAAGAAAGGAGAATCAGCCGAATGAATCTGCAACTGAGAAAATGCTCTGAGCCTCCTCTTGCAGAGCAACCCATGGAGATGGTGGAGCGAAAAGGTAAAGGACATCCCGATGTGCTGTGCGACAAAGCAGCCGAGGAACTCAGTATCGCGCTGAGCGATTTCTACCTCGACAAATACGGACGCGTGCTGCATCACAATGTAGACAAGTGTGTGCTTGTTGGCGGCCAATCAACCGTCAGCTTTGGCGGCGGTGAGGTCTTGGAGCCGATCTACCTGCTTCTTGTCGGCCGCGCTGTAGGCACGATCAACAACGCCGAGGGCTCCGAGGAAGTCGTCCCAGTAGGCAAGTTCGCGGTCAAACACACCAAGCAGTGGTTGTCCGACACCCTCCGGTATGTAGATCTTCCAGGCGACTTCATTATTGACTACAAGATAAGGTCGGGAAGCACTGACCTGGTCGGCAATTTCGATGAAGCGACCCGCATCCCCCGCGCCAATGACACTTCTTTTGCGGTGGCGTATGCGCCCATGACAGAAACCGAGCGGATCGTGCTCCAATCGGAGCAGTCGCTGAACAGCGAAGGCTTCAAAACCAACCTGCCGCAAGTGGGCGAGGACATCAAGATCATGGGAGTAAGGCAGAACGGTGATATCCATATCACAGTGGCTGCAGCCCTCATATCAACGCTGACGGAAAACGTCGAGCATTACCTTGAGGTGAAACGACGGATCGAAGAATCTGT
>WVXJ01000095.1:32153-34696 GCA_011773575.1 Armatimonadota bacterium | reverse complement strand
ATGCCCGAACGGGGAGCCGATGGATGCTATCTTGCGGTTACCGGCACGAGCGCCGAGCATGGTGATGACGGCCAGGTCGGCCGCGGCAACCGGGCGAATGGGCTGATCACTCCATTCCGGCCGATGACACTGGAGGCCGCAGCGGGAAAGAACCCGATCAGTCACGTGGGCAAGACCTACAACGTCGCCGCCCAGCGAATCGTGGATCGGTTGGTGGAGGAAGATCTGAATATCGCACAGGCCTATTGTTACCTTGTCAGCCAGATCGGCAGCCCTATTACCGAGCCCAATGCCGTTGGACTGGAGATATGCACTTCCGGAGATATCGCTGAAATTGAGCCGCGCGCGGCTCGCATCGTCGAAGAAGTTTTGGCCGACATGCCTCGTATCTGGCGCGGCTTTCTGGAGCGGGCGTATTCGCTGTACTGATCCAGCGATGAGTTTGCACCGATCTGAGAGGAGGAGAATGTTTTGACCAAGATTACTGAAACCGCCCACACATTCGACGTGGCAGAACTGTCCCTGGCGGACTCCGGACAGAAGCGGATCGAGTGGGCCGATCGCGAGATGCCGGTGTTGCGTGGACTCCGCGAGAGATTCGAAGTCGAACGGCCCCTTCAGGGAGTACGCATCGCAGCCTGCCTTCACGTCACCACAGAAACCGCCAACCTTATGCGGACTCTCCACGCTGCAGGCGCAGAAGTAGCCGTGTGCGCCTCCAATCCCCTGAGCACTCAGGACGATACTGCCGCCGCCTTGGTGGACAAATACGACATTCCCTGTTTCGCCATTCGCGGGGAGGATCGAGATACATACTATGGACACATCCGAACCGTCCTGAAGTCCTCCCCCCATATAACTATGGACGATGGCGCCGATCTCGTCTCCACAGTCCACCGCGAGTGCGGCGAACTGGCAGAAAAGATCGTCGGCGGCACTGAAGAGACCACTACAGGAGTCATCCGGCTGCGCGCGATGGCCAATGATGGCGCTCTCAAGTACCCGATTATTGCGGTTAATGACGCCTATACCAAGCACCTCTTCGACAATCGCTACGGCACCGGACAGAGCACGATCGACGGCATTCTGCGCGCCACAAACTTGCTTCTCGCCGGAAGGCGTTTCGTAGTGTGTGGCTACGGCTGGTGCGGACGCGGCATTGCACTGCGCGCGAAAGGCATGGGAGCGCAGGTCATCGTTACGGAGACGAGTCCGTTGCGCGCGCTGGAGGCCGCAATGGACGGCCATGCGGTTATGCCGTTAAAGAAGGCGGCGCAAATCGGCGACGTATTTGTGACCGCAACCGGCAACACCACAGTGATTGGTCGAGAAGAGTTCTCCGTGATGAAGGATGGCGCCATTCTCGCCAATGCGGGGCATTTCAATGTCGAGATAGATCTGGAGGCCTTGTCTGAGCTTTGCCATAGTCGCCGTTCGGTTCGCCCTTCGGTGGAGGAGTTCGTGTTGGATGGAGAGAGGTCCCTCTACCTTATCGGAGAGGGCAGACTTGTGAACCTTGCCGCAGCGGAGGGGCATCCCGCTGCGGTGATGGACATGAGTTTCGCGAATCAAGCTTTGTGCGTGCAGAGACTCTGGTGTGAGCGAACCGCTTTCGAGCCGAAGGTCTACGCTGTGCCACAGGATATCGATGATGAGGTGGCCTCCCTCAAACTTGCCGCCATGGGTCTCGAACTTGACACTCTTACCCCTGAGCAGGAGCAATACCTAAACTCTTGGCGGCTCGGAACTTGAGAGGGCGCCGGTCACTGTGAAACTCTGTCGAGAAGACGCCTTGCGGCAAGAGGGGCAAGAAGGAGGATTTGCATGAGTTCGATAAGGGTCGGGCTGTCTGCCGGCCGCTATAAGCCGCTGACCGAGGAGGAGGTGGAGCGCATCCATGAGACCTCCATGAGCGTATTCGAAGATATAGGCTTGGAGGTGAACAACAAGGCCGCACGACATCTCTTTCAGCAAGCAGGTGCAAGGGTGGACGGTGATCGTGTCACGTTTTCGCGTGAGATGGTGATGGAACTTATCGGGAAAGCGCCCTCCAGAGTGAATCTGTGCGGGCGAGACAGCCGCCATGATCTTGCTCTGGAAAGCAAGAGAGTTCATCTCGGAACCGGCGGCACCGCGCTCAACATCCTCGACATTCATACAGCGGAGAAACGTCCCGCCACCGTGCGGGATATGGCTGATCTTGCCCGACTGTGTGACGCGCTGGACCATGTCCATTTCTTCATGCTGCCTGTCTACCCACATGGTATCCCGCAAGATGAGGCTGATGTCAATCGCTTCATCCCCGCTCTCCTCAACACCACAAAGCACGTGATGGGCGGTGTCTATAGCATCGAGGGCATCAGGAAAGTTGTGGAAATCGCCGAACTAATGGCTGGCTCTCCG
Organism: Armatimonadota bacterium; assembly: GCA_011773575.1. GTDB lineage: Bacteria > Armatimonadota > Hebobacteria > Hebobacterales > WVXJ01 > WVXJ01. The sequence goes on along the minus strand of WVXJ01000095.1, from coordinate 32,293 downwards.
GAGGCGCTCAGAGAAAGACCTTTCATTTCCATGGTCACCTGCGTGATAAGCCCGCTGAAACTGGACCATCATTACGGAGACCTTCTCATGGAGGCGGCGCGGCTCGGCATCCCCCTTGTCACCCCGACAGAACCGCTCTG
>WVXJ01000095.1:27181-32139 GCA_011773575.1 Armatimonadota bacterium | reverse complement strand
GGTATCATGCTGGCCCAACTTGTTAACCCGGGCACGCCGGTGCTCTACGGCTGCATTTCCAGCACCGTCAATCTGAGGGATATGAGGTATCTGTCGGGGCCGGTCGAAATGGGGCTTCTCAATGCCGCGGCCGCTCAACTCGCGCAGCGCTACAACCTGCCCATCTATGCCACCGCCGGCATGTCCGACTCCAAAGTGCCAGACGCTCAAGCCGGCTACGAGAAGATGGCAACCACCATGTTGGTCGCGATGGCCGGCGCGAACTTAATACACGACGCGGTAGGATTCCTCGAGTTCTGCATGACCGCAAGCCTGGAGCAGTGTGTTATTGACGACGAGATCAACGGTATGGTAATGCGCGCAGTGGAAGGCATCCGAGTTGACGATGAGGCACTTGCTTATGATGTAATTCGCTCGGAAGGTCCAGGCGGGCACTTCACCGCACACCCCCACACAGTCAAGCACATGCGCCAAGAATTCTACTTCCCGCGACTCAGCGATCGCGAACTTCGGGAGAAATGGGAGAACGCCGGCGCTCCCGACACTTGGCAGCGCGCCCGCAACCGGGCACTCGCCATATTGCAGGATCACAAACCGGAGCCACTGCCAGAACCAGTAGTTGAGCAGATCTATTCTCTGGCACCTGATCTTCGCTATCGGCCAGCCACCATTACGTGAGAATGTTGAAACATGGACAATGAGATACTTCTGATCAAGTTGCCAGGGATAAGGCGCGCTAGAACTACCTCTCCGATGCTGGTCGAAGCCTTGGATACAGGCAAACGAGATGCACCTCTTGCGGAGGCCCTGGCAAGTCTCTCGGACCAGTTTCTGGAAACGGTCATTCGTGACGCAAGGCCGGGCGTAGCGGGAAAAGCCGCGCTGCTGGTCCTTGCTGTCAGCAGGGCATGCAAGGAGCTGGGTGCTGAGGAACTGCAAGTGCGCAAGAAAAGCCTGTTAAGATGGTATCGCTGCATGAGATTCCTTCTCAACTTGGAACATCTCAGGCGCATCGGAGTCATCCGATCTATTCATGCCGAGCCGATTAGTGATCCGAATTCCGTGCTCATATTTTCCTGACTTCTCCTCCCTGCATCTTGCCCCGTCACGGTAGATCTCGTTCACAGATTCAGCCTCAATGAAGCCCCGACCCTTCCAAGGTGGGACGGGTCCAGACGACTATCCGCACCAAGTCGATAATCCTCTCTTGTTGTGCAGGATTCATGCTGCCGGCCCCGCATGCAGCATCTCCTGCACTCTCGGATTGTATCGCCTGTATGTTTCTTGTTGCGAGTCTGTCGTCGGCAGTCCCTTTCGCAAGATGGCAGCCTGAAAGGCGGCCTGGCCGTGAGAGCTGGGATGTTGCAGACGCCAATGAGTTTCGCGAGAAGGTGAGAGACCCAGCGCCTTTCCTTGACAAACTGCGATATGGCGGTATAATGGGGATTGCAAACGCCTGTTCTTTATTCTGGCGACCCGCAGCATGAAAACGCCAACAGATAGCCAGCGTCGCGTGATTGTGGAGGACACAGACACATGAGCAGCAAGACTCGCAGGAAACAAGTATCTTTGCTGCCGCCGGAAGACTGCCCGCCGATTGCCGCGCCTGTCCTTATCAGTGCCTGTCTACTCGGCATCTCATGCCGCTGGCACGGGAAGCGGCCCAAACGCCGCGAGACACTGTTGGCGCGCCTGAAGAAGCGTTATGTCCTCGTCCCTGTCTGTCCCGAGCAACTCGGCGGGATGCCGACCCCGCGTACGAGCGAGAGGCTGGGTAGTGCCGCCGGCGCGGATGTCCTCGACGGGAGGGCGCGCTTGACCGCGCCAGAGACCGGTAAAGATGTGACGCGCTTCCACGTCGCCGGCGCGCGCTCAACGCTGGAGATCGCGGAGATCGTGGGCGCGCGGCGAGCATACTTGAAAGGCGGCAGCCCCTCCTGCGATCGCGAGGGCGTGACCGGCGAGATGCTCCGCCGCGCCGGGATTGAAGTCATTCGGGTCCCCTAGGAAACCCAGGACAATGCTACAAGAGAGACAAATGCTTTTCGCCGAACCGGAAACATCGCGGCTGTCGTTGCCGACCGATTACCTACCGGTTCGCCCGGAGGGTTTTGATGTTGCGCGCATCGTTCTTGCGAAAGGAAGTCAAAGCACACCCGCGCGCCGCCACTTCGTTGAGAGCATCAGCGCGTTATATCCATCGGCTTCATTGATCAAGTGTACGGATCTTCCTCACAACCGTATCGATCTGGGCGAGGCTGGCCCCGTCGCGCTCCAGCGTGAAGGGGTGCGGACACTGGTCTTCGGAGAACTCAAGAGCGCGGTTCGCAAGAGCGAAGAGACAAATAACACCTGCCCCAACTACTGGCACTTTTCTGTTTATGGTTACTGTTTCTACGGCTGCGCGTATTGCTATCTTGCCGGCACGCCCGGTGTGTGGCATTCGCCGACAGTCAAGATATATGTCAACCTGCCGGAAATACTGGAACAGATTGACTGTATTGCCAACCGCCTGGCGCGCCCCATGTCGTTCTACCTTGGCAAACTTCAGGACGGCTTGGCGCTCGATCCATTGTCTGCCTACTCGACCGTCCTGGTCCCCTTCTTTGCCCGACACCCGTTCGCACGACAGGTGATCCTGACCAAGAGCGACAGCGTCGAAAGGCTCTGCGACTTGAATCACCGCGGCCGAACAATCCTTTCCTGGAGCCTCAATCCGCCGGATATCGCCGCGCAAGTCGAGACCAATGTTCCGCCTATTGAGGCGCGCATTGAGGCGATGCAAGCGGTAGCGAAAGTTGGTTATCCAGTACGGGCGAATGTCATGCCGCTGATACCTGTTTTCGGCTGGAAACAGAAATACGAAGAGTTCCTCCGATACTTGCTCTCGCGCGTACCTGTCGAGCGCCTTACACTTGGGGGGATCTGCAGTTATCCGAATGCGCGCAGCCTTCTGGAGCACAAGATTGGCAGGGACAATGTGATTTCCCGCCACATCGCCGAGATTGGCGCGGATGGCCGCGCCCGCTATGACCGCTCTCTTCGCGTCAAGATGTACACGCGCCTGGCACATGTCGCGCGGGAGGTTCGCCCGGACATCGAACTCGCCATCTGCCTGGAGGATCAGAGCGTGTGGAGGGCGGTAAACATAGAGGCGAGCCTGGGACGCTGCAACTGCAACCTTTAGCACTTCACTGGAGGAGACATCCATTGAACGAGGTTATCTACGCAAAAAAGTTGGCGCACTTCAAGGACAACGAGAAGCCAGAGGTCGTACTCCTGATCGCCGATGAGCCGACCCGCTTGTAAAGAATCTACCGAGAGAACGGATATGGTGAAGGTTATTAGCACCAAGCGCAAGTCGGCTGTGCTCGCTCCTTCAAGCCTGGCATGCCTATCTCGAATCCCGACCGTCAACCTCAGTATGGGCTGCGCGCATGGCTGCCTGTACTGCTACACGCGCGGCTACCGCGCGTATCCCGGGGAGGGCACGGTAAGCGTGTACGAAAACACCCTGGAGTTACTGCGGCGCGAACTCCAGCGCAGGAAACAAAAGCCAACGGCGTATACTTCAGCTCTGCCAGCGATCCATTTCAACCCGTGCCTGAAGTTCTCGACATCGTGTATCACATCCTCCAGGAACTCTTCGCCCGCGGAATCGGGGTCGCTTTTCTCACCAAAGGCGTGATCCCCGAACGGCATATGTTACTCCTGCAGGAGAACGCCGCACTCGTCCGCGCGCAGATAGGCTTAATCACACTCGACGACACATTGTTGCGCACTTTCGAACCTCACGCCGCATCGGCTTCAGTCCGCGTCGAGCAAATGAAGCGGTTGACAGAAAGCGGTATCAAGACCCAGCTCCGGATCGATCCGATCCTACCAGCAGTGACGGACGAAGAGCGGACTTTCGAAGAACTTTGCGGCACTGCTGTGGACGCAGGAGTAAGCGACATAGCAGCAAGTGTTCTCTTTCTTCGCCCCGTTGTAACGCGCAGATTGCTGCAAGCGTCCGCAGCAAGTGCGGCGGTGACTAGATGTCTCGGAGCGTTCTCTAATCCGCAGCGGATTGCCATTCATGCCGAGCGTTCGTCAGTGACCGCCCTGCCCCTGCAGGAGAGAGAGCGGATATTCCACCGGCTGGAGAACATCGCTGCAGGTCATGAGTTGACCGTTAAGCGGTGCGCGTGCAAGAACCCGGACATTGCCAGCGGAACGTGCAGCATCGCCGGTGAGTGGCGGCGCAAACGCGCTACGACCGAAGCAACACTTTTCGATTAATCAAAGGAGCGTCCAACCATGGTAACCGAAGTTGAGATTAGTCACATCCTGCCCCATCCGGAGAACAGTAATCGGATGGATATGAAAACGCTGTCCAAACTGCGGCGCCACATTGAAGCCGCGGGCAGGTATGAACCGCTCATCGTGCGGCAACATCCTGCCGAAAAAGACAAGTTTCAGGTGATCAACGGCCACAACCGGCTCCAGGTGCTGAGGGCACTAGGGCACGCTAAGGCAAGGTGTGTGATATGGGAGGTTGACGATGACCAGACGCGCCTTTATCTGGCAACACTCAATCGTCTGAGCGGCGAAGATATCCCGGAGCGGAGGGCGCTTCTCATCGGTAACTTGCTTGAGAGATTCGAGGTGGATGACCTTGCAGGTCTGCTGCCAGAGAGTAAGGAGCAGATCGCTGAACTTAAGCGGTTTGCGCAGATTGATCTCGATGAATTGGTGCCACAAACTCCGGCCGAGCCGGCCGGCGCGCCGCAGGTGATTCTTGAATTCTTTCTTGATCGAGATGATGCAGAGCAGGTGAACCTGGCGCTGGACGTGATTACTCACAGGCATCCGGAAATGGGCGGGCGCTCGGAAGCATTGGTTCATCTTGCCCACAGCTATCTATGCGCAAACCAAGCCAGCCTCGTGATTTCGCCCGATTTGCCTCCATCACCGGC
>WVXJ01000095.1:24520-27048 GCA_011773575.1 Armatimonadota bacterium | reverse complement strand
CGGGGTCATCATGCAAGGGTAGAGGATGAGCAGAGGTTGAGTAGAGGCTTTCGGGCATTGTTGGCGTTCTTGAGGGGCTGTCGCTGACGCATCCAGATGGGTGCAGCGGGTTCCAGCAAAGTGCAAAAGACACATCTCAGCTGGCAATCAGCTCCCTGCCGGGAAGACTGATCTTTGTGGCCTGGAACTCAGCCGAAGCCCTTTACCAATCCGTATCCCCAGATTGATTCCATTTACCTGAGTGCAAGGATGGTAGTGATATTTTCTCGAAGACAATAGCAGATGAATCTTGGTACCTTACACGGTTTCACTTACGGTTGACAAGGGCACAGGGGCTTGACAAGAAACGCCAAGTCTGCTGTGATAATACGCAGAATTATTCCTATGCGAAAGGTAGGGAATGCTAAAACCATCAACCCGTGCACGCTATGCCCTGCGGGCCATGCTTGAACTCTCGCTCCATGAGGCTACCCGACCGCTGCTGTTGCGAGAAATCGCAAAGGCACAGTGTATTTCAGAGAAGTACCTGGAGCAACTGACTGTTCCGCTGCGGTGTGCGCGACTGTTGCGCGGACGGCGAGGTTCAAACGGAGGTTATGAACTGGCGAAACCGGCGAAGGAGATCGCCGCGCGAGAAATTGTCGAGGCCGTCGAAGGTCGGCTCGATCTGCTGGACTGCGTGCGGATGCCAGTGGTGTGCGATAGGGCGCCAGCCTGTGCTGCGCGCGGGCTGTGGGGAAGAGTCAGTCAGGCGATAACTGCGGCTCTCTCGGAAACAACGCTGGCCGACTTGCGTGAAGAGCAGCGGTTAGCCGAGGCCAAGGCCGTCCCCTCCTATGAGATCTAGTGTGGCAACACGGCTTTTGTCATCGTTGACGTTGTATTCGTCTGGAACTAGAGAGAGAAAGTCTGAGCAGTGAGTGTAGTCATCCAAGTTATAGGAACAAACCATAAACACATGCCGTTGGCCGACCGCGAGAGGTTCGCGTCGAGCGCGGAGTCTAATCTTAGTGTGCTGGAGCGGACGCGGGCGACGCTCGGCGCAAAAGAGTGCGCTATTCTACGTACCTGTAATCGGGTGGAGATCTACTCTGTAACCGCGGCGGGACATTGTCCGAAAGAGGCTGTGCGGGCGCTCTTCAGCGAAGCCTGCGAAGCCCCCGATCTTTCGTTGGCTGACTCCGTCTACCACTACTCCGGTGAGGATGCGACAACCCACTTATTCCGGGTTGCCAGCGGACTCGACTCCATGATCCTGGGGGAGCATGAGGTTCTGGGGCAAGTGAAGTCAGCCCTCAACGAGGCGCTGGAAAGCGGACACGCCGGCCCCATACTGACCCGCCTCTTCAACCACGCTATACGCGTCGGCAAACGGGCGCGGCGAGAAACCGCGATCTCTTCCGGCATCTTCTCTGTAGGACAGTGTGCAGCACGCTTGGCCCAGGAGGTGCTCGGCGAATTACGCGCAAAGCGTCTACTGGTGTTCGGGGCGGGCCGGATTGCGAAAGTGACGGCAAAACACATGGCGGCCTTGGGGGCAGGGCCCATTACCGTTTTCAGCAGAACGAGAGAGCGGGCCCAATGTCTCGCCGCCATGCTGGAGGCGGAGGCCGTCACGGCAGAGAATCTGCCTGAGGTGCTGCAAACCAGCGACATTTTAGTAGGATGCGCGTCTGCGCCCCACCATGTCGTCAAAGCCGCCGAGATTCACGAGGCCACAAAGAATCGTGACGGACGACCCCTCGTGGTAATTGACCTCGGAGTGCCGAGAAATGTGGATCCCGAGGTAGGAAAACTGCCGGGTGTACGCCTCTTCAATCTCGACGACCTGGAGTATGTCGTGGCCGAGAACATTGAAGCGCGCGAGGCCGAGATTCAGCGGGTGAATGCCATCGTGGCGGAAGAGGCGGCTGATTTTCAGAGTCGTGAGGCTCAGGCTGAAGCGGCGCTTGTTATCGCCAAACTGCGAGCCAAGGTCGAACAGATTCGCCTGGAGTGTCTCGCCCGGGCGGACCGCAAGCAACTCTCAGATGAGGACCTTGCTTTTGTCGATTATTTGACGGACCTGTTGGTAAGGAAACTGTTGCACAAAGCGACTGTTGCACTACGGGAACATCCCTGCGGCGAGCAGGCGGATGATGTTGATCTTGCAGCCGCGGTTACCAGACTGTTTGATCTGGATAGCGCAAACGGATCGGAAAATCCAGGAGACTGCGCAGAGGAGCAGAGTGCGGTCTCGCTGGCACTGAATAAAGTCTCAGGAGGTTAGAAGTGGGCGCAGGATTGTTATTGTACGGCAAGAATTCATGGCAGAAGATTCTATTATTCGGTTTTATCGTGGTCGCCACGGCATTACTCCTGGCGCCGGTGGGATCCGGAGTAGAAGCAGCAGAGGGAGGGCCGTTATCGGGCGAGGCCGCCATGTGTGCGGCCTGCCATGCGGAGCCTGCTGCGCAGTGGGCCGCCACCCCTCATCGCCGCACGTTCGGTTCTCCTCATGTGCCTGAGGAATGGCAGGGATGCTCAGG
>WVXJ01000095.1:19417-24502 GCA_011773575.1 Armatimonadota bacterium | reverse complement strand
GGCGAGGGAAAGCGCTGATATCTGTCTCAAATGCCATAAAGCAAGTGGACAGGCTCTCTGGCGCGCATCCGCACATTCTCAACTGGATAAGGGATGCAACACTTGTCACGATCCGCACAACTCCGACTCCCGCCAAATGCTGCGCGAGGAAGAGCCGGATCTCTGCGGGGAATGCCACCCTCAGCAGATAGCGGAAGGAGAACTTCCCTCTCACCATCCCATTGCAGAAGGGAAGATGGTCTGTTCCGATTGCCATGATGTACACGGAGGTGAACGCGGCAATGTGGGACGGGAGACCAACGCGGAGATGTGCTACCGCTGCCACGCTGAGAAAGAAGGGCCCTTCACCTATGAGCACGCGCCCGTAACCGAGGATTGCACTATCTGTCATAAGCCGCATGGCTCTCCGAATGACAAGATGCTTCAGGTGGAGCAGCCGATGGTTTGCCTGCAGTGCCATCCGGGCCACCATGACAGCCATCGTTCCCCCATTGTGCCGTTCGATTTGAACGATCCGGCGCAGACGATGGCGGGGCTGAACTCTTTCTATGTGAAGTGCACCAGCTGTCACTCGCTGATTCACGGGACCGATCTTCCTTCCGGCACCAACAACGGCACCTTCATGCCCGGTCGTCCCGCCGCCGCAGCTTCCACCACAGAAGCCAATAGCGGTGGAACAACCTTGGGGTTTGCCGCGCTTAGCCTTCTCGGCAACCTGATGGAAGGAGTAGGCATGGAGTACTTCGGATTCTCGGAGCCGTGGGCCGGCGCTGAATCCAGCAGTGGCAATCAGACATACGTGCGAGAATATGACGGCAAGGACTACGAGAGCCTGCAGGTTGACTCAACTCACAGTCTGGTTCGGGAGCACGATGTCCTGAACATTCGCACACAGAGTCTGGGCGCGGATGACCAAGAGATTGACCTCTATTATGCCAACCCGCGCACCAGCGTTGACCTGAATTATCAGGAAATGACCCACCGCTTGGGCCATTATGACTTCTTCGCGGATGCCAACATCGCTGACAACGATTCAGTGACTCACACCTACCTGAGCACTGAAGATGATCTGGGTATTGACCGCACCACGGCGGAGGCTCGGATGTCTTACCGCACCCCCAAAGCCCCTAACATTCGCTGGAATCTGGGCTATTGGGCGGAGCGCGAAAAAGGCCGCCAGCAGTTCACCTTCCTGGAACGCTGCGGCGCCTGTCACAAGGTTGCAACAACACAAGTCATTGACCGAACCACCAGCGAACTCGACATGGGTGCTGATCTTGCTTTGGGTCGTTCCTCGCTGAGTTATAACCACCAGATGAGGAAGTTCGAGAACAGCGCGGGTGAGCAGTTCTACACCTTCGCAGGCGTGTCCTCAGTTTACAATGGAAGCGCGCCTCTCTTCGGAGTAGCCGACACCGTAAGTGTCTATGATGAGCTGCTTCTCCGACTGCCCGTGGGTGACAGCCTCTACCTCAGCGGCATGCATCGCAGCGGTGATCGCGAGAATCGCTACTCAGATATCAACCTGGGGATAGAGAGCACCGGCGGCAATGCCACTTACGTGCTGGGGGACGACCTACTGTTGACTGCGGGACATCTCTCAAGCACCCTCAATACAGAAGCGGACGAGGGAGTTGACCGCAACATCCGTTCCTCCCGAGGAGAACTGAGATACACTGGAATCCACAATCTCGGTCTAAGCGCGGGCTTCCGACGCGAGAAGGTGGAGCGAACCAGCCACCACGACTATGTTCCGCAGGAAAGCGAATCCGATATTTGGACACTCACTGCGGATTGGAGACCTTGGGCACGCCTTAACCTGCGTGCACGGTATCGAGACATCAATACGGACGATAAGCGCAATTCACTCTGGACGGCGCCCGATGATCTCGACCCGAACGACCCGGACTATCTGCAGAACGTTGACGAGATCGCAGCAACGTTCCCGGCGCGCTATATTGGCCGGCCCAACGACGCGGAGCAGCTGCAAGTGCTCGTCAACTACTTGGCGAGTAATAAGACAACCCTCTCCGGGCTTTACTCCGATATGAACGATGACTGGGCTGTTTCGGAGTATTGGTCCGGCAATAACCTCAGCTTCAGCAAGAAGGACAGCCGGGAGATAACCACAGCGGGACTTTCGCTTGCGCACCTTCCCACGCAGAGGTCGCGGATAACCGCCGGTTATTACCGCCAGGAGGGTGAGGTAGATTCAGATGTCGCCTATGGCAACGGCACTCTGCCTTGGGACATTGATGCAGATCCGAACACTCCTGACGTCATCTTCCCGCCAATTGATTCGACGGCGAAGTATGACTATGATTCCGATATCCTGATGCTGCGCGGTGATTACAACCTCAGCTCGGACTGGCGTCTCTTCGGATCTCTGAATCAGACGAAGACCGATGGAAAGATTGTCGCGCAGAATCTGGGTGATTACTTCGATCAGGATCCAGACGCGGACGGTATCCCGCTGACGCTGAATCCTTTCGACATCACCATCTTCGATTGGTGGTTCGGAGTGGGTTACCGCCTCAATCCCACCACCGAGGTGACGCTGAGCCATCAGTTCCGCGAGTGGGAGAATGATGACACCAGCACTCAGGATGGCGATGTGCGAATATGGCGTCTTGGCGTGCGCAAGCAGTTCTAGGCATGCGGCAGGGACCGTCGAAAGTTCGCCACAATGTGGTGAGTTAGGATGATGGAAATAGAGCAACACGAGGGGAGCGCCGCTGCCGGCGCTCCCCCGGCCGATAGAGCCTTTCGCCCGGGCGTAGTCAAGCGACTCGCCTCGGTGCGCTTGACCATATGGATCCTGGCGCTTTTGGGCGTGGCAATGGCTGTGGCAACCATTATCCCTCAGAGAGCGCCGACTGCGGTTTATGAGCGCGCCTTTGGCACGGTTTTCGGTTCCCTTATCTACAAGACTACTCTCCACAATATATATGGATCCTGGTGGTTCATAGGTGCCTTCGCGTTACTGGCGGTCAATTTATTCGCATGCAGTCTGCGGCAGATGGAGCGGCTGCGTCGACAAGGCAAGGAGCGTTCCCGTGAAGTCAGCCTCGCCGAGGTCAGGGCGCGGGAGCATCAGGCTTCATGGCGGTTGGCGCTGGCTCCGGAGGCGGCCGCAGCCGCGGTAAGCAGCGCACTCCACAGGCAGGGCTACACGGTGAAGGAGGCTGCTTCCAAGGACGCCAAACAGCACGCTCTGGTGGGTAAACGTGGCACACTGATGGAGTGGGCCCCGTTTCTGGTGCATGTCGGCATGCTTTTGGTATTACTCGGGGCCGCCTATGGTCGTTTTCCCCTTAACTCCTATCAGGCTATTGCGCCTCTTGCTGCCGGTGAGTCGTTTATGGTCGAAGAAGGTGCAGACGACTTCGCAGTGAAGTTGCTCGAAGCCGGCCAGGAACAGGACGCGGAAGGACGTCCCACGAGGTATTGGGCGCGCGCCGAAATCATTGAGCACGACAAGGTCGTCAAATCCGCGGTCATAGAACCGAACCATCCGCTCATACACCGCGGTGTGAACATCGTGTTGCACAGCCTCTCCCGGGGAGGCTACTCGGTCGAGGTATCCCAAGATGAGTGTTGTAAAGGCTTGGTGCCAATTGTTTTCACTGATGACGGTGGCGTGTCCATGTTCGATACTATNNTGAGCGAAAGCGGTGTCGAGCGGCCCGCTGCTCGTGTATTCATTGATAGGTCGGGCGAACTTAGCCATGACTGGGAGCCTGTGGGATGGGTGGATGAGACGGGCCTGGAGTACTCGGGCGTCCATTTTCGTCTCATTTCCCAGTCCCAAGGCGCGCAACTATCTCTTGATCGCGATATCGGGGTCCCCATCGTCTGGCTGGGGTTTATAGTGCTTACGCTTGGCGGGCTCCTCTTGATCAGCACGGTACGCCGCAGTCTGGTCGCCATAGTAAGGACGAAGGGCGGTGGGTCGCAAGTGTTGATCGGGGGATCCGGGGCCGGAGCGGCCCGTGACCTGGAACGTGCTGGCAGCCGCCTGAAAGCCGAGGTTGAAGGCGCAGTGGAAGACCCTGAGGCAAGAAAGGAGCCGTAATGACGACACAGAGAGTGGCTTGGCTTACGACAATGTTATTGCTGGTGGTGTGTGCTTTGGGCCTTCAGTACGCAGAGGGCGCACAGAGTGAGGCGAAGTATATGGGCCCGAAGATGTGCATCGCTTGCCACAAGGCGACACATGCAGACATCATTGCGGCATCCTCCAAAACGGCACACTCTAACGCCATGTGGAAGATCGGAGATGAAGGAGATGGCCGCCGGATTGTTGCTGATTTCTCAAAAGAGGCTCCATTCTCCAGAGAAGAGGTGGCCTATGTGCTGGGCACAGGGCGGAAGTATCAGTCGTTCCTCGACAAGGATTTGAATCTTCTACCCGGTGAATGGATCGTCAAAGATAAAGCCTGGCGAGCCCGTGAATCGGTTGATGCTGCAAAAGACTGTGTGGGATGTCACACGACCGGCTTCGACCCAGCCGCGCGAAAATGGGCGGCACTGGGAGTAACTTGTGAGATGTGTCACGGCCCTGGCTCGGTTCACATGAGTGCCAAGGACAAGAAGGCCAGTATTGTGAGACCCCAAGAGCTCGACCCCCAAGAAAGAGCGATGATCTGCGGCCAATGCCACGCAGTAGGCAAGAGCAAGGACGGGACCTATACCTTCCCCCACAGCTACCGCCCGGGTGAGGATCTGGGACAGTTCTTCACCCTCGCCACTGAGATACTCAAAGAGGCGGTCAACTCGCAATACAATGAGTTTGTCCACGGCGGGGGAAAGCACTTGGCCGCCGGAACAACCTGCTCGACTTGTCATAATCCTCATGGCTCAACAGAAGGCGTGCAGGCACAGTTGCGACAGCCCGTAAACCAGCTTTGTCTGCAAGAGGGATGCCACGGCGGCAAACTGGCCGGCTCACAGCACTCGGAGAAAACGCTGAAGATGATGTCTTGTACGATCTGCCACTTGCCCGGCGGCAAGCACACATTCAAGGCGCCAAAGAAGTAAGTGGTAAAGCGGAATCCGGGCCGGACCGTGCCGCTCGAGTTCCGC
>WVXJ01000095.1:17756-19384 GCA_011773575.1 Armatimonadota bacterium | reverse complement strand
CCTATCTGGTCGGTTTTGCCGCCAGGTCTGAGCGGGCGAGAAAGGCGGGCACCTATCTGGCCTGGTTGGGTATTGTCCTGCAATCGGTGATATTCATCATGCGGGGAATTCAGGCCGGGCACTTTCCCCTTGTGAGCATGTACGAATTCCTCAGTGCCTTCGCCTGGATGGTGGTGCTGGCCTACCTTATCTTCGCCCGGCGCTACACCGGCCCCGAGGGAGGCATACAGGCCGCGGGTGTAATGGCATTACTGCTGACAGTCGGACTACTCGGTTATGCCCACAGCCTCCCTTCGCACATGAAGCAAATCGAGGCACTCATGCCGGTGCTGCGGAGCAACTGGCTGGCCATCCATATTTCCACCGCGGTGATCGGATATGGTGCCGCGGGTCTTGGCAGTGCCCTCGCCTGTCTCTACTTCATCAGGCGTGCGGCAGGCGCCGAAAAAGGGTGGTTGAGTGAGCGGCTGCCGTCGGCGTCGGCTCTGGACGGGGCCGTCTACAAGTGTGTGCGCTTCGCTTTTCCGTTCCTCACTCTCCTCAATGTTACAGGCGCGGTGTGGGCCTATTATGCCTGGGGACGCTACTGGGGATGGGACCCCAAGGAGACCTGGTCACTCATCACCTGGCTGGTCTATCTCTTCTATCTTCACGCGCGCTTGCGGGCGAGTTGGCGCCCGCCCAGATTAAACGCAATCATACTGGTTGGACTTGCAACGATCATGTTTACCTTCTTGGGAGTGAATCAGCTTGCGGCCTTTTCAGAAAGTCTACACTCATACGCAGGAGGAGGTTAGCCTGGTGGCAAAGCCGCGGCCGGAAACTTCGCGGACAGGCGGAGTGCGCGGTTGCGCCAGGAGATTGACGGCGGCGTTGGTTCTGCTCTGCCTGGTGCCGCTTTCTGCGCTGGCGGCTCCGCGCCCATCACCAGTGCAGCCCTCTCCTTCACTGCTGCGTGATGACAGCCTGTGCCTAGGCTGCCATGGCGATACCGTAGATGTTGAAGTACTTCATGCCTCTACACATGAGGGTCTCGCTTGCGTGGATTGTCACCAAGGCGTGGAAACGGTTCCCCACGCGGCTGAGCTTCCGCCAACAGATTGTGACCGCTGCCACTACCAGGAGTCTCTTCGCGAGTTTCCGGCCGCAGATGCAGAAATGACATCACTGCCCTCCATTCACCAAGCCGCCAGAGAAGAAGGGGCTGCTGATGTCCCCACTTGCATCACCTGCCACGGCACGCATGAGGTTAGACCGGCATTAGCTGGGGTTTCGGCTGCTGATAAGATGCACATGGTGGGTATCTGCAATAACTGCCATCCCAATATCACCGATGAATACTTGAACAGCATTCACGGCGAAGCGTTGGCTGCCGACATTGCTGATTCACCTGCGTGTGCGGATTGCCATCCGGAACACTCTCGGGACGCCGAGGAAAATGGGCGTGATGTCTTTAGGGGCAAGGTTGTCACCACTTGCAGTTCTTGCCATGAAGATCCCGGATTGCAGCGCCGCTACGCATTGCCGGGGAATCGCCTCGGCAGTTATCTTGGCAGTTATCATGGGACGGCCACGCAATTGGGCGATGTTCGCGCGGCCAACTGCTTCAGTTGCCACGGCGCCCATGA
>WVXJ01000095.1:1817-17702 GCA_011773575.1 Armatimonadota bacterium | reverse complement strand
CACGTTCTCGCTACTCCGGAGAGCGCGGCGGTACTCTATTATATAAATCTGGGTTTCCGGTGGTTTACTTTCGCGATTATCGGCGGGCTGGTGGGGCATATAGCCCTTGACCTGTTCGGCCGATGGCGCAGGCGGAGTCGAGAATAAGTCCTGAGTTTCCAGAGATCGAGAGAGGGTCAGCGAAGTGAAAGAAGACATGCATGAGGGGCATGGATGGTCGGCCCTGCTTAAGACAGTAGCCGAGGAACTCCGCGAGGAGCGGGAACGGTTGGAATCTCAAGTCAATTGGCGTGTGCTTGCGGAGGCCGAAAGGGAGATTGCGCCCGAATTGGCGACAGAAGCCCGCCGACGTCTGCGGGAGAGGGTGGCACAACGCAAGAAAGAGGCGGAAGCCGTCGCACCGGTGGAGGAAGAATATCATCAGCGGTTCAGCCTTCTGTTTAGGGTTCAGCATATCGCTTTGTTTGTCGGTTGCATCGTTCTCATCGTAACCGGTCTGCCCTTGCGCTACGCGGAGATGCACTGGGCCGAGGCTTTCTTCGCCAGGATGGGTGGAGTGCCCGTTACCAGTGCCCTGCATCGCGTGGCGGCTGCAGTGCTGATTGCAGTGGGCGTATTTCATATGGGCTATATCATACTCCTGGCGGAGGGCCGCCGTGAGTTCCGCGCGCTTCTGCCGGGCAAGAAGGATTTCGGTGATCTCTTTCATAATCTGCTTCACTTCGTCGGTCTGATGCCGCGCGGACCCCGGTTTGACCGCTTCAGTTATGTGGAGAAGTTCGACTACTGGGCGGTCTATTGGGGCATGGTGATTATGATCGGGTCCGGCATCTTGCTGTGGTTCCCAGAGATCGGAATGAGATACTTCCCGAAGTATGCGCTGGACATTGCTCAGGTGGTGCACAGTGATGAGGCCTTGCTCGCCGCGACCGCAATCGTCGTATGGCATTTCTACAACGTTCATTTCAACCCGGAGTGTTTTCCGATTGACTGGGCCTGGCTTACCGGCCGTATTTCCAAAAAGCGAATGCGCAAACATCACCCGTTAGAGTATGAGAGACATTTCGGCCCCGCAGCTGAGGGTGGAGCCGGGGAAGAGGTGTCAAGTTGAGGAGGCGATGGAGGCGGCTGCGAGAGAGCTTCAAGAGACCGGTAGTGCTGCCGATCATCGGGCTGCGAGTTCCGAGGGCGCTCTTCATGATAGGGGTTCTCCTCCTCGTGCTGGTGCCTGTGGGCGGGGGCGGCTTGTGGGTCAGCAACCAGCCGATCTTCTGCAATTCCTGCCACGAGATGAGTATGCACTATGCCACGTGGAGTCAGTCGGCCCATGCTGGAGTGGAATGTGAGGAATGCCACCTCATGCCTGGGACGCTCAACATGTTCAAGAGTAAACTGGTGGCCCTGCGCCAGGTGCGACTGCACGCGGCGGGTGATGTCAAGGCATCCATTATTCGAGGGAAAGTGCCAGACGAGAACTGTCGGCATTGTCATGCGGAAACGCGCGAACTCATCACTTACCACGGTTTGAAAATCACCCATCTGGAGCATTGGAAGATGGGGTTGGAGTGTACCTTTTGTCATGACCGCGTCGCTCACGGGCCCCGCTGGCAATTCGAGGGGGTTAGCTCGGCCGAGGAGTTCACGCAAGTGGCGACTCCGTCAAAGTACGCGCCGACGATGGAGCTCTGCTACACATGCCATGATGGCAAGCAAGCCTCGAACAAGTGCTCAACTTGCCATGTGACACTGGGTGAGCGTCGCTCCAGGACCTTTGACCCGGCCTGGGTGGCTGCGCATCGGGAAGAAGTGCGTCACCGCGGCGAATTGGACTGCCAACGATGCCATCAAAACACATTCTGCGACAGATGTCACCGAGAGGCGAATCCGCACGCTCGCGGTTGGACTAGTCGTCACCCTAAAGATGCCGCCAGTGATCCGGAGCGTTGTCTGACTTGTCACTTGGTTCCCGGTGAGGATAAGCCCCAACAGGTTTCGGAGTTGGCTTTCTGCCGTGCGTGTCATTCACTGCAGAGGGAGCACCAGGGACTGGATTGGGGGCAGCGCCACGGGAAGGAAGCGTTGGAAGATCGCGTCTCCTGCCAGCGGTGCCATGAGCAGAGTTGGTGCGCAGATTGCCATGCTATCAGTCGGCCGCATCCAGAAGAATGGAGGATAAGACATTCCGCTGAGGCGAGTCGAGAAAAAGAAGGCTGCCAGGTCTGTCACCCGAGCGATTTTTGTGAGGCCTGCCATCGCGGGAAGAAGGGAGTACCGGAGTCTCATGAGGGCCCGTGGTTGGCTCGACACAAAGAGGAAGCGAGAGAGCGCGAGAAATCGTGCCAGGTTTGTCACGAGCCGGATTTCTGTCACGCTTGCCATGATAAACATACACCTGAAGACCATCACACTGGTTGGTCTTCAAAGCACGGTGCCGCCAGCATTCGAAAAGACAGCGCTTGTCTGATCTGCCACGAGCGGAGAGATTGCCAGGCTTGTCATGGGATGGTGATGCCACATCCTGAGGACTGGCTGGAGGAACACTTCACGGCCGCGGCTAAGGATGAAGCCCTCTGCCAGCGGTGTCACCGAAAGGAAGCATGTGCAGTGTGTCATCGCGGTGCACTCCCCTCATCCCATAAACAGCCGGATTGGTCTTCGCGTCACGGTGCCTCCGCCGAAGAGTCTCCGGAGAAATGCGCTCTCTGCCACCGCGCCACACTGTGCTCGTCATGCCACGGCGCAGAGATGCCTCACCCTGAAGGCTGGAAGAGAGGTCCGCACGGAGCCGCTGCGGAAAAAGACGCGGCCGCTTGCCTGCGCTGCCACACCAAGCAGGAATGTCAGGCTTGTCACGGACTTGAAATGCCTCATCCTGCCAGCTGGATTACACAGCACGGCGCGCAGGCGGCCTCCTCTGCATCCCAATGTGCTGTCTGCCACGGCCCCGGTCTTCACGATTGCGGAACATGCCACTCCGCTCTGGCGCCAGCGGATCACGGCGAAGAGCATTGGACAGAAAAACATGGTGAGGTAGGGGCAACCTCGATAGATTTGTGCAATCTTTGCCACGGCGAGAATGCCTGCGTGGATTGTCACGCGAACATGACCGACGAAGACTAGCAGGTATTCCGGCTGTCCCCTCGAAAGAGGACATGCCGGGTTCGAATCCTTGACCGAGAAGGGAGACGGACAGAGATGGGAGATATCAGAGAGAGTGCTGCGGGTAAAGCAGAGGAAGACCTGAGTCTAATCACTCGGCGCCGATTCTTGGGTTATGGCAGCGGGCTGCTGAGCGCGCTGATCGGTATCGCGTTGGGTTTACCGCTGGTTCGCTTCTACGTGGGGGACACATTCAAAGAGCGGGAGGGGCGTTGGCTCAGGCTTGGAGCGATCGAGGAAGTGACCGCGGGCCAGCCCAAACTCTTCCGCGCCAGCCATGTGGATAGAGACGGCTGGCGGCAAACCGCGCGTCGAGAATCAGTCTACGCGGTGACACAAGACGGCAAAGACTATGTCGTATTTTCGAACGCCTGCACACACCTCGGCTGCCCGGTGCATTGGGATGATAGCGCGCAGAGTTTCCTGTGTCCTTGCCACAACGGGGGCTTCAATATCCGCGGCGAGGTTACCAAAGGTCCGGCCCCAAGACCGCTTGATCGCTTGGAGCACAAAGTAGAAGAGGGAACCCTTTATGTGAAAGTGATGGGAGGCTAGCCATGGTCGGCAAGATTCTTCGCTGGATTGATGAACAGACCGAACTTGTCACTTTTGTCAAGGAGTTCATGGAGGAGCCACTGGCGAAGGGTGTAGGGTGGCCCCATGTCTTCGGAAGTGCAGCAATGTTCCTTTTTGTCGTCCAGTTGTGCACCGGCGTTCTACTCATGGTGTACTACGTACCATCTCCCGATGCGGCCTATGAATCTGCGAGTTTCATTTCCCGAGAATTACCCCTGGGAGGTCTGGTTCGCGGCCTTCATCACTGGGGCGCGAGCTTCATGCTCATCTTGGTGATTATCCATATGCTCCAGGCTTTCTTCTGGGGTGCCTATAAGAAGCCCAGACAGATCATCTGGGTAATAGGAGTACTGCTTCTCCTGGTTACCATGGGGCTGAGCTTCACCGGATACCTGCTTCCCTGGGATCAGAAGGCCTACTGGGCGACAGTTGTGGGGACGCGGATCGCAGGCTCAGTGCCTATGGTGGGGCACTATATCACCGCCCTGTTTCGAGGCGGGCCGGATGTAGGGGCGTTGACGCTCACCCGCTTCTTTGCGCTTCACGTGCTGATCTTCCCCGCTGTGCTAATAGGCCTGATGGTCTTCCATGTCGCGCAGGTGCGCAAGAAAGGGATTACCCCTCCCTGGCGGCGCGTGGATGACGAGGACTCGGTGTCTCGGCCTACTCTTTTCTATCCAGACCAGGTATTCAAAGATGCGGTGGTCTCAGTGCTGCTCTTGGGTCTACTGTTCGCCGTTGCCGTATTGTATCCGGCGCATCTGGAGGCAAAGGCCAACCCCGCCGCAATCGGCTATGTGCCGCGGCCCGAATGGTACTTCTTGCCCAATTTCGAACTACTGAAATACGTCCCGACGGCGTGGGGTGAGTGGGGTGAGTTCGCAGGGGCGGCGGTGGTTCCGGGGTTAGCTGTGCTGTTCCTGATTGTGCTGCCTTATCTGGACCGCAATCCGGAGCGATTGCCGCGCCGCCGGCCTCTCATCTCAGTGGGCGCGGTCGCGGCTTTGGGAGTGTTGCTCTATCTCGGTATTTCCGGCGCAAAGAGCGGCCCTCCACATGCCCAACTCACCCCGCAACAGCAGCGGGGTCAGAAAGTGTTTCTCGACCTGCGATGCCACTCCTGTCACGGCATCAACGGCGGAGGCGGCTTGGAGGGACAGGATTTGGGCCCTGATGGGCCGCGTCAGCCTGATACAGTGGCCAAAGTACTGCGCTCGCCAACGGCAATTAACCCTCGCTCCATTATGCCGCCGGTGCCTGCCAGCCTTACCAAAACCGATTTCCAGGACTTGGTCGCCTTTGTATCGGCCATCGATACTACTTTTCGTATGCCCACTGAGGTCATCGCCTCCCAGCCGCACCGGCCTTCTTCTCATCAGGAGGAAAACTGGTTCGCCAATCACAAGTATGAAGTGCGCAAGGATCCCACCCTTTGCGGCCAGTGCCACGAGCCGACCTTCTGTCAGAGTTGCCATCTTAAGCGGAGGCCGGACTCGCACGAAAAAGAATGGCTGAAATCCCACTTCGGCACCGCCCAGGAGCGGCCCGAGTACTGTCAGGTCTGTCATGAGGAGAATTACTGCAACTCATGTCATGACCGCTTAATGCATACTGAGGATTGGATGCAGCGGCACTCTTCGGCCAGCGAGGTTGACAGAGAAATGTGCCAGGAATGTCATAAGCCTGATTTCTGCATCACCTGCCATGGAGGGACAAAACCGGCAAGTCACACCAAAGACTGGGTCTATAGACACCAGGGCGCACAAGCCGCCGAATGTTCGGAATGTCACAACACTAAGACCTTCTGTACCGCCTGCCACGAAGGCGCCAGACCGGAATCCCACAAGGCCGACTGGCTGACACAGCACCCATCCCGCGCCGAGAGCAAGACGAAAGAATGCGCTACTTGTCATCGCACGGAGTTCTGTTCCAGTTGTCACGGCGGAATCGACCTGCCACATCCTCCCGACTGGATGTTGGAACACAAGGCACAGGCAAGCTTTGCCGCCGGTTCCGTCTGTTTCCGCTGCCATGAATATAACGAGACATGCAACAAGTGTCATGGTGCGGAAATGCCTGAGCCGGCATCAGACACTCCCCATTGAGGTGGGCGAAGCTTGGAGGGAGAATCAGCAAAGCAGGATCTCGAGCCTACGACCGAGCAGACGGCAGAGTCGGCGCTAATGTACTCCCGGCCGCTGAAGTTGAATGAAGTGCTCGGGGGACCGAAAAGATGGAGAATCCACATAAAACAGATAAATCGCGAGCTGCCTCCAATGAAGATGATGAAACGCTCGGAGAGACTGATGCCGGTCGGCTTTATCCCTCTCTGCTGTCGTGGAACATAACCCGGCAGTGCAACCTCGATTGCTCCCACTGCTACCGTGATGCGAGAGAGAACCGGGACCCGGACGAACTGACCACAGAAGAAGGACTCCGGCTGATTGAAGAGATCGGCCGCGTCGGATTCAGGGTGCTCATCCTCTCCGGCGGAGAGCCGCTGATGCGGCCCGATTTATACGACCTGATTTCCGCGGCACAAGCACGAGGCATCAGGCCCGTATTGGGAACCAATGGAACTCTGATCACCGAGGAAGCCGCGCGTCGTTTGCACACGGCAGGATTAGCCCGCGCGGGTATCTCGCTCGACAGCATTGATTCCGACTACCACAACCGGCTGAGAGGGTCGCCCACCGCCTGGCAAGAGGCGGTGGCAGGTATGCGGGCCTGCCGGGAGATAGGTCTGCCCTTTCAGGTAAACACGACGGTTACTCAACAGAACGAAGACCAATTGCTCCAGATCACCGACCTTGCGCGAGACTTAGGGGCCGCCGGGCACCACGTCTTCTTTCTTGTACCCACAGGACGCGGCCGCCAGTTGGTCGAGGACATGGTCGAGGCAAAGCGTTGTGAGCAACTCCTCGAGGCCTTACTGAAGCGCCAACAAGAGGGAGATCTCGAAATCAAGCCAACCTGTGCTCCGCAGTTCATTCGCGTGGCCGAGCGCCTGGGAGTGCCCATTCGTTTCCACACAGGCTGTCTCGCCGGTCGAACCTACTGTGTCGTTATCCCCAACGGAGAAGTCCAGCCCTGTCCTTATCTCCCCATGCGTGTGGGGAATGTGCGGGAGCGGCCATTCTCTGAGATTTGGGAGCGAGCGGAACTGTTCAGAAGTCTGCGTGAAGAGTCTCTGGAAGGGGCTTGCGGGCGGTGCCGTTGGGGCAAGCGCTGTTTCGGGTGCCGCGCCCGCGCCTACTGGGCAACCGGCGGCAACTACTTGGCCGAGGACCCGTGGTGTGAATTGCGAGCCGGCAGTAGAAACAAGAACAGAGGAGAAGCAGTCGGTGACTCTGGATAGCCGGGAATCTGGGAACTCGGCCAACGGGCGAACCCGCGTGGCTGTTCTAGGGGGAGGGCCTGCCGGTGCTTTCTGCGCCATCTGGCTGTGCCGCTTTGCCCGTGAAGCCGGCCGTGATGTGGAGGTCGTCGTCTTTGATCACAAGAGCTTCGCGAAACCCGGGCCCGCAGGCTGTAACATGTGCGCCGGAATCATTCCGGACTCGCTGGTACGCAATATGAATGCTCTGGGGATAGACGTGCCCGGGCATGTCATTCAGCGGCGCATCGAGGGCTACCACCTGGAGACGAAAGGCGGCTCGGTGGATATCCCAACGCCGGAAGGTACTAGCCTTTATGCCACATTTCGGGGGCCGGGGCCTCTCGGGATGTACCCAGTGGCGCAAGAAGGATTTGACTGGTTCTTGCTGGGAGAGGCACAGCGCAGCGGCGCCAGTCATGTGAGCAAACTGGTGAAAGATCTCTCCATGTCGGAAGAGAAGGACGCAAAGTTCCGCGTGGTGTGTCGCGATGGATTCACCATGGAGGCCGATCTTGTCGTCGGGGCGTTCGGTGTGAACAGCAACCTCGGCGGGGTTTTCGAGCGGCTGGGGTTTGGTTATCGTCTGCCCCGCACCATTCGCGCACGCCAGGCGGAAATCCCGCTGGAGGCGGACTATATCCAGCGTGTGATTCGAAATCGGGTCTTGATATTCGCAATGGGCTGGCCTGGTATTCGATTTGCGGCGATTACTCCGAAACGTCAACACGTAACCGTGACACTGATTGGCGACAATCTCGGTCCAGAGCACATGCAGGAGGTGCTTGATTCTCCCTCGGTGAGGAAACACATGCCTCCGGGATGGACCATGCCTGACCGGTATTGTTCCTGTACTCCCAGACTTCCGGTGTCGGCCGCGCAAAACCCGATTCATGACGGACTCGTCGTGATAGGTGATGCCCACATATCCCGTTATCTCAAGAATGGAATCGAATCAGGTTTCTACACGGCAAAGTGGGCGGCGAAGGCTCTGATCGACGGCCCCGCAGACCGCTGCCAACTTAGAGAGGATTACGTGCGCATCTGTCGGCGGACTTATGCGGTGGATAATGCATACGGCCGCGCTCTGCTCAAACTGCAGGATCTGATCTCGCCTTCTACGGCCATATCGCGCGCCCACATGGATGTGGCGCGGGCGGAGCAGCGCAGCCCTAATGCGAGAAAACCACTCATCGAGATTCTCTGGGGAACATTTACAGGCAACATATCGTATCGCAGCATCGTGCGCAAGACGATCAGCCTGCGGCTCCAGGTGCGCCTCATGTGGGCCCTTCTGCTGACCGGATGGAGGCGACTTCGCCCCCGTCGTGAGCGTCCTGCCCGCTTGCCGAGCCCGCGCGTCTTGTCGGAATGTGAAAGCCTCCGAGTTATCATCATAGGTGGAGGCCCGGCCGGAGCCGCCTGTGCAATTGCGCTGGCGCGTGAGAGGAAGCGCGCGGGCCTGCCGCCCGATGTTGTGCTCATCGAATCGAAACGATTCGGCGAACAGCAGAATCAGTGTGCGGGTGTTCTCTCTCCTCCCGGTCCGGAATTGCTTGGCGAGGTGCTGGGTGAAACGCCGCCCTCAGAGTTATTTCAACGCCGGATCAAAGGGTATGTGCTGCACGGCAGCGGCTGCTCAGTTTATCTGGATGGAGAGGAGTTCGGAGAATCCGCCTGTGCTCTGCGTCGCGTTGAACTGGATCATCTGTTAATGCGACAGGTGCAGCGTGCCGGAGTGCAGGTGGTGCACACTCGTGCCACGGATTTGGAGGTAAGCCGAGAAGGTGTGATGGTATATACGGAGAGCGGCAGTTTTCAGGGCGACGCGGTGGTGGGGGCTTTCGCGCTTGATGACGGGATGGCGCGCGGCTTCGCGCGCCGGACTCGTTATCGTCCACCGGCTTCTCTGGAGGCCATCGTCTGCAAGATCCACCCCGCTGGCGAGGAATTCCTTCCCGGTCTGCTGGATGACTGTATTCACGTCTTCTTGCCAAGGCAATCCGGCATAGATTTCGGCGCCTTGGTGCCGAAGGGCAATCACATCGTGGTGATTGTTGCCGGGGCCGGGGTAGGTGTTGACGAGATGGAAGAATTCATGGCCCTGCCGGAGGTGGTGAAAACGCTCCCCCAAAACGGCAAAGTAGATGGCTACTTCAAGGGCTCTTTTCCCCTCGGCCCCGCCCGCGGACTCTACGGGGATCGCTATGTTGTGATAGGTGATGCTGCGGGCCTGGTACGCCCCTTCAAAGGCAAGGGCATTAACTCAGGGCTGGAGGGCGGATTGCGGTGCGCCGAGACGATTCTTGCTGAAGGAGTCTCAAGAGAAGCCTTTGCCGGTTTCGTCCGAAGCCAGCGGCACCTGGCGCGCGATGTGTGGTATGGTCGGTTCGTTCGCCGTCTCGTCATGCTCACATCAAAACACAACCTGTTGGATCCAGTCATCGAGTACACCAAACACAACCGCGCCCTTTGCCAGGCGCTTTTCGATTGTGTTTCCGGCCGCACCACATATCGCGATGTCGTGCTGCGGAGAGAAAATGTGAGCTGGCTTCCTGCAGTGATTTGGCGATGTGCGGCACGGAAAACCCACCTTTATCGGAGAACGACGCAAGGATGATTCTCCTAACAGGAAACTGCAAATGAAAGACTGCGAGAAATCGGTGCTCTTTCCAATCTTCATAGATCTCGCGGGAAAGCACTGCATCGTTGTGGGCGGCGGAGAGGTGGCCGCCCGCAAGATTAGTTCCCTGCTCGATGCTGGAGCGAGGGTGCAAGTGGTGGCACCAAAGGTGTGTGAATCACTGCAAGCACTGCTGGAGAGGCCGGGGGTGAACCATACCCACCGGGAATACCAGTCCGGTGATCTCAAGGGAAGCGCACTTGTCTTTGCCGCCACTGATAGCCCTGACGTCAATGCCGCGGTTTACCGGGAGGCGGAGAGCCTGGAGATACTCGTCAATGTGGTGGATGATCCGACCCACTGCAGTTTCATCGTGCCCTCTTGTATAGACCGCAATCCGATTTGCATAGCCATCTCCACCCAAGGCGCCAGCCCGGCCTTGGCGCGGCATTTGCGGGAGCGCATTGAAGAGGCGGTGCCGCCGGAATATCAGCGATTAGCCCAATTACTGGGCCGTCTGCGCGGAGAAGTCATAGCGGCTCATTCCCCTGCCGAGCAGCGCAAAGCACGCTGGCAGCAAGTGTTAGCAAGCGATGTGCTGTCACTGCTGCGGGAAGGGAAAGATTCGGAAGCAGAGGCAACCGCCCGAGAATTGTTGGGGATTCCTCCACGGAAAGAAAATGAGTGAGGCTGATCGCATCAAGATCACAATTGGAACACGAGGCAGTCAACTCGCCCGCGCACAAACCGAAGAGGTGGCCGCCTGTCTGCGAGAGGTGGGTGCCGTCCCTGAGATCAAGACGATCCGCACCAGTGGAGATACTCACACCGGCCCGCTGGCGGCGGCAGGCGTGGGAGTCTTCGTCAGAGAGATTGAGCGCGCTCTCCTGGAAGGCGAGATTGATCTGGCGGTTCACAGCATGAAGGATCTGCCAACCGGAGAGCGTGAGGGCCTTATGGTGGCGGCGGTGCCGGAGAGAGTGGACCCCAGGGATGCCTTGGTCTCCCGCAATGATATCGGTTTGCCCGATTTGCCGCCAGGCAGCCGCGTCGGCACCTCAAGCCCGCGCCGTGTGGCACAGTTGCGTGCCTATCGCCCCGACCTGGTTCTTGTGCCTGTGCGCGGTAACCTCGATACGCGGCTGAAGAAATTATCGGGAGGCGAATTCGACGCGCTAATAGTCGCTTGCGCCGGACTGATACGCATGGGCCTGGAGCATCGAGCCACAGAACGAATCTCTTTTGATATCTGCCTGCCGGCGCCTGGACAGGGTGCGCTGGCGCTGCAAGTCCGTAAGAACGACGAGGGATTGTGTAAACTACTGTCACGCTTCGACCACCCGCCCACCCGTTTGGCGGCAGCCGCGGAGCGCGCCTTTCTTGCGCGTTTGGGAGCCGGTTGTTCTATGCCCGCCGGGGCACTGGGTATAATCGAGGGCGATCACCTTGTGTTACAGGGTGTGGTGGCCGACCTCGAGGGGAAACTCGTCATCCGGCGCCGGGCAGAAGGATCCTCCGAGGAGGGTGAGAAATTGGGTCGCGAACTGGCTCAAGAGGTTTTGGCCCAGGGGGCGGATCGAATATTGGAAGGCTGCAGATGATTGAGAAAGGAACAGTCTATCTGGTGGGCGCGGGGCCGGGTGATCCCGGACTCATCACTTGGCGGGGCCTGGAGATTCTGCGCGCTGCTGATGTAATCATATATGACCGGCTGGTCAATCCGGAATTGCTTCTGGAAGCGCGCTCAGATGCTCGCCTGATATATGTCGGCAAGGCCGCCTCGCGACATTCTCTAAGCCAGGATGAAATCAATCAACTGCTGGCAGATGAAGCGAAGGCGGGATATTCGGTATGCCGTCTTAAAGGAGGCGACCCATTTCTTTTCGGTCGCGGAGGAGAGGAAGCCGATCATCTCGTCAACCAGGGGATTCCTTTTGTTGTGGTCCCCGGTGTCACCTCGGCCTTAGCCGTCCCTGCTTATGCCGGGATACCTGTGACCGACCGGCGAGGTGCATCAAGTCTGGCCATTGTCACAGGACATGAAGACATAGAGAAGACCGAAAGCAGTGTCAACTGGGGCGCGCTTGCTCAGGCCGCGGACACGCTTGTTGTATTGATGGGAACAAAGAACTTAAGAGAGATAACCGGGGAATTACTGAGCGGGGGACGAAAGGGCACAATGCCGGCCGCAGTCATTCGCTGGGGCACTACAGGACGCCAACGAATGATCGTGTCTGACTTGGCTCATATAGCCGATGAAGTGGAGCGCCGCCGCCTCACTGCTCCCGCTATACTGGTGGTTGGCGATGTAGTCTCAATGCATCAGCGTCTGGCTTGGTTTGAGCGGAGGCCGCTGCTGGGTCTTCGCATCCTCGTGCTCAGGCCCCGGCACCAGGCGAGCAGGCTGGCGGACCTGCTCAGAGATGCAGGGGCGGAACCCATTATCTGTCCCGTGATTCGCATTGAGCCCATCGCCGCGGAGAAGGGCCGCTTGACGGCGCTGATGGAGCAAGGCTGGAATTGGGTACTCTTCACTTCCGCAAATGGAGTAGACTGTTTCGAGGGACAACTGCGGAGCGCGGGGCTGGATTGGAGAGCCCTTGCTGGCGCTTCCCTCGGCGCCATCGGTGAACCCACGGCGGCGGCGCTTGAGGGGCGCGGTCTGAAGGTTGATTTCATTTCAACACAGGCCATAAGTGATGCCATGGGTAAAGAACTTCCGGGTATCTCTTCCGAGACGCGGGTGTTGCTCCCCAGGGCGGTGGAGGCGCGCGGAGTATTGCCGGAGATACTCCGGAAGAGAGGCGCTCATGTGGAGACAGTGCAGACTTACAGAGTGAGTCCGGACAGGGACGGTGCTTTACAGTTGCCCGACACACTGGAGAAGAAGAAGGCGGATGTGGTCACATTCACCTCTTCTTCCATGGTCCGCGCGGCTGTGGAGGCGGTGGGAGCCAAATCCTTCGAAGGTTGTGTAGTAGCATGCATAGGTCCGGTTACCGCGCAGACCGCGCGGGAATGCGGGCTGCGAGTGGATATTGAGGCCAAGGTGTACACCATACCCGGGCTGATGGAAACACTGGAGGCCTATGTGAAAGAGCACGGGAAACAGGACCCGCACCTTCGAGGAGATGAAGAATGATTGGTTTTACGAAATTACTGTGCGGGAAAGCAACCGTTTCCCGTGCTTTGCGCCAGGCGAGCGGCAAGCAGAGGAAAGAGCCTGGGCTGCTCCAGTTTACCACAGCAGACCGCCCGCTTGTGGTGTGGAACATGACCGCGCGCTGCAACTTGCGCTGTATCCACTGTTATGGCAGCGCAGGAGAAAATGCTCTCAAAGAGGAGTTGACCACCGCAGAGGCGGAAACACTCATTGATAATCTGGCGCAAATGGAAGTGCCCGTGCTGTTGTTCTCAGGTGGTGAGCCGCTTTTGCGGGAGGATATCTATCACCTTGGCGAATACGCGGCCAAAAAAGGTATTCGGCCGGTGCTGTCCACCAATGGAATCCTCATCACGAAAGATGTAGCCGAGGCCTTGAAAAAGGCAGGCTTTCAGTATATCGGCATTTCCATTGATGGCACGGCGGAAACTCACGACCGGTTTCGCTGCCGCGAAGGAGCCTTTGCAGGAGCCTGGGAGGGACTTCGACGCGCCCGCGAAGCGGGATTGAGAACAGGGGTCAGATTTACGGTCACTCAGGACAATGTGGAGGATTTGCCCGCAGTTCTGGATCAGGCGGTGGACGAAAAGGCGAATCGTTTCTGTCTCTACCATCTCGTCTATTCAGGCCGGGGCACTGAAATCGCGGAGCGCGATCTTTCCGCCCCGGAACGCAGGAAGATGATAGAGTGGCTTATTGATAAGACAATAGAACTGGATCGCCGCGGCGAAGAAATTGAGATTCTTACTACCGACAATCACGCTGATGGTGTCTTCCTGTATCGAGTAATAGAGGAACGGGATCCGTCGCGTCTTGCCGACATAGGCGAACTGCTGACCATGCACGGCGGCTGTTCCGCGGGACGGAAGTTCGCCAATATTGACGCCAAGGGTGATGTGCATGCCTGTCAGTTCTGGGGACATCTATCACTGGGCAATGTTCGAGATCGTCCCTTTTCCGAGATTTGGCGAAACCCGGACCATCCGCTCCTTTGCAGTCTCAAGGAAATGCAGGCCAGCTTGACCGGCCGCTGTGGGGAGTGTGATTACAAAACCTATTGCGGGGGATGCAGGATCAGGGCGGAGGCCTCCCACGGAAACCTCTGGGGGGCGGACCCGGCTTGTTATCTCAGCGATGAGGAGATCAAGGGCAATGGAGCCTGAACAGAAGAAGGAGACTTTCCGGCTTGTCCAGCGGCCGCGGCGTTTGCGCCGGACTCCGGCACTGCGGGAACTGGTGAAGGAGACCCGGATCCATCCGGGGCAATTCATCTATCCGCTGTTCGTGGTTGCTGGGATTGACCGGCGTAAGGAAATTGAAGCGCTCCCGGGGCAATATCATCTTTCGCCTGATCGCCTCGTCGAAGAGGCAGAGCAGGCCTGGCAGGAAGGAATTAGGGCCGTGCTGCTCTTCGGTGTTCCGGAGCGCAAGGATGAGTCCGGCCTGGAGGCGGCCAATCCTGAGGGGCCGGCACAGCAAGGTGTGCGCGCACTAAAGAGCGCTCTACCCGAGTTGGTGGTTATGACCGATGTCTGCCTTTGCGGATACACTACCCACGGACACTGTGGAGTTGTGGGGGAGGGGGGAGAGATTCTCAATGATCCCACACTGGAAATCCTCACCAAAATCGCCCTTTCTCATGCCGAGGCGGGAGCGGATCTTGTGGGACCTTCCGATATGATGGATGGCCGCGTTGCAGCGATTCGCTGTGCGCTGGATGAAGCGGGTTTCTACGACACCGGCATTATGGCCTATTCCGCCAAATACGCATCGGCCTTTTACGGGCCTTTCCGGGAGGCGGTGGATTCTGCTCCTCAGTTCGGTGACCGACGTTCCTATCAGATGGCTGCGGAGGATCGGCGGGAGGCGCTGCGGGAGGCGCGGCAGGATGCAGAGGAGGGGGCGGATATCATCATGGTGAAACCCGCGCTCGCCTACCTGGATGTCATCTCTGATGTCCGCGCCGCGCTGGACAGACCTGTTGCCGCCTACAATGTAAGCGGGGAATACGCCATGGTGAAAGCTGCCGCCGCGCGAGGTTGGGTGGATGAACGGGCGACTACTCTGGAAGTGCTCACGAGCATCGCTCGAGCAGGGGCGGATCTGATTATCACTTATCATGCCAGAGAGGCTGCCAGATGGCTGAAGGAGTAGCCGGTCTCTCCGCATTGACAAAGGAGGAGCGTGTTCTTCTCACCGCGGCCCAGGCCTGCTTCCCATGTGTGGAGCGGCCTTTTGCGGCTTTGGGGGAGAAAGTGGGATTGAACGAAGAGGCCGTATTGCAGAGGCTGGAGAGACTTAAGGCGACGAATGTAATTCGCAAGATCGGCCCCGTCTTTGAACCCGCGCGATTTGGGCTTGCGAGTGAATTGGTGGGAGTGGAGATCGAACCTTCACACATAGAAGCAGTTGGCACTGAAGTGGGATCGTGGGCGCCTGTAACACACTGCTATGAGCGTGAACACCGCGTCAATCTCTGGTTTGCCGCGGTGGCGCCCGGTGAAGACTGGTTCGAATCTGCAGCGGCAAGCACAGCCTCCTTGCCAGGAGTGCGTGGGGTGTGGCGGTTGCCCGCGCTGCGCCGCTTCAAGATCGCCGTCCACTTCGATCTGGTTGCTTCACCATCCGAAACTCCAACCCCACCGGCATCTCGGTCCACAGCATCCTCTCCTGCGGGAACTTCGATCCCCACCGTGCCTGCTTCCGCCGACTCGGTTGATGTGGATTTGCTGAGCGTTCTCGAGACCGACCTGCCCTTGTGTCCAACCCCATTCGCAGCGCTCGCTTCAGCCGCTCAAATGGAGACGGCTGCTATCCTCGCGGCCTTGCAGCAGTGGACTGACGACGGCCGTATCCGGCGTTATGGCGCCATGGTCAATCACCGCCGCCTGGGTTTTACCGCCAACTCCATGACCGCATGGGAAGTAGCAGATGATAGGGTGGAGGAGGTAGGAAATTGTCTGGCCTCCTCGCCATATGTATCTCACT
>WVXJ01000095.1:0-1766 GCA_011773575.1 Armatimonadota bacterium | reverse complement strand
CTTTCCGAGGCTTGCACTGCCGAAGAGCCGGTGGTCCTCTTCTCAACGCGGGAATTCAAGAAATCATCCTCCGACTATGCCAAACTGCTGACCGAACGCGCCGCCCGCGGTGGGACCCAAGGCGATAGTCACTCATAAATGGAGCGATTGATGAGCAGGAGCCAATCGAAGTCTGAGTCTTTGTTTGCTGAGGCCCAAGGCCTTATTCCGGGTGGAGTGAACAGCCCTGTGCGAGCTTTCAAGGCCGTGGGAGGCACTCCGCCCTTCATGGCGCGGGGGGCGGGCGCAACTGTGTGGGATGTTGATGGTAATGAGTACATCGATTGTGTCGCTTCCTGGGGACCGCTTATCCTTGGTCATGCGCGTCGGGAAGTCGTGGAGTCTATCCGCGAAACAGCCGGCAGGGGGATGACCTTTGGCGCACCCACCGAACTTGAAGTGGCACTTGCCCGGCTTATTGTGGAGGCAGTTCCCTCAATTGAATTGGTGCGTTTAGTCAATTCCGGAACAGAAGCGGTAATGAGCGCGCTTCGCCTTGCCCGCGCATTCACCGGGCGCTCCAAGGTGGTGAAATTCGAAGGCGGCTATCATGGACACAGTGATGGTCTGCTCGCCCGCGCCGGTTCCGGATTGGCCACTCTCAGTATTCCTGACTGCCCTGGAGTCCCAGATGCCTGGGCGGCGGAAACTCTGGTAGTTCCTTACAATGACCTCGAAGTGGTGCAGGAGTTGCTGGTCTCACGCGGTAAGGAGATCGCTTGTGTAATCATCGAACCTGTGGCCGGGAATATGGGAGTGGTGCCGCCAAAGGAAGGATTTCTCGAGGGCATTCGCCAGGCCACAGAGCAGGTCGGCTGTCTGCTCATATTCGATGAGGTCATCACCGGCTTTCGGGTTCATTATGGAGGAGCGCAAACCCTCCACAAGGTCACTCCCGACTTGACCGTGCTTGGAAAAATCATCGGCGGAGGGCTGCCCATTGGCGCTTTTGGGGGCCGGCGGGAGATAATGGAGATGCTGGCTCCCTCCGGACCTGTCTATCAGGCCGGCACCCTTTCCGGAAATCCGGTGGCCTGTGCAGCAGGTCTTGCGACTCTGCGTATCCTTGCAGCGGAAAAACCTTATGCAATGCTTGAAAGGCGGGCTCAGTCTCTTGTAGAAGAACTTCAACAGGCGGCTTCTCGCCTGAATATTCCTGTGACCATAAATCGCGTCGGTTCCATGTTTACCCTTTTCTTCTCAGAAGGGCCTGTAGCGAACTACGCAACCGCGTCAGCCAGTGATAAGTCGCGATATGCGAAGTTCTTTCACTCCATGCTCGAACAAGGCGTCTACCTGCCTCCTTCTCAGTTTGAAGCGATGTTTCTCTCCACCGCCCACAGTGATGTTGAGGTCGAGCGTATCGGTGACGCGGCCAAGTCGGCATTAGAGCAACTCGCTGCAGATTGAGCCTCACTCAACCGAGCCCCCCATACTACCCTCAGTTTCAACATCTGGCCTGGATCACGCTTGAATCGCGTAGGGCAGATTACAAACAGTAGTTTGCGTTTACCTCTACCAAGATTCACTTAAGCCTTCAAGAGTCTCCCCGGTTCCACTGCTTACTCTTAATGCTTCCAACTGATATCTCGCAAAAAGGTGTTGACAATGAGAAAGAGCTGTGGAATAATAAAACATACTATTCCTATAGCAAAGGTAGGATATATGCTTAGACTTTCAAGCCGTGCCCGTTATGCGATGAGAGCAATGATCGAACTTTCGCTGCA
>WVXJ01000054.1:573-1525 GCA_011773575.1 Armatimonadota bacterium | reverse complement strand
TGCTTCGCTTGCTGCAGGCCCCTTTCGATATCACCATCACTGCCAAGCCCGTCACCGGAAAAGGAATCGGGCGTAACATTCAAAATGCCCATTACGAGAGTCTTTTCCCCCAAAGCCAGCCGGCGGTCTCCGCAGTGCCATTCCCTTCTGCGATCTCCCTGCCAATTCCCAATCGCCTGTGCCAGGGCCCAGCCCAGGCCGCCTTCTTTCTCTTGCAGGGACTCCGACAGCCGCTTCAGGTCCTCCGCGGTGCCGGCTAAAATCACATCAGCAACTTCTTGCCCGCGCCCTCTTGTAGACAAAGACCGGCACAGGAAAGCCTGCACACCAACTTCTTTCGCTTTCTTCCTGAGATTGACGGAGTGCTCCATAGGAAGCCCGAGGAATATAGCTCCAATCCAGGAGGCCCTGGTTCGGAGTTGCTCCACGGCTTGATAATCCGCGCCTCTGGCGCGCATCTCCGCCATAATCTCGTTCTCTGCCAGGGAACGCAATATCCGCACCCGCGGCGAATCTGATTCACCCATCAGGTCACATCCTCCATGAGTTGTGCCGTCTGACACATGAATTGCCCTATTCTAACACGGTATGCCATCGCTGATATCCTCTCCCCCACTTAGCCTCCAGACACTTGCCATCTGAGATCATCTCGATGGTTCCCGATTCATCTGTGCGAAATACCTTTGCACCCGTCTGCCCCAAGCGCTCCAATGTCTGCTCATGAGGATGGCCGAAGGGATTGTTGCGCCCCGCTGAGATTATCGCCCATCTGGGCCTCACCTCCTGCAAGAATCGTTCCGAGGTCGCGTCCAGGCTTCCGTGATGTGCAACCTTCAGGGCGGTGCTCACAATGGCGGGATCGTCTATAAGAAGAACTTCCTCTCCCTCCTCCTGAAGGTCGCCGGTGAAGAGGAAAGAGACTCGGCCATGGGTGAGTCTGATTACTATGGAG
>WVXJ01000054.1:0-437 GCA_011773575.1 Armatimonadota bacterium | reverse complement strand
CAGAACTGACCACTGTCCAATATCATTCTTACCGGCATCTCGTCAATTACCTCAGGCAGCCCTCCTATATGGTCATCATGTGGATGAGTGGCGATCACTGCATCAATCCGCCTGATTCCTTGCCGATAGAGCGCGGGTATAACCACCCATCGGCCCATCTCCCCCCTGTCAGAGGATTCGCCCGAACGCCCGCCTCCGTCTATCAGGAGACTCTTCCCAGTCGGGGAGTGAATGATGATGGAATCCCCTTGTCCTACATCCAGAAAGACTACTGTGAGCCGAGGATTGAGGCTTTGCCATGCCTGCCACCAGACCAGCACCACGGCGGCAAGAAGCAGGGCCAGAACAATGCGCACAGTCTGAGCCGGCGGCAGCCATCCAAACCTCTTGTGGATTTGCGGGAAAGAGCGATTCATAACTTGTCTTCCAGGCCCGCC
>WVXJ01000025.1:28844-29050 GCA_011773575.1 Armatimonadota bacterium | reverse complement strand
GCGGCCCTGGTGCGGGCCCAATCACGCATCCGGGAAAAGAGAGACGAACTTTCCTCGCTCAGTAGTGGAAGTTCTTTCTGGTCGGCGGGCGGTTTGACCAACACCAGCCTTCGTTCGCCTCTTTTTATCCAGCCTCGCCGGTGGGCTTCAATCTCCAGGGCGCGGGGAGTGCGCATCTCCTTGATACGCTGGGTGAGGAGGTGGTT
>WVXJ01000025.1:28077-28823 GCA_011773575.1 Armatimonadota bacterium | reverse complement strand
ACTTCGACTTCAAGTGTGGCGACAGGCCGTCTGGCGCGCCCTATACCCACCATTTGCAGAATATGTTTACCCTCTGAAAGCCTGCCGCTGTCCCACACGAAGGAAAAGGGAGGGCTGCTGAATCTGCGCAACAGTTCGCCGTCAACAAGGAACTCCACCCGGGCGATATCGCCTGAGGCCGTGCCCGAGACTTGCGTTCTGGAACCTATCTTCTCTCCGTCCAAGGGGGAAGACAGAATAAGGCAGTTCTGCATCTCCAGCCTTCCTTTGGGCGGAGGGAGGAAGGAGGAAATGGAAGTAAAGATGAGTTGACTGTAGCGCGCGGTGGCTCCCTCTCTGCCCGCACCGGAGATTAACTCAACGCGGTGTTCACCTTCTGCGAGCCTGATCTTGCCAAGGTGCTGCCAATCATCGGGCGCGCTCGCGTCGATATTGGTAAAGAGGTTGCCATCCGCCCAGATTCCGACTTCCCGGCCCCGTCCCGCCACCAAAGCCCATACCTCATAGGAGCCGCCGGTGACCTCTAGTTCGGCCCAGTCCGTGATACCGGCCCGGTCGGTTTCTCTGGCCGGCCCCCAACCCATCTCTGTCCGCCGCCATCCGCCATTGAGTTCCTTGTTGGCGAATAGATGGAGCGTCTCTCCCGGGAAAGTGCCGACCCACGCATGCATCATACGGCTGGAGGAACGCCGGCCTTCACTATTCCGGGCGACAACCCACCAGTCCAATCGACGCGCGTTATCGAA
>WVXJ01000025.1:19632-28035 GCA_011773575.1 Armatimonadota bacterium | reverse complement strand
GACCGATAAGCACACCAGGCCTGAGTCACTGTCTGTGGGTCCCAGAGGTCAACTGAAACCCCCACAGGAAGGCCCGGCCCGAAATAGGGCGGCACCAGTGCGGGCAATCCGATGGAGGGAGCATCGAGGGGAGATAGTATGGCGAGTTTGCGCAGGCTCAATTCGGCGGGAGGCTCCTCAGCTGCCGAAATGCGGATGAAAAGAGTCCTGCTCCTGAGGAGCTCGGCCGGCACAGGGGCTGTGGTCCACCCATCCGTCTCTTGCAGGTTGAAGGGCGTATCGAATTTCTTGCCATCTGCAGAAAAGGCGGCTCTGGCTGTGCCGCTCAGGCGCATTGCCAGCACTGCTCTGGCCCCCGGAGGAAGTCCTTCCAGGAAGAGATGGTAGACGAAATAGTTGTCGGCTCTGACCTTGCGCACATTGTCTTCCAGAATGGAGCCGCTGTCTTCCACCAGAAAAGGCGCATCATCCACGGGCGCCAGGGGGCCGAAATAGACTGCGGGGCTGGAGTTGAGGGTAAGAGGATGAGGATCTGACCCATCCAGCAGACCATCGTTATCAGTGTCGGCGCTCGCAAGGTCGGTGCCGAAGAAGCGTTCTGCAGCCGCGCTGAGGCCGTCCTCATCCGGATCCTCCGGAGAAACCTGCAGCCGCACGACCTCGGACCAGGAGACCACTCCCTCACCTTCGCTCACCCGCGCCTGGAGCAGCCACTCTCCGCTGTGCAAGAGAGGCCCCAGATGGACGGAATATTCGCCGTCGGGGCCGCGTCTGCCCATCGGCTCCACCAATTGGATGCCGCTCTCTTGCTGGTAAATCAAGAGCGCCTCCTTGACTTTCGCGCCGGGAATTGCTGCGCGGACGATAAAGCTTTCGTCCGGGCCGACGCTTGCGGGCGCGATCAGGTTCACCTTTGTCTGCGAGGGCACCTCAAATGCTTCACCCGACAGCACCTGTTTTGCGAGAAAGATGAACTCATCGGGTGCCACAACTTCGAAATAGGATGGCAGCAGACTGGCGACAGAGAAGATGTCAGCCGGTGAGACTGACTTGCTGTCCACCCAGACGAAGATGAGCCCACCCTTTGTGGCGGGAAGGGCCGACAGCCGCTTGAGAATCTCGTCAGCGTTGGAGCCGGAGAACCCTTTTGTAAAGATCACGGATTCGCCGATCACTTTGGAGGGCAGAGATTTGTGGTCGGGCACGAAGATTCCTGAAGGTTGGAAGTGAACGGCGAGTTCCTCCACAGCAGGCAGGAGTGCTTTGTCAGAGGATTCGTCAATTACTACGAGGGAACGGATATCTGTGGCCTCGCGCGCCTGCACGAGAGGAGCGTGAAGGGTGCGGGGCTTGGACACCGAGGGGCTGTTCACCTGGAGCACGAAGCCGTCGTGTCCGCTTCTGTAGGCACCGGCGAAGTAGTATTGAAGAATGTCAGGGGCAATGCCCGCCATTGGAGCCGGAAGCGCCCAACCCAATGGGAGGGCACCTCGCTCTGCTTGCCGCCAGAGGTCACTCATCCGGCGCTGCGCATAAGAGAGGTCATCACCTCCGGAGAAGATGAAGCAGACATAGATCTTCGCTCCCAGTTCTACGTAGCGCCGCCACTGGCTAAATGTTGGTGTTTCCAATTGGGAATGATAGGAGAGGTTTGCGGCCTCTTCTACTCCAAAGAGCGGATGTCCCACGCGCGCGCCCCATTTAATAATCGCTGGGTGAATCCGCTCTGGAGCCGGCGCAAGAATGGGAGTGCCCGCCGGGAAAGAAGCCGCCATCCGGCTCAGAAGACGCCACGCCGCTTTGTCGCCCAAAGTAGTCATGGGCAAAGCAAGCAGTTTCTCTCTTATCACATAATCCCGGAAGCCAATGGATGAGCCAAGTAACACGAGGCCCTTTTGCGAGCATTGGGGAAGGATCTCCTTCGCCGCCCACTGGTAGGCCTCCAGAACAGATCTGAATTTCCCCCGTGTATCGAATAAGGTGGGCAGACCGAGATCGCGGTCGCTCACGATTCCGTCACGCAGGCCGGCCAGAGAGGTGGCCATATTGAGGGAGGTTGAATCACTCGGCTCGCAAAGGATTTGTCCTTTGGCGAGATGGCGAAATTGCTCGAGGAGTTGCTGAGGAGAGACGCGCTCTGTGGGTCGAGGATCTAGTCGCTCAATCCAAGAAAGCCAGCCCTCATCTTGCTCGCCGGAGAGGGTGTAGATGGAGGGGGTCTCCGGGCTGCGGTTCGCCAGCCCCTGCAGGCTGAGGGTAATCAGTTTCTCATGGGTGGTGGCGCGGGAAAGATCAACGACATAGAGAGGCGGCTGCGCATATGCCCGCCCCAGGAAGAAGAGCAGCATCAGCAGCGCAAATATGGCGATCATGTTTCTCATCAGCGCAACCTCTCAGCCGGTATGTCCGAACCCGCCTTCTCCGCGAGGAGTATGCTCCAATTCGTCCACAAACTCCAGTTTCGCCCTGGCCACTGGAGAGACGACTAGTTGGGCGATGCGTTCACCCCGGCGTATGATGAAATCTTCCTCCCCCAGATTGGCCACTATTATCTGCACTTCACCTCGATAATCCGCATCAATTGTGCCCGGTGTGTTCAAGAGGGTCAGGCCGTGACGCAGGGCGAGGCCGCTGCGGGGTCTTATTTGCCCCTCGTAACCTTCCGGAATGGCCAGCCGCAGGCCGGTAGGAACAAGGGTTCTGGCGCCGGGCCGGAGTACAACTTCTTCTGTCACTGCCGCGCACAGGTCCATCCCCGCGGCATGGGGAGTCATATAAGTCGGAGAGGGCAAATCTTCATTTCCCTCCAGCCGCTGAACCAGGACTGTGATTTCTTCGGTGCCACTCATTGACTCTCAACCAATTCTCCCCTGAGGAGGGTTTCTCCTACCATCGTTAACAGAAAATGGGCGAAGGTTCTCCTGCGAGTAGTGCCGAATAAGTAGAGCAACACAGCAACATCTATCCTTTATTGGCGGGACAAAGAGAATGCGTTTTCCCCGAATGGCTAGAGTAACCCAGGCGCTGTATCAGGCGAGCCTGGCGGATGTTGACGAAACGGTGCGCGTACAACTTGAGAAAGCAGGTCTGGCGCGGCGTATCAAGCCCAAGATGAAGATTGCCATAACCGCGGGTAGCCGCGGAATCGCCGGACTTCCGGCGGTATTGAAGAGCATCACATCTTTCGTAAAGGCGCGGGGCGCAAAACCCTTCATTGTTCCGGCCATGGGGAGCCACGGCGGGGCCACCGCGGAGGGGCAAGTTAAGGTGCTCAACTCCATCGGGGTGACGGAAAAATCGGTGGGCGCGCCGATACGCTCCAGTATGAAGACTGTCACGATAGGGCAAATCAGCCCCACTGTGCCGGTGCACATGGATGCTTTCGCGGTGAAGGCGGACGGAATCATAGTGGTCAATCGGGTTAAGGAACATACGGATTTTTCGGCTCAGGTCGAGAGCGGCTTGATGAAGATGATGGCGGTGGGGCTGGGCAAACACGAAGGGGCTTGCGCGCTGCATTCGCCGGGCATAGGGCGAATGTCGGAGACGGTTGTGAAGGCGAGCCGGCTGATATTCTCCAAGACGAAGATTCTCTGCGGGGTGGCGGTGCTGGAAGATGCCTACCAGAATGTCGCCCACATAGAGGCCTTTGCGCCCCGCAGAATAGAGGAAGGAGACAGACGGCTGCTGCGGCGGGCGAAACGCCATGCCGCGCGGCTGCCCTTTGCAGAGATTGATGTTCTGGTGGTGGAGCGTATCGGAAAGGAGATTTCCGGCACGGGGATGGATCCGAATGTTACGGGGCGGTATGCCTTTGAGGCGCGGCGGGGGAAACAGACTCATTGTCGCACAGTCGTGGTATTGGGCCTGACAAGAGAGACCAAGGGCAACGCGCTGGGACTGGGTATGGCGGATATCACCACGGCGCGGGTGGTTGAAGGGATGGATGTTGACTCCACCTATGCCAATGTCCTTACCTCCGGCAGTTTCGCCTTCGCCAGGGTGCCGGTTGTGTTGAGAAATGATCAGGAGGCGATTACCGCGGCCCTTGTCAGCGGGCTGGACAAATCCCCGGAAGAGGTGAGGCTGGTGAGGATCCGCGATACCCTGCATCTGGATTCTCTTTTCGTTTCGGAGGGGCTGCTCGCCGAGGCAAAGGCTAATCCTTCCCTTACAGTGGAGGAGAATTTGCGGTCCATGAAGTTCGATGCCGCGGGGAATCTTGTGTAAAGCCTTTTCAGTCGCCCATGAGTACCTCAGAGATTCTTCGCTACCCATTCGATTGCACTCAGGGTGAACGCTCAGAACGACAGAATCCGCGGGGAACCTAGTATAGCTGTTCGGCAGGAGGTTGCTGCAAAGCAGACGTGAGTCTTCGCCCAATCAGTTAACCCATGCGGCGGGCGCAGGCGCACCCGCCCTACAAGAACTACATCCGGCTTGCCTGAGAGACCGTCACAGGCTTGTCGCCGAGGAGTGTCTCTGAGATTCTTCGCTTCGCTCAGAATGACAGTCGTGATGTAACGACAGAGGCCGCGGGCTGTAATCACCCCATTTGTCACCCTGAGCACAGCGAAGGGTCTCGTTCTGCGGCGGCAGTTTGACTGGTCAGTAGGAGGAACAACAGATGGCACGGATTCCCGTAGCATTGCAATTGTATTCTGTGCGGGATGATTGTGAGCGGGATTTTCCCGCGACCCTGAAAGCGGTGGCAAAGATCGGCTATGCGGGCGTGGAGTTCGCCGGCTACTACGGCTTCTCCGCGGAGGAACTCCGCAAGATGCTGGATGAGTTGGGCCTGGAAACGGCCGGCTCGCACACTCCGCTGGAGACTCTGCTGGAAGACGAGTTGGAGAGGACGATTGAGTTCAACCAGATCCTCGGTAATCGCTTTCTGATTGTGCCGATTGCGCCGGAGAGAAAGAGCCGGGCGGACTGGCTGGAGGTGGCGAAGATACTGAACGAGATCGCGAAAAAATTGGGGCCTCATAAGATGAACACCGGCTATCATAATCACTTCGATGAATTCAAGGCGGTGGAGGGTGAACTCGCCTGGGACATCATCTTCGGCAACACGAAACTGGAAGTGGTGATGCAGTTCGATATCGGCAATGCGGTGCAGGCGGGTGCCGATGCGGCACCGTTCCTGGAGAAATATCCGGGGCGCGCGCTGACAGTGCACCTTAAGGAATACTCGAAGACAAATGATAAGGCGCTTATCGGCGAAGGTGATGTGCCCTGGCAGGAAGTGTTCCGGTTGTGTGAGAGCATGGCCGGCACCCGCTGGTATATTGTGGAACAGGAGCGGTATGCCTACTCACCGCTGGAGTGCGCAGATCGGAACCTACGGGCACTGCGGGAGATGGGGAGGTAGAGCAAAGGCCGGCGGGGTACAGAGACCCCGCCCTACAACTTGTGCAGATTCCTTTGCGCCTCTGCGGTGAGAATTTCTTTTCTTATTTGCGGGCGGTGAAGATGAGGATGAGGCCGGTGGCGGCGAAGAAGATGTTGGGCAGCCAGGCGGCTGCGGCGGGCGCCAACGCACCGTTTTCGGCGGCCACGCCGAGCCAGTTCCACACGATGTAGTAGAAGAAGACGATGAGCACGGTGAAGGCCAGCCCCAGAGATGAACTGCGCCGGTGGGAGCGCATTCCCAGGGGGGTGCCGATAAGGGCGAAGACGAGGGAAGCGAAGGGAAGGGCAAGCCGCCGGGGGAGTTCCACTTCGAATTCGGAGGCATCCCGCTCCTGGCCGCGCAGGATGGTGATATGTGTCTTGAGTTCCCGGTAGGACATTTCGATGGGCTTCTTTCTCGCCTGAGCGACAAGCACCTCCGGTGAGGAGAGATAGGTGATGGTCTGCTCATCGAAACTCACTGAGATTACGGGCAGTCCGCCCCGAATTGTAAAGGAGTAGCCGTCGAATAACTGCCAGCCTTCTCCGTTTCGTCTTGCTTTCTCGGCATATATGCCGCCCACCGGCTGAGAATCCTTGAGTTCATTGATGGTGACCCGCTCCATGGTGCCGGCGGCCAAATCGAGGACCGCGGCATAGATGGTACGCTCGGTTCCCTGCGCATCTTTTTCGAAGAGAACGACATTCTTTTCTATTCCTGAGGGCCGGCCCTTCGCCTTGTTGAGAATCTGTTCGGCGGCGTGGTTGGCCTGAGGGACAACCGCCTCTCCCACGACCAGTGCAAACAGGCTGATGGCCAGCCCAAAGGCCACCCCCGGCCGCGCCAGCCGCTGCAGAGACGCTCCCGCGGCATGGAAGGCCACCATTTCGCTTTCCGCGGAAAGCCGGCCGAAGGCCATCAGCACTCCGAGTAGTGTTGCCATGGCGAAAGTGAGCACAACATAGCGCGGCAAGAGATAGACGAAGAGCAGAAGCGCGTCACCTATGCCCAGCCTGGCCTCGGTGAAGAGGTCCGTGAGTTTGGGGAGGATGAACCCGGCGACGAGGAGGAGTGTGAAGACGGCCGCTCCGAAGAGGAACGGGCCGGCGAGTTCTCGCAAGATGTAGCGGTCGAGAATCTTCATGGTTGAGTTGAGAGTCTAGAGTTAAGAGTTGAGAGTGCAGAGTGCGGAGTTGAGGGCGAAGGATAACAGTCAGGCGGAAACCCTCCTTTGGACTCTGAACTCTCAACCCTGAACTCTGTGCTCCTCATAAACTGAAACGATCTCCCAGGTAGAACTTGCGGGCAATGGGATCATTTGGCAAAGCACTGGAAGGGCCGCTGGTAAGAATCTCGCCTTCATGGATGATATAGGCGCGGTCGGTGATGGCGAGAGTCTCCCGCACATTATGGTCGGTGACCAGGATGCCTATCTCCTGTGAGCGAAGGTGGAGAATCAAGTCCTGCAAATCTGCGACGGCAATGGGATCAACACCTGTGAAGGGCTCATCCAGGAGTATGAAGGAGGGCCGGGTGGCGAGAGCGCGGGCTATTTCCACACGCCGGCGCTCTCCGCCGGAAAGAACTTGGCCGTTACTATTGCGCACATGGGTGAGAGAGAACTCTTCCAGCAGGCTCTCCATTCTCTCTCTTCGCTGTTGCGCGGAGAGGGGCAGAAGTTCGAGCACGGCAAGCAGGTTCTGCTCCACGCTCAGTTTGCGGAAGACGGACGGCTCTTGGGGCAGATAGCCCAGGCCCAACCTTGCGCGGCGGTGCATGGTAAGAGGGGTAATATCATCCCCGTTGAGAGAGACGCGGCCTTTCTCGGCCCGCACCAAACCCAGCAACATATAGAAGGTGGTTGTCTTGCCCGCTCCGTTGGGCCCCAGCAGGCCCACGATCTCGCCTTTGCTTACCTTCAGGGAAATCCCATCTACCACGCGGCGGCGATGATAGGCTTTGACAAGGCCTTCCGCGGCTAATTCCATTCTCTGTTCACCGGTCATTTTTCAGGTTTTCTATTCTCTCTTTGAACATGATTACCTTTTGGCCGGCAGGAGTTGAGAGTCACGAGTTAAGAGTTGAGAGGACAGGCACTCGGCCTATTGCCCTTATCGAGGATTTCGCGGACAATAGGGAGCCATGCGGCAGTGTGTTGGAAGGCCGCGCGAATGAAACTCTATAAAAGGAGGACTATTGTGGCGAAGTCTGATTGTCCGAACCTGGACGCCAACCTTAAAGAGTGTTCCTGCTCCTACCCGGGGTGTCCTCGCAAGGGAAGGTGCTGTGAGTGTCTGCAGTATCACCTGAAGTCAGGAGAATTGCCCGGCTGCTGCTTTCCGGCGGATGTCGAGCGCTCTTATGACCGCTCCATGGCCCGGTTTGTGGCTTCACGCTCAGGATAGGGATAGACTAACGTTTTCCACAGTTGGAAAGTGAGGATAGATGAAAATCCTCTTTATCGGAGACATAGTGGGCCGTCCTGGCAGGCGGGTGGTTGCTAGTTTGCTGCCGGGATTGGTGAAGGAAAACGAGGTGGATTTCGTCATCGCCAATGCGGAAAACGCTGCTGGCGGGATGGGGATTACCGCCAAAGTAGTCGAGGAACTGCTAGGCCTGGGCGTGGATGTGCTCACCACAGGCAACCATGTGTGGAAAAACCGCGAGGCGTATGATATAATCGCGGCCGAAGAAAGGCTGCTTCGACCCGCCAACTACCCTGTTGGGGCACCGGGTCGAGGAAGCGGTCTTTTTCGGTCCGCTGACGGGGAATCAGTGGCGATAATCAACCTGTTGGGGCGGGTGTTCATGGACAATGTGGACTGCCCCTTTCAGGTTGGCAAGAAGGAGGTCGAAAAACTAGAAAAAGAGAGCCGCGTGATCCTTGTGGATATGCACGCGGAGGCCACCAGCGAGAAGTTGGCAATGGGGTGGTTTTTGGACGGCAGGGTGACGGCGGTATTGGGTACTCATACCCATGTGCAAACCGCCGATGAACGGGTGCTGCC
>WVXJ01000025.1:12795-19623 GCA_011773575.1 Armatimonadota bacterium | reverse complement strand
ATTATCGGTGTAAAACCTGACCTAATTGTGGAAAGACTTCTCACACGGCTGCCGAACCGGTTCGAGGTGGCCGGTGGGACGCTGGAACTGAATGCAGTTTTGCTCACGATAGATAAAGAAACTGGAAAGCCGAGCGAGATCGAAAGAATTCGAAGATTCGTGTCACCAGAATAATCACGCAAAGTTTTTTCTAGATTTACGATAAGCGCTGTTGCAGGGAGATCAGCCATGGCGGAAGTACTGCGAGTATCATCGAAGTCGAACCCGAACGCGGTAGCCGGTGCGCTTGCCGGAGTGATTCGAGAAAAGGGAGTCGCGGAACTCCAGACCATTGGAGCAGGAGCGCTGAACCAGGCGATCAAGGCCCTCGCCATTGCACGAGGATTTATGGCACCTTCAGGGGTTGACCTCATCTGCCGCCCCGCCTTTGCAGACATCTCGGTTGACGGCCAAGAACGCACCGCGCTGCGCCTGATGATCGAGCCCGCCGAGACTCACTAGCCCACTCCAATTCTTAGTGTGGGCCTCGTTGTCGGCAAGCAAGCGATTTATTGCCACGCGCACACCTCCTCTTGTTTGTTAATCCTCCAAGCCTCCAATGGATGCTCCTTACCTTATTGGCGTCCACAGATTGATTCGGCGGGGGCCCTTCGATTTCACTCAGGATGAACCGGCACCCCCCGCCCTATCCTACTTCGCCGAGGGCTTCGTAGGGCAGGCAGTTTATCTAACGCTAGTCTGCGTTCATCCGCGCTAATCTGCGGTTTGCTGGCGCATTGGCGGTGCCGCGTCAGGCCATGGCTTGGTGGAGTCGGAGGGCGAGGGATTCGGTGGCGAGGGTGGGATTAGCGAAGCGCTGGAGGTATTGTTTGGTTTCGAGGGTGGCGAGGATACAGGCGCGGATCTGGTCGGGGTTGAGTTGGGCGGCCTGTCGGGTCAAAAGAGAGCGGAAGTCTTCATTGGCGATGAGCCCTTCGGACTGTTGAGAGACCAACAGCAAATCACGGAACCAGCAGAGCGCCAGATCCAGCACCGCGGGCAGTGATGCCCGCAGGCCTCTTTCGGGCCCCGGCCGTCGTGCAGCGGCCTCCCCTTCGCTTTCATCGTCTTGGGCCGGCGTGGAGTAATCAGTGGCGATCTCTCTTAGGGTTTCCGCGAAATGGAGGGCCTCCTGGGGAGCCATTACCGGCAGCCGGTCCAAGAGTTCGATAGTCTGTTGGCGGGCGGCTTCCAATTCCTCTTTTTGCGCGTTTGCAATCGCCCAGCCGATCCTCCCCTCAGAGAGCGCGGCGAAGAGTCTGGCCTGTTGGGGTGAAGACCCTTTTTCGGTGAGCGCCTTTTCTATCTCTTCTCTCGGCGCCAGCCTGAACCCGACAGGCCAGCAGCGAGAGCGCAGTGTGGAGAGGGTCATCGCGGGTCGGGAGGTGATGAGGATTATCACCACATAGGAGGGCGGCTCCTCCAGCACTTTCAGCAGCGCGCTGGCGGCATCGGGGCTGAGCAAGTCCGCGGGGTCAATGACATACACCTTCCATTTACCGACAATGGGCTGATAGAAGGCATCCGTGATTAACGGCGGTGGAGTAACGCGGGGCTTGTCCGGGTTCTGGCGAATCTGGTCTATGCTTATTCTCCAGCGGCCGCCTTGGCCGGAGCCGGCATTGCCGCGTTCAATTCCTATGAGCCTGAAGTCGGGGTGGTTGTCTGAGGCCATCTTGCGACAGGAGGGGCAATCTCCGCAGCCGTCCCCGTCAGAGGTGGGCTTGTGACACATCAGGGCTCTTGCAAAGGCTTTCGCGGTGGTCGCCTTTCCCACTGCTTCGGGGCCGTGGAAGAGATAGGCGTGAAAGGGCCGGTGATGTTTCACCGCCCGTTGGAGGATTTCGAGCGCGGCCTTCTGGCCCAGGATGTTTGAGAGGTTTTCCATTGATTATCCGGCACCGGATGGTAATCCGCCCCTACTTAATGCGGCGGGGGACAGGGCCCCCGCCCTACCCGCCTTCGCCATCCTACTTCGCCAAGGCTTCGTAGGACAAGCGGCTGCGGCGGGCAGGCAAGGGCAGGAGGCAAGCTCCAACCCAACAGGTAATGACAACGCGCATCAGATGCGGGCGTACTTGTCCACACTGATTACAAAGACCGTGGCCCCGCCCACCATAACCCTTACCGGGCTGGGGATACA
Organism: Armatimonadota bacterium; assembly: GCA_011773575.1. GTDB lineage: Bacteria > Armatimonadota > Hebobacteria > Hebobacterales > WVXJ01 > WVXJ01. The sequence continues at coordinate 17,441 of WVXJ01000025.1, read as the reverse complement.
GGTGCCGATGGGTTCGATAGTGGGAGGAAAAACATTGACGAACTGCTCCCGCGCCTTGCAGGAGGCGGAGAGGACCTCCATCACCTTATCCACTTGATCATCCTCGACCCCGACGAAGAAGGTTACATTTCCCTCCCGCAAAAACCCGCCGGTCGAGGCGACATTTGTGAACTTGAATCCTTTTTCGAGCAAGGCATCGGTGGCCCTGCGGCGGTCTTTGTCTTGAATAACCGCGATGACGAGTTTCATTTCTTCTTGCTCCTCTGAGACGGAGTGGGTGAATCCCCCTTTTGCAGTGTTGGATAGGCCTTGAAGAGTGCTTTCATGACACGCTGGTGGACCTGCTCGATAGAGCCCGCGGCCTTGATGAGATGAATGCGACGGGGCTCTTCCGCGGCGAGTTTCCGATATTCCCAGGCGAGGCGCTGGTGAAAGGATTTTTCCAGTCTTTCCAGGCGGTCGGCGGGGAGGGGATGATTGGCTTTTCGGTCTTGCGCGGTGGAGAGCGGAATATTGAGCAGGAAGGTCAGGTTGGGTTTGAGGCCGGCTGTGGCGATGCGGTTGAGGGGCTCGACGCGTTTTCTGGAGAGATTGCGGCCGGCTCCCTGGTAGGCGACAGTGGAATCCGCGAAGCGCTCTGAGATGACGATTCTTCCTTGTTTGAGCGCGGGAGCAATTACTTCACGTACGTGCTGTGCGCGGTCTGCGAGATAAAGGAAGAGTTCCGCCTCCGCGCAGACCTTTGAGTTGGGATTCAAGAGAAGTTGGCGCAGCCGTTTCCCGAGCGAGGTTCCTCCCGGCTCGCGGGTGAGGAGCACCTCGTGGCCCGCCTTTTTCAGTACCTTCGCCAACAGCCGCGCCTGGGTGGTCTTGCCACAGCCGTCTATGCCTTCGAAAGTTATGAAGAGTCCTTTTTTCATTTTCTTACATTGCCGATCGGCAGGCAATCCTTTGCAAGGGCAGGAGCCGCGGCTCCCTGCCTTACGGCCTCATCGCAGGCTAAAGCCTGCGGCTACCGTTCGTCCTCGCCGCACAGACAATCCGGCGGGGGACCCATTCGACAGGCTCAGGGCAAGCAGGGCCCCCGCTCTACAGGTTCTCCTCTGCGTCTGCGTGCTTCTATGTAGATCTGCAGTTGTACACGGCTCGGCGGGCGCCAGGCGCACCCGCGCTACAGAGCTCGTCTTTTGGAGCAATTCTACCAGATGTTAGAGCAGGGGCATCTGGGTTTCAGCTGCGTTTGTGATGGCGCGGCCGTAATGTCCTCCCCCACCTGCTTCCAGAGGAAGACTCCCCGCTCTCGCCTGCATGACCACCTGGGCGAGTTTGAAGCCTACGGTTCTTGCGATCTCTTCTTCCTCCGCTCTATGTAAAACGGCCATTTCCGTTCCGAAGCGGTTGAGGAGTTTCCCCAGGGTCACCGCGCCAATGCCGGGGAGGAACTGTAATGGAACCTGGTACTGATAAGGCGGACGATGTTCAGGATGATGAGGCTCCTTCCAATCTCCGATTTCTCGCAGTCTGTCGAGAACTCCTTTTATCACCTTTTCAGAGTCACAGCGCGGACACTGCAGTACCGGCGGCGGGCCGGGAGTGATGTAATTACAGGTGGGGCAATGGGTGCGGTGATATTTGCCTAGTCTGGGGTCGAGCCCATAGTTGGCGATTACTCTGCGCCCATTCTGGCGGCGGAGGGCCATGGCGACTTCGGTGAAAGTCGGCTCCTCAACCTCTAATATATTGTACTCGCGGGCGATCTTGGGCAGGGAGTGGGCGTCGGAGTTGGTGAGAAAGGAGATATCGGCGAGTTCTTTCAGAGTATCGGCTAGATCTGTATCCGCGCTGAGTCCCAGTTCGATGGCGGGAATATCTTTCAGGGCGCGGGGATTGAACATCTCCGAGAGACGGCGGACACAAGTTCCATAAACGCTTTTGTGTGGAGTGAAAGCATGGGCGGGTATGAAAAGGCCGCCGACAGAGTGAGTGATTTCCCACAATTGCTGGGCCGGCAGCCGACAGCGCTGGGAGGAGAGTTCCAGGTTGCTGACGAGTCGTGACATCCTCTGGCTGAACTCTTGCAGTTGCGCGAAGGTGGGGAAATAGGAGACATGGTGAGAAGAGGCGCCGTTTGGCTCCGCGGTTTCCAGTTCGGAGGCGAGCAGAAGTGTGGTCTTACCGCGAAAGCGGAGGCCGCCAGCGGCGAGTTCCTCCATCTCCCCGGAGGCGATGAGGGCTTCAATGTCCGAGATTACGGCGGGGGAGGCGCAGTCAACGATACCGGCGAGGTCAATACCTTTTCTGATCACACATTCTTTGGCGATATTGGCGAAGGTGAGGTCCCTGGCGGCTGTAATTTTGATGGGCCGTCCCGCCAGTGAGCGTCCGATGTGGATATGGAGATCCGCGATGATTTGCGCCATTTCCACTTCTATTCGCTTTGCACGGGAAAAAGCCTGCTGCACGCGAAATAGGCGCGGTGGTGTGACGGGAATCCGAATTTGCCGCGGCTCAACTCAGCCGGTCTTGACCTCTGCGGCTTCTTTCGAGGATTCCAATATGTCGAGGAATTCCTGGCGGGAGAGTTCAGGTTCCGCCTTCTTTGGCGCCAGGCCCAAGGCGACGGCGGCGCCGTAGAGGATGGCCTCCGGTCGAGGCGGACAGCCAGGGATATAGAAGTCAACTGGAATTACTTTGTCCGCTCCACCCAGGACATTGTAAGTATCGAACCAGATACCTCCACCACAGGCGCAAGAGCCGATGGCGAAGACCAGTTTAGGTGAAGGGACCGCTTCATAGAGTCTGCGAGTGGCGTCGGCCACCTGTCTTGTGACCGGCCCCGCCACCAGGAGCACATCTGCATGGCGGGGTGAGCCCACGAGTTTGATGCCGAAGCGCTCGGCATCATAATATGGAGTGAGGACATTGATGACCTCAATGTCACATCCGTTGCAGGAGCCGGTGTTGGTATGATAAACCCACAGGCTGCGGGGAAAAGCCTTTTGGCAGAGATTCTTCAGAGACATGTTACTTTGTACCTCCTATCCCGCCAGGCCCAGGCTGGTGACCGCCCGATGCAAGAGAGGGAAGATAGTCTGGGGCCAGATACCCAGGAATATACAGCCAAAGGAGAGCGCCGCGACGGGAACCAACATTGAGGCTGGAGCTTCCTTCGCGCGCTCAAGAATCGCCTCATCTTTGGGTTTGGCCCAGAAGATTAGATACCCCGCTTTCACCACGGCTACCATAGTGAGCAGGCTGGTGAAGATGGCGATGGCGGCGGCCCACCACATACCCGCCTGTGCGCCGGCGAGGAAGATGGTCAATTTGCTGACGAAACCATTGAAGGGTGGAAGACCCGATATTGCAAAAGCCCCGATGAAAAAGCACACGGCTGTGGCCGGCATCTTTGCGCCGAGGCCGCCGAGTTGGTCAAAGTTGCGGCCTGCGGTGCGATAGATAACCGCGCCGATGGCCAAGAAGAGAAGGGCTTTGCAGAGCGCGTGATTGATAATGTGGAAGAGCGCTCCATAGGCTCCCAGATAACTCCAGAAGCCCAGCCCCATCAAGATATAGCCCATCTGACTGACTGAGGAATAAGCCAAAAGCCGTTTTACATCCTGCTGAGCGAGAGCCATCAGCCCTCCCAGCAGCATGGTGAAAGCAGCGAGGATGACGATGAAGAGACCCAGCGCTCCATAGGCGGGGAAGAAGATGGCGAGGGTACGCGCCAGAGCATAGGCCGCCATCTTCGCCTTCACGCCGGAGAGGAGGGCACTGATCGGGCTGGGTGACTCGGCATAAGCGTCGGGCAGCCAGGGGTGGAAGGGAGCCACCCCGGCCTTGGTACCGAAGCCGATTATGAAGAGCGCGGTGACGAAAACCACTATGCTGCGGGGAAGTTGATCGGCGATGGTGCTGATCTTGCTCATCAGCAGGGCATTGACACCGCTGAGATAGTTGGTCGAAGCGGAGTAGAGCAGAACACAGCCGAAGAGTGCAAAGGTGATGCCCACGGTGAGCAGCATGAGGTATTTGTAACTCGCCTCCAGAGCGCGCCGGTCCCACCAGAAGGCCACCAAGAGTCCGGAGGCGATGGTTGTAGCCTCGACCGCCACGTAGAGCATAATAATATTGTTGGTTGTTGTCCCCCAAAGTATGGCCGCCAAGCAGAAGAGAAAGAGGCCGTAGAAAGCGGGCAGACGTCTGTGGGTGATGTCTGCGCCGGAGGCGTCGAAGAAACGCCGGTGGTGCATGTAGCGAATGGAGAAGATCCCCGCGGTCAGCCCCAGGGCGGAGAGCAGTACTGTTGCCAGACAGCCGAGGCCGTCTACACGTAGTTCCACGCCCCAACAGGTCAAGGCGTGGCCCGCCAGCACCGGAGGCACCATCGCCAAAGCGAACACCAGCGCGCCGATGGCACCCAATACGGCAAGGGTCTCCGCCAGCGCGGCTCGTATCTTTCCCAAGGACCAGGCGAGCAGACCCGCGGCGGCGGGAAAGAGAAAGACCAGTGCAGGCAAAACCGAAGAAACTGTACTTTCAGTCATGCAAATTCGCCTCTACCAATGAAGTTCTGAAAGGGAATAAGTATCTGTGGTGCCGAACTTCTCCCGAATTCCCGTGATAACATACAGCAACAGATAAAC
>WVXJ01000025.1:11606-12727 GCA_011773575.1 Armatimonadota bacterium | reverse complement strand
GCATCACGCCGAGAGAGGATGCAATAGAGCCCTAACACGAAGACAGTAAGGGCGACGGCGAGATTGGTGCGAAAGACTCCTTCCTCGGCGAGGCGGGTGGGGGCGAGTGTATGGACATAGGTATGAGTGAATTTGTAGAAGGCGACGAGAACGAGAGTGGCCACCACCACGGAAGGGCCGAAGCCGATGATTGGCTTCACCTCGGCATCGCCGGTGCGCCGAATGTAGTGCATCAGAAGATAGGGGGTGATGAGAGCCTTGGTAAGGAAGGCTGTAACCGCCCAGGCATAGAGGGCCGGATTCCCCACCGCGAAAGCGAGGATGAGGCCGCAGATGAGCAGGGCCTGGACACAATAGGCGGCGGCCGAGCGCCTCAGGTTGTGGCTCTCCATTGCCACCACGCTGGTGAGCACCATGAAGAGGCTTAAGGCTTCTATTAAGCGAACATTGTATGGCATCTCTTCCTCTTATCCGTCAAGCGCAGATTAGGCCGTCTCCTCGGCAGCCTGGGGCTGCTTGCCATTTCGAAAACCGGTAACCATCATTTTGTCCAGCTCGGTGCTTGTCTCGAAGCAGCGACCGCAGCGCTGACAGGTGCCCATGAATACCTCTACTTTCAGATGCAAGTCTTGTACATCATTGGTAGCGGTTTCGAATTCCTTGGTGCAGGTAACGGCTTTCTCCGGGCAGACTTCCTCACATCTGGCGCAATAGGTGCATCTCTCCAGGAAGAACTCCAGCAACCGGATCTCCTGGGAGGGATCGGAGACCTGAATTGCTCGCGGGGTGCAGACATTGGCGCAACCTCCGCATCCCACGCATTTCTCGGCATCCACGGTGATCCGCCCGCGAAATCCTTCCTCCGGCACGGCGGGAGCGAAGGGATAGGGCAGAGTCACTCTTCCCGCCTTTATGCAAATCCAGGCTTCCTTTAGTTTGCTGAGTATCATTTCATGCTCCCATCACGGCAAATACCAGAGCGACTATGGCGACGAAAATCACAATGCGGGCAAAATAGCCCATGGACTGGTCGATTCGCAGTCTGGGGTTGGCTACATTGGCGATCTCCACCAGGATCAGAGCCACAATAACCTTAGCCAAGTTGAGCAGCCCCGTCAGCA
>WVXJ01000025.1:10388-11598 GCA_011773575.1 Armatimonadota bacterium | reverse complement strand
AGTGTTCTGGCGTGGGCGGCGAGCCGGAAGAGGGCCAGCCCCGGTCCGGAGCGTTCGATGAAGGGACCGTCCATGATCTCCGTTTCCGCTTCAACAATATCGAAGGGGAGTTTTCCCACATTCGCCTGAAGGGCGAGCAGAAAGGCGACGGCGGCTATGATTCCGGAAACCGATGGCCCCAACACCTGGTGGGAAACGAGTTCGGAGAACGTGAGCGAATGTGCTTTAATGGCGACAGCGATAAGAGCTACCGCCATTACCGGCTCTACGGTCAGCACCATCATCACCTCACGGCTGGCTCCCACGTAGGCATAGGGATTGCCGCAGGCGAACGCGCTGAGGACTATGGCGGCGGCGGCCAGTGTCAGCAGGTAGAGAAAGGCGATGACATCTCCGCCGAAATCCAAGGGAGGCGAACTCACCAGCGGCACAAGCAGTGCCGCCACCATGGTTGCTCCCAGGCAGAGGGCGGGAGCCGTCTTCCAGATGAGAGCTCCAAAGCCGACCGCGCCTTTGGGGGTGAGGTCTTCCTTTCCCAGCAGTTTCAGCAGATCGGTATAGGGCTGAGTTATAGGCGGGCCCTTGCGGGAATGCAAAGTGGCGCGCAGTTTTCTCAACAGCCCGTCTGCAAGGGGTGCCAGCCCAATCAATACCACCAGGTTTACGATTGCCAATCCAATCGTCTGCGCCATACCTTAACTCCGTTTCTGGGGCCGCTTATTGCGCGACATCTCCTCCAATTCCCGGCGCTTAATGATCCTCTGTTCCCCGGTCTTCATATCCACTGTCTCCACCCGCTCCGTGCAGGAGAAACAAGGATCCATGCTGCCCAGGATGATGGGGACATCCGCGATAGTCTCATCCTTTATCAGGGTCGGGAGAGCCTGAAGGTTCGCATAGGTGGGGGCTCGCACCCGCCAGCGCTCCGGGCGGTTATCGGGGCCGCTGATAACATAGTGAATAGCTTCTCCGCGCGGCGCCTCGACAGTGTACAGACCCTCTTGACCTGCGGGTATCTTCTCTTTCAGTTCCTCAATGATCGGTCCCTCCGGCATCTGGCGGAGAGCCTCCCTTATCAGTCGGATGGAATCGAAGGTCTCTTCCACCCTCACCAGCAAGCGGGCGTAGATATCTCCCGCGGGGTGGATGCAGACTTTGGGCGGGACTTCATCATAGGCGCAATAAGGATGATCAACGCGGGCGTCTATGC
>WVXJ01000025.1:8992-10334 GCA_011773575.1 Armatimonadota bacterium | reverse complement strand
TCTCCGACGATCGCCTTTGCCACTGCGACCGTCTCGTCCTCGATCTTCTTGAGCACATCCAGGATGGTGGGGTGCAATTCGGAGGGAATGTCCCGGCGCACCCCTCCGACCAGGTTCATGCCATAGGTCTTGCGGTTCCCTGTCATCTGCTCACACAGCCACATGATGGGTTCGCGAATTCTCCAGGACTGCATGAGCACGGTATCGAAGCCGATGATGTGGCCCGCGATTCCCAGCCAGAGAAGGTGGGAGTGAACGCGCTCAATCTCCAGCATGATAAGCCGGATATAGCGGGCGCGGCGAGGAGCTATTATGCGGGCGGCCTCTTCCGCGGCCTCACAGTAACAGTTGGAGTGGATGAAGCCACAGATACCGCAGATGCGTTCCGCCACAAAGGGAATCTCGTTATAGGTGAGCACACTGTCGCCGAGTTTTTCTATGCCGCGGTGGTTATAGAAGCCGCGGTAGTCACAATCAACGATGCGCTCTCCCTCGACAAAGAGACGCAGTTGAGCGGGCTCCTCCAGCACGGGATAGAAAGGCCCCACCACAACCGTGGAGGTGCCCTCAGGGGGGGCTTTGAATTTCATCTCTACCCCTTGCTGAGGAGGAGGTTTGATGTCATAGGGAACATCCTTGCGCAGTGGATGCAGGTCCTCCGGCCAGTCNNTCAGGGTGTCCTTCGGTCTTCACCCCAATGAGGTCCTGACATTCACGCTCCGCCCAGTTCGCCGCCGGCACCACGGGAGTGATGGAGTCAACGCGTTCCTCTCCCTCGGGCGCTTTAGTCGTCAGAGCAAGGAAGATCTTTTCCGGATCGAGAGAGAAGAAATGGGTGACGGCGAATTTCCCATCTGTCGCGCGGCGATCGGTGGCCGCGGTAATTACGAATCTTCCCTTCAGATCCTCCTGTACCCAGCGAGCGGTTTCGACCAGGGCCCGGCGTTCCACTTCCAGATACAGCTTGCCGGGCACCGGCTCCTCCACCGCCAACAGCGCAGCCCCCAGCCGGGCGCGTATGTCGTTTTTGATTTCCGTTGTCGTCATCTAAGTTATCTCCCTACTCTCCTCCCTACCTTAACAACCAGAAGAGCGCAGCCATCACCAGGGCCGCTCCCGCCACCTGCCAGATTAGATACATCTGCGGGATACCGATGTGCGCGCGGCTGATGCGGCCGGTCAGTCGCCCCCCTATCTCCACGAGCGGCCCGAAGAGCCAGTTATCTACATTGAAGACGCGGGCGAGACCCTCCGGGTAACCTGCTTTGGGTACGCCTACCATGGGATAAATGCCGGAAAAGGCCTTCTTGAAAGGCCCATAGAAGGAGCGCGCTTCGTAGCG
>WVXJ01000025.1:8547-8931 GCA_011773575.1 Armatimonadota bacterium | reverse complement strand
CACGATGAGCACCAGTGAAGGGAACCAGACGCCGCCGGTCTGACTATTGAATATCAGCTTTAATCCCGCGGGGGAATCCCCCATAAGGCTGGCAAAACTTGGCGCCAGACCGGAAGGTACGGCGGCGACAACCGCTCGATAGACTCCGGAAAGTGCAAGCACGGGGACGAGGCCGAACAGCACACACAATCCCGCCAATACCACCTGGGGGATCTGCATCGTTATGGGCACTTCGCCCTTGTCAACGGAATTGCCCTCCGGCGCGGCCACGGGGCCCAGGAAAGCACTGCCGAGATACTTCAAGAAGGAGGTAAGAGTGACCAAAGATATGAAAATGGCGATAATTCCGAACACGAGGAAGAGAGGCATCGGCTGAGGAGAAAG
>WVXJ01000025.1:7570-8503 GCA_011773575.1 Armatimonadota bacterium | reverse complement strand
CCGCTCCCATACCGCTGACACGATTAAGGTCACGTGTGCCGCTGCGGAAGAGGACCGAGCCCGCGGTAAGGAAGAGCAGTGTCTTGTAACAGACATTATTTACGAGGTGGAACACACCCGCCATCAAAGCCAGCAGCGCCACGGAGGGATGAGTGGGCAGGAAGTATATCCCCATCCCTATGCCCAGAAGGATATAGCCGATCTGGCCGATTACGTGCAAAGAAAGAAAACGCTTCGAATCATCGCGAGCGATATTCTCCGGCAGAGTGGAAAGAGTGCCGATGAAGACCGAACCTGTCGCGAAGATGGCAATTACAAGCCCCCAGACCTGGGAGTACTCCGATGGGGGAAGCATCCAACAAAAGACGCGCAATATTCCGTAGATGCCGAGCTTGGTCATGACTCCGCCGAAGGCGGCGGAAGCCCCGCCGGGTGCGGCGGGGTAAGCATCGGGAAGCCAGTTCCCGAAGGGAAGCACTCCCGCCTTGGTGACGAATCCGATGAACCACAATCCCAGGAGCAGATGCACCATCAATGGCCGCGCCGCGGCGAAGTGGGCCATCGCCTCTTTGCTGGCTGCGAAGGAGAAGGAATGGATGGGCCCAAATTGCCATATCAGGATAGCGGCAATGAACATGCATGCGGAGGCGGCATGAGTAATAAGGACATATTTGAAGCCGGCCCGCAGATTGACGGCATTGCCTTGTTCAAAGACCACCAGCACATAGGAGCAGGCCGTCATTATTTCCCAGAAGATGATGAAGAAGAACCAGTCGGCGGCACATACCAGACCCAAGATACTGGCAAAGAAGAGAAGCAGTGGAGCGTAATAGCGGGAGAGATGTTCTCTCTCATGCCGCGCCATGTAGTCCACTGAGTAAAGGGTAGTGAGAAAAGAGATGACGGAGATGATCAGCAGGAAGAGGGCGCTCA
>WVXJ01000025.1:7303-7504 GCA_011773575.1 Armatimonadota bacterium | reverse complement strand
GCGGTGGGAAAAGTAAACACTGCGGCCAGGCCCACGGCATAGACGGAAAGCCAGCCCGCCAGCCGCCGATGGTGTCCAACCAGAGCGGAGATTCCGCTCCCGGCTATTAGAACCACTCCAGCCGCAAGAATCGCCTGCACTGGACTCATATTCTCTTACCTCTCGCCCGATCCTTAGTCGATTGCATTCTCTTTGCTTTCA
>WVXJ01000025.1:4287-7129 GCA_011773575.1 Armatimonadota bacterium | reverse complement strand
ACCCTGCATCCGGCTTATGCTTCTGGTGCCGGCGGAATAAGCGATGGCACCGGCGCACAGGAAGAGGGTGGCTTTTGCCGCGCCGTGACAGAGGATATGCAGTACCGCCCCCTGATAACCTGCGGTGGAGCCGAAGACACCCATAGAGAGCCCCACGAATATATAGCCCAGATGAACGATGGTGGAATAAGCCAGAAGCCGCTTGAGATCATCCTGGCGGAAATAGGCCAGAACCGCCATGAACATGGTAAGGAGAGCCATTGTTCCCATAAGGCACCCTATGCCCACGGGGAGATCGAGGCCGGAGAAGAGCATTCGCGCGATGAGATAGACGCCGGCCTTCACCATGGCGGCGGCGTGCAGATATGCGCTGATGGGGGTGGGGGCTTCCATTGCATCCGGCAGCCAGGTGTGAAACGGGATCTGGGCGGATTTTGCCCATGCCGCCACCAGCAGCAAGATGAAGGCGGCGCTCTTCAGGGGCGCGGCCAGCCGGCCCAAGGCTGCAAAGCCGAAAGAGCCGGTGAATACGAAGCACAGCAATAGCGCGATGATAAAAGCGAACCCGCCGATATGGGTGATCACCAGGGCCTTGAAGCCGGCGCGGAGGGCCTTCTTCTCCTGGGTGTGAGAAATCAGCGCCCAGGAAGAGAGGGTGGTCATTTCCCAGAAGATAAACATTTGCAGGAGGTTAGGAGAAAGCGCAATGCCCACCATGGAGCCGATGAAGAAGAGCAGCCAGAAGTAGTAGCGTTCCCGCCCGTTGTGGCTGGGGTGTTCGGCATGGCGGGGGCTGAGATATCCGGTAGAATAAACCACCACCAGTAGGCCGATGAGGGTGATGCCAAGCAGCATCACTGACCCCAGGGAATCCAGGGCCAGCCCGAAGATGGGCATCTTGGAGAGCCAGGGAAGAGACGGGGCCGCGACTTGATAGAACACGGGCGCGTCCGGATACACGACGATAACCGCCTCTACCGCCGCGATGAGCGCCGCTGCGGAGGCGACAACTGCGATGAGGAGAGTCCATCTGCCGCGCAGAATGCCCGCCAGTATCCCGCCGATAAAGGGAGCCAACAGGGTTATTGCAAGTAAGGTAGACATACCGTTCATGCACTGACTCCAGTCAGATTCGCTTTAAAAGGCTCGGCCGACAGACACTCCGCCAGCCGTTTTACCGCATCCTCCACTGGGGCAGACAGGCCTGTGCCGAAAGCCGTCTGTTCAGGCTGAATCCCCACCAGGCCCACCTTTACACCGGTTTGCTCTCTGATGTACTGCATGATCAGTCGTAGGGAGACATCATGGGTAGTGGAGAACCTCTGAGGCAGGCTTTCCTCATCGAAGAAGGCGACCTCACCCGTGGCACCTCCCCAATCCACCGCGTCCACAAGCAGTATAGATTCCGGAGCGGCGGCCTCGATCTCGCCCAGATGTCGCTCCGGGGCAGATCCAGCGTCAATCAGAAGCAAGTTTTCGGCTTTGCTTTCCTGCAGGAGTTCTATGAGCCGCGGACCGGCGACATCATCCCCCCGCATGGGGTTCCCGATCCCCATTATCAGGGTCTTTCCGCGGAGGTTCTCCATCAGTTGCTGTGCCGCTGTGGCTTCCGCCATTCTCTCCCTCTAGGCCGGCTCCAACAGGCCCTTTATCTGCTGGCAGTTGAAAACCGGACCGTCCAGACATACATATTTGTCACCGATGAGGCAGTGATTGCATTTGCCCGCTCCGCAGCGCATATGGCGCTCCAGAGTGGTGATGATCCACTCCTCTTCCAGACCCAGTTTCACCAGATCCAGTACCACGAAGCGAATCATTATGGGGGGGCCGCACACATAGGCGGCCGTTTTCGTAGGATCGATCTCTATCTTCGGGAAAAGGCTCCCTACCACGCCGACATTGCCTTTCCAGTTATTCTCCGCCACGTCCACGGTTACCAGGAACTCCATATCGGAGCGGGTCTTCCACTGCTCCAGTTCCGGCTTATAGACCAGGTCAGCGGGGGTGCGGGCTCCGTAAAGCACGGTGATCTTGCCGAATTTCTCTTTCCCAGCCAGGGCCTCCATTAACAGGGGGCGCAGCGGGGGCAGGCCGATTCCGCCGCCGACAATCAGAATGTTTCGACCCGCCGCGTCCTCCAGGGAGAAACCATTGCCGAAGGGGCCTCTCACTCCCACTTGGTCACCGACGCTGAGGTTGTGCAGGGCGCGGGTCATCTCTCCTGTGCTGCGCACGGTGATCTTGAAATCTTCTCCCTCACACCAGCTGGAGGCGAATCCGAAAGGCGCTTCTCCCGATCCGAAAACAGAGACCTCCACGAATTGGCCCGGTTTCCAGATGAAACCTCTCCTTACCTCTGGGTCGCACATCCGTAGAGCGAAGGTGCTGGTGTCCCCGGTTTCCGGTTGAATGGCGGTTATCTCCGCCAGGTGGGGGAGGAAGATGTTGTCATTTGCTAGCACCATTCTTCCCTCCGAATGCGAGCGGTTACTTCAGGCATTGAATCTTCCCCCAAACACGCGCTGATACATCTCCCACAGCCGACACAGGCATGGCGGCCGTTGCGGAGCACGAACTGATAGGAGAGTTTATGGAAGAAGCGGGATTTCAGCCTCTGGTGTTGTTCCTTGCGCGGGTTGTGACCACTCGCTTCCCGCGTGAAGCACTCAAAGGAACAGGAATCCCAGTGGCGTTCTCTCACCCCTCCTGTGGAATTCTGATGGTCGAATACGGTGAAGCAGTTGCAGGTCGGACAGAGGAAAGTACACCCGCCGCAGCCCAGACACACCTCACCCATCTTCTCCCAGATTTCACCATCGGTCTTGCCGGTGGTGAGTTTGCG
>WVXJ01000025.1:0-4227 GCA_011773575.1 Armatimonadota bacterium | reverse complement strand
GCGCCAGGGCGGCGCCTTTCGGGGAACCGACTTCTACCAGATAGTCCCCGTCGAGGGCGGTGAGTTGAAGATCATAGCCGCTTTCCAGGGAAGGCCCGGCATCTCCGCACACGCAGAAGCAGTTCTCCGCCGGCTGGTTGCAGGCGAGGGCGATAAGGAGATTGTCTTTTCTGCGTGCGGCATAGTAGGGGTCTTCGTAGTCCCGCGCGAAGACACTATCCATGAAGTTGACCGCGGTCACATCACAAGGTCTGATCCCCAAGAAGACGCGCGGCTTTCTGTCCAACCGCGGCTGCAGGGAGACTCCGCCTTCTTTGCGGGAGAACTTGAAGAGCCCTTCCACCTGGGGAAAGAAGAATCTCTTCAACGGAGTCAGGCTGGTTGCATAATCCCACGCAATCTGGTCAGGGCTGGTGATCTCATCATAGTCCACCTCTCCGCCGGAAGTGCGCGCTGGCGCCACCACTGCGGCCTGAGCGAGCAGCCTGCTCGCCAGGGTGTGGAGCGATTTTTGCGAGATCTTGAAGACCTTCTCACTCATCTCAGGCTCCCTCGATTTTCACCTGTACGGGCTCTACACAGCATCCGCCATCCTCGGCTCTCGTCTCCAGCACGGCGAAAGCCGTCTCTCTCTGCCAGAAGGGCAGCAGCACCACCCCGGCCGGCACCTCTTCACTTATCTGCAGGGAGGTGGAGAACTCGCCTTTTCGTGCTGTGATCTTGATGCGGCTTCCGCTGCGGAGCCCAAGCTTCTTTGCGTCCCCGGGGCTCATCTCTACAAACCCATTGGGGAAGTCTTTCAACATGATGGAGAACTCTTGCCGCAACACCGGACAAGCCAGAACGACCGGGTCCCCTTCCCAGGAGGAAGCCGTGAAATCCACCCCCAACCAAAGGGGAAACTCAGACTCACCGCCCGGAGGCTTTGTTTTCAATTGCAGTGAAGGCGCGGCGGCTTTAGGAAGACCCTGTGCGGGTAATTGCTTTCCATTCACCTCTTCCAGATCCTGATAGGAGATATTCTCATAGAGGGGAGTGAGGGCGGCGATCTGCTGCATTATCTCTTCCGGACTCTGATAGCCGAAATCGGCCCCCATTTGCCGGGCGAGTTCACAGATTATCTCCCAGTGGGGTCGCGCGTCTCCTGCAGGCGCTACCGCCTTTCGCACGCGCTGGACATATCCACCCAGGCTTGTGAAGGTACCATCCTCTTCTCCGAAACCGGCGGCGGGAAGCACTACATCCGCGCGCTCCATCAACTCCGTCTTGAGGCTGTCCTGCACCACCAAGAAATCGAGGCCTTCCAATGTCTTTTGCATATTGTGTGGATCAGGCGAGGAGAAGACTGGATCATCGCCCATTATCAGCATTCCGCGCACCGCGCCCTTCATCTCCGGTGAATTGAGGCCGCTCTTTTCGGGGAGCTTTGCGCCCCATGCCGACTCGAAAGCGCTTCTCGCCGTCGAGTCTGTCAGGGGCCGGTAGCCGGTAAGAAGAGCAGGGTGAAGGCCCATCTCATAGGCGCCTCGACAATTCGCTTCCGCTCCCAGTGCCAGCCAACCACAGGCTTCCTTCGCACCCGGTGTCTCTTGCCCCATGTCTCGGCCCATAGAAAGCAAGCTGTTGACCGCGGAGACGAAGTCTTTGCCGCGGGGGCCGCGGAGAGGGCCTCTGCCAATCAAGACCAACGGCTTCTTCGCCTGGGCGAAGGTTTCTGCCGCCTGGAGAATCTGCCCGACGGGAATACCAGTGGCCTGGGCCGCTTTCTCCGCGGTGTAGTCGGCCATGCTGGAGAAGGTGGAGGTGAGGGCTTCTTTGGCAGTGTCAGGCAGTGCAGTGAAAGCACTGCTTGTGAAAATTCCCGCGATAATACCCGAAATAAATTCCGCGTAGCGACCGGGCAAAGACTGCAGATGCAGGTCGGCGAGCCTCGCCAGGCGATGGCGACGAGAACCAATGACTACTATCTTGGCTCCTCGCTTTCGGGCGCGCAGGAGCCGGGCCGTTATCGCGGGATGTTCATCCCCTGAATCCGCGTCGATGAGGAGAATGAAATCCGCCTCGTCAATATCTTGAATCGAAGAAGTGGGAAGGGCTCCGGATGCTCCCACCCATTCCGTGCGGCCTGGGAAATCAACGTTGTTGGTCTGCAAAACCTGTCTGGCGAAACGCATGAGAGCGAAGTTGGATTCATTGGTACAGGCTGCAGAACCCAGAACGGCGAAAGCCTGGGAACCGTGTTGGCGCCTGACTTCGTTGAGTCTCCTGGCGGCCGCTTCGAGGGTCTCCGTCCAAGTTGACTCAACGAGTCTGCCGTCTTTGCGCACGAGTGGTTTTCGCAATCTGACCGGGCTCACGCAGAGTTCGTAAGCATGCCATCCCTTTGTGCAAAGACGACCCTGAGAGATGGAATGAGTGTGGCTGGGAAAGACCCCGCCGATCCGCCCGTCCTCCGTTCGAAGGTAGAGCCCACAACCACACCCGCAAAACGGACACGTTGTCAGAATACTCGGCACCTGCCCCTCCTCGACCTAGGCCATTCGGTGAGCGCGAAACTACATCGGGGAAGAAAAGATACGGTTCGCGAATCGCTGCACAGAACTATGTTATCTTTTTCACAAACTCACTATGACCTTATCTTATTTCCTACTTTTCATCAGGTCAATAGCAAACATGCGTATTATTTCTTTGGGGCGACAAATACGCGCTTCTCTGGTGTGGCGAGGTATTCTACGGGGCTTCGCCGGTCGAGGAGAATCTCTCAAGAACGCTCTTTTTCGCCTGTTCCGCGGTCTTAATTCGGCCCTCTATCTGTTCCGAGAGAAGGAAGCGCTGAACCTTGCCTATTACCGGCCCGGGGCCGATCTTCAGCAAGGCCATCACCTCTTCCCCGTTCAGGAGGGGTTTCATTTTGGCAAGTTCGGCGGCTTCACCGATACTCGCCACACGTTCGAGCAAGTTCGCCAGTCGCGCGGGGAAATCATCCTCCGGTATGATATGGCTGGCCTCAACGTCCGCCTTTGCAGCTTGTACCGCGGCCTCGAAATCTGCACCCAGGTCATACATTAATCTTCGCACCGCGGCATCCGACCACTCCGGCTGATAGAAAGTGATGCGGAGGTGATGGCGAATCAGGTTTTGCACCCGCGCGGAGAAATCCGTAGGCTGGCGCAGCCGGGTCAGTATCTCTCTCGCCATTGACGCGCCGACTTCTTCGTGGCGATAGAAGTGGATTCCATTTTCGTCTTCGGAAAAAGTGGCAGGTTTGGCGATATCGTGGAGCAGCATTACCCAGCGCAGGGTCTTGTCCGCGGCAACGAGATCAACCGATTCGAGGGTGTGCTCCAGGACATCTTTGAGATGATGAACATTCTGCGGAAGGCGCATCTTCTCCATTTCCGGCAAGGTGTGGTGCGCCAGGCCCAACTCGATGAGAAGCTTTATTCCTTTACCCGCATTGGGGCTGAGCAAGATGGCGTCATATTCGTCCCGGATGCGCTCCCAGGAAATGCGGGGGATTTCCGCGGCGAGTTCTCTTATGGCTTTTTCCGCTGCGTCTTCCAACGAGAAACCGAGTTGGGCGCAAAAACGCACCGCCCGTAAAAGCCGCAGGGGATCTTCTTTGATGCGCGCCTGCGGCTCGCCCACGAATCGCACCAGGTTGGCCTGCAAATCACTGCGGCCGTCATAAGGATCAACTACTTCGCCGCTGTGAAGATCTTTTGCCAGCGCGTTGATGGTGAAATCGCGCCGGGCAAGGTCTTCGAGAATATCGCTGCCATAGGTGACGGTTGGATGACGGTCTGAGCCGTCATAAGTATCCGCGCGAAAGGTGGTGATCTCCGCCTTGGCGCCGTCTTTCTCCAGGCCGATGGTGCCGAACTTCTCGCCCACCGCCCAAACGGAATCCGCCCAATCGCTGACACGCGCCTGTGTCTCTTCGGGCCGGCAGTCAGTGGCAAGGTCTAGGTCCTGAGTGACCCGCCCCAGCAATTCATCACGCACCGCGCCGCCCACCAGATAAAGCCTTCGGTCAGCAAAAGCCTTTTTCAGTTGTGCAAGTAATGATTCGTGCATCAACCCATTAACTGCAACCTTCCTGGGGGACGAGCCGGCGGTTCGTCCCCCAGACCCCCTCGCCCGCTTTCTCGGTTATTCCCTTCCGCCTGCCAGGCGAAAGGGAATAGTCCTGAAACGAGAGCGGAATCTCCGAGAGGAACCTCGCGG
>WVXJ01000099.1:24843-26952 GCA_011773575.1 Armatimonadota bacterium | reverse complement strand
AACTCC
This sequence comes from Armatimonadota bacterium, assembly GCA_011773575.1. Classification (GTDB taxonomy): domain Bacteria; phylum Armatimonadota; class Hebobacteria; order Hebobacterales; family WVXJ01; genus WVXJ01. The sequence continues at coordinate 26,946 of WVXJ01000099.1, read as the reverse complement.
TCGAACCAACCCAAATGAGTTTCCTTACTGAGCATTTCCTTCATGCGCCCGGTGGCTTGATCATAAAGCGGTTGATGTGCCTCGAAGAATTCTTGAAAGTCGGTGTCTTCTACGAACTGTCGTGCCTTTTCCAGGAACTCGCGGGCTTCCTCCAGATGCCAGCGTTTATCCAAGTTTCCGGGATGGGGATCGAAAGGAATCCGTTCCTGCAAAGTGTATCCGTCAGTAAGGTGTACCGCCATTGACATGGGCGCATCGAAACACACCCCGCGGGTTGAACGAAGTTTGATGGCCATCTTCACTGCCGGGTGCTCTTTGTAAGGCCCGAAGTGCTGGTCCACATCTTCGGTATAGGAAGGAATACGGCCCTGTGTGTATTCATTGCTCCCGGTCAGGCGAAAGATGATGCTCATCAATTCCACGCGGGGATCAACAGTCACTGCGATGGGGAGTTCTGCGTGAGCCGCTTTAGGAAGTTCCGCACTCTCTAGTTCCTCGGCAGGCGCAGACGGCGCTTCCGGCCCTTGGCAGCCTGCTAATAGCACAACTACCGCCGCCATGGCGGCGACGACACATACCGACAGAATCGCTCTTCGCATGGTGTTCCGTTCTCCTTGTCAGAGTCTGTGAGATATGGCTAATGGCTCAAAGGTGCCGCAAAGCCCTTCAGTTTCAGCAATTTACAAGAGAAACCCAACGCAAAGTGATTCTTAGTCTGTGGAATCGCAGGTGAAGGCCGCATCACAGGATGAGGCCTTCGTCGGTATTCTACCCTTATTATTGGATAGACAAACTGGGCTTTTGGGCTCAGCTTGGCTTGAGGGAAGAAGAGGGAGTGCCAACGAGATTGACTTCAGCGCAAGCACGGCCTTTACCACTTGCCGGTCGCGCTTGACGGAGAGGAAGACAGCAGAATACGAAAAGTGGATCAACAGATTTGCCAGGCAATTCCTCTGCTATAGATAAAAGCACTTAATCCGGTTGAGGAAGCCCGTTCCGCACTACTTGCGCTAGGGTGGGAACTTACCAGATACTCCAGGAGGGGTTGATACCATTTGGAGCCGCGACTATGCTGCGTGTGGAATACCGCCTCACATGTCCGTCAAGGAAACCGTAGTTTGCGCTACCGCTGTGGAGTCTGAAGAAATTGGGGCCCAGGTCTGGTTCGACCTCTTCCGGCGACTTGCACATTGAAAGCTGTGCCAAGATCGACATCACCGCCTTTGTGACAGCATCCTGTGGATCCCCGGTGAATCCCATAGAGCCACTAAGGTAGTTAATATCCTCATTGCATTCTCCGCATTCCCCCTGCTGCCACGTAATGTCCCAGGACAGATCCGTGCTTCCTTCTTGCGCTTCGGCGGTGACCTTGTATGTCGTCAATTCTTCCTCTTTCCACCACCAGCCCTCACACCAATACCAGGTGGTAAGCGCCATGCCCATGCTGAACAGATCGGTCTTCCAGTTGCCCGGGAGGCCGTCGGAGAACATGATGGTTTGGCCGGGAAATCGCACATTTGCCAAGGGCTGAGCGCTTGTGTCCACATTGGCAAAGTAACTTACCTGACCTAGTTCTCCCGGTATCTCAGGGCAGCGCCATATCTCTTCATTCATTACATAGGGCATCAGAGTATCTCTGACGTCCCGGAGCTTGGAGCATCTTTCGGTTTCCGTGTACACGGGGGGCAGTTTCTCATCCCAGTCATCTGCATACATGAGGACGGCCAGAACGAGTTGCTTGAGATTCCCCAAACATACAATCCTTCGTGCCGCTGCTCTGGCTTTCCAGAAGACCGGGAATAGCAATCCCGCAAGAATCGAAATGATTGCCATAACCACAAGTAATTCGATAAGCGTAAAACCTCTCCTCTTCATCTCTCTCCCCTCCACTTCATTAGAGAGTCGATGCATCTTACCATCTATTATAGCAAAGGTCTTGCGGTCTCTACATATTCATACTTACGCTTATTTGTTTGGTTACCCTGGATCTGAACGAGAGAGCGCTCTCCAGCGTGTGTCAGGTATTGAGCGCGCACGCTGGAGGTCAAATGGGGCAGACGGTTATACATCCTATCCTGCCGTCAAAACCTCGCAGCGGATAAT
>WVXJ01000099.1:16137-24785 GCA_011773575.1 Armatimonadota bacterium | reverse complement strand
TCATCGGGAATGCCGGTGTCAATGTAAACCGCCTGAGTGTAGTTGGTTGCCCAGGTCGACTCCAATTCCACCAGGTAGCGGGCGTTCTCTTCGCCGTATTTGGCGGCATATTCCTCGAAGGATTTGCCCAGTCCGCATCCTTCAGACGGCGTCCGCTCTACTGCGTCTTTGCCCCATTCCACCCAGCCGGGGGAGTAGTAATAGGTCCCGGGATTAGCATTGAAATGTTGTTCATAGGCTTTCGCTGAGCCCATTAGCAGGGAGATGCAGTCATGCACCCGAGGGATGATGAGCGGGACATTTCGCGCTTTCACGCCCTCCAGACCTTTGCCGCAAAGGCCGTAACCTGTGAGAACGACCTCGACATCGGCTGGAGCGGCGTCAATCGCCTTTTGCACCTCTTCTCTCAGTTGCGCCGGGTTCTCATGATAGCCCTTGCGGAGGAAACAGATTTGCGAGGGCAGGAGGCAAGCTCCTGCCCAACGAGAATGATCTGCCTTCTTCTGGCCGAGAAGATACTCAATCTCGCGGCGAATGATTTCACAACAGATGAGGTAGTGTTTGGCCATAACTGCAGTTTCGGAGCCGAGGACCTTTTGCCCAAGTCGGAAACAAGCCGACTCTTATCGAACAATAAGCACCAGCTGCGAGGGTTAGCAGTCTCCTAGGACTTCTTGTACTTCACCTGATTGGTGGCCTCATTACCTATCCCGTCGCGGGCGAGCACTTCCAGAGTGTGTTTGCCTTCGGGCAGGTCGGCAACATCTATGAGCACGATTTCCTTCTGGCTGTCGTAGATTCCGTCCTTGCAATAGGCGCCTTTCCATTCCTCCTCGTCAACACGATATTGCGCGCTGGCCACGTATGTCCCACCGTCCGCAACGGTGACTTCGGAAGGTGGCGGCGCGTCAGTCTCTCTCTTGTCGAGCACGATTAACGGAGGCGTATTGTCAACTCGGAAAGGCTCCGAGATTCTTTCATCGCTTAGAGCATCCCTGGGGCTGGATTGGCGGTCACTCGCCACTACCTTGATGATGTATATGTCATCAGATACCTTGGTGGTGTCCCAACTCATGCTGGTGGCCTTGGTAGGAGGCGCGGGCTTCTTTTTCGACTCTGGCTTGGAAGAGGCTGACGAAAGTTGCTCCATTTCCTCTTTGCTGACATGCCCTTTCTCGTCTATGGCCGCGGCAATCTCCTCATCCAGTTCGGAGGGTTCCTTCGCATTCTCCTTTGCGTCTTCGCTCGGCGCAACTTCTTTGTCCTCTTTGTCTGCCGCTTTCTTCACCGGCTCCTTTATCTCCACCCAGGTCTTTCCGGAATCGGCAGAGTAAAAGACCTCATAAGTGAGAGAGTCCTTATCCGGGTCGGTCGCCGACCATTTGATACTCTTCTTGCCCGACCACACCGGCGCTTGTGTCGGAGCAAGGAGTTTCAGTTCCGGCGAACGATTCATGGTCAGATAGAAGATATCGGTCTCTCTCAGCGCGGGTCGAGCCGCGCCGGTTGACTTGAGAGTGGCTCGATATTGCAGATAGCGCGCCGGCGGGCTGGTGATGTTTTCGCCTCTTGGGTTTGTGTAGACCGCAGACCAATCGCTCCACGTCGAATCCGGAAATGCGGTGCCGCCGGATCGTGTCTCCAGCATGAGAGAAGCTTCCTCCGGCAGATGAGCCTGCCAGCGAATCTGCCCCCAGTTGGCGGGACCTGTTGCGTCCAGCACCGCGGAAACGAATTTGCCTTCCGCGGCGCCCTTCAGATCCAAGTTGATGACCTGTCCGGCTTCCGCCACAGAAGCGCTGAGACTGCCGCCGCTTCCGCTCAGGGCGACGACATTGCCCATTTTGGCGTCCCAGACGGTGGCCGCGCTGACATCAGGAAAGACGCGGTAGATCCTGGCTTTTGGACCGGTGGCCGCATACACGGATCCGTCCTCAGCAGGATACAGAGCGAAGACATGTCGGTCTTTGGACTTGTAGAACAGCCGCGGTTTGCCTTGGGGATCAACGCGTATTATTCGACCCGAAGGAGAGGTCCCGACAAACAGATTTCCGGCCGCATCAACCGCCAGAGACAGCGCAGTAACGCCTCCGACAGTCTCATAAAAGGGCTCTATTTCATCACCCTTGACGCGGTAGACTTTGCCCTTGGGATAGGTCGCCGCGTAGAGAGTCTTATCGGCGGTTGCGCCAAGGGCGATCACGTGCCTGTCAGGCGCTTGCAGAATCAGCTCGGCATTTCCTTCCGGAGAGACGCGGAACAGTTTGCCATCGGGTCCTGTGGCCGCAAATATGCCCTCTTCTTCGTTTACCAGCAAGGCCCAAATGTAAGGAGCAGGCAGACGGCACAATTCCGAGGTTTTGCCCTCCGGGGTAATCTTATGGATAATCCCGGAGGGAGCAGATCCCGCATAGATATTGCCGGAGCCGTCGACTGCAATGGACAGGATGGCTATATCGGGTGATTCGAATACCATCGAAACCGTCCCGTCCTCAGACACCTTCTTTACCGTTCCATCTATCCACGATCCCACGTAAGTATTGCCTTCTCCATCCACAGCCTGGGCCCACAGCAAACCGTCTTCTGTACTATGCAGGACCTGCGCGGTGGGTGCCAAATCAATCTCGCCGGAGGAGTTGATGGCGGTCCCGAAGGTCTTTCCCTCCGCGAAATCCTTTTGCGTTGTCTGTTTCCAAACCCGCGGGCCTCGCAGGATCCCCTTAGTCTTCGGTTCTTTCTCCGGCTCTTCCAGCGAAATCATGTCCGCATCCTCGTCCTCCAACTCTTCTATCTCTTCCCAGGAGGGCATCTCTGGAGCCGCCATATCGGACTCATCGGCGTCCATTTCGTCTTCATCTTCCAACATTTCTCCCCGTATAATGTGAGCCATCTCGGCTTCTGCTCCCAGTAACCCCCTCAGCACACCCTCCGGCGGGCCCTCTGCAGAGGGCGGACCAACGGCAGGTCCTCGTCCGGCCTTTTCCTTTTCGTCAGTCTCCACCGTAAAGGTGAGCACCTCTCCGCCGGAAAGCACATAGGGCATGTCCATTCTCTTCCCCCGGTGGTCGCGGATCCTCCGCACTCCACTGAGGTTGGCGGACCCTATGACTTCGCTGACGACCCGGGGAAGACTGTGGAGTTGCTTTCCTTTCAACTCTACACCTGATGTGCGCAATGCGACCTCCACCACGAGGTCATCATTCTTCTCTTCTCGCGCCAGGATCTCCCACTGCTGGGCGAGATTGTCCGCATAGGGGTCTGCGATCTGAAGACGGCTCTTAAGCATTCGCGCGTCCAAGCCTCCGCCGATTCCGACTCGAAGCCGTCCGGGAGGCGCGTTGCGCGGTACCTCCACCTCCACCACTCGTCTCTCCTGGGGTTTTCCCCAGGGCTTGATGAGGATCTCCACCTCTACCTTGTCCCCGGGACGAACGCGTTTTGTCCGCGCCCGCACTTGCTCGATGTTGGCCGCCAAACGCTCTTTCACCCACTCCGCGCGCAGAGAGATGCGTTCCGGCGGAACCGAGCCGAAAGGATTGTCCTCCAGAGTATTCAGCAGCAAAGCGAGTTCATCACTCGGAGAGGCGGCTCCCCACGCCCCGAGGAGCATTGACAAGAAGCCCCCCATCGTTCGCGCGGGTCGGCTGTAGACATTTCTTCGCTTCAGTGTAGGGAGCCCTTTGGCGGCCACCTCGAGTTCCGTCCTGAGTGTCCCCTCGTCCGATGGGGCGATACTCTCAATGGCAGAGTTCACTGAAAGAGATGCCAATCTCGGAGTGAGCGTGCGATGGCGGCCGAAGACAGCCGAGTAACTCTTGTGCAATCCGCTGTCCCTATCCCACATGTCAAAAGTAGCCGGGAATGTCTGCGCTTTCTCTCCTAATACTCCACCCACTGACCAGGCGCGATCCTGGGTCCACCGACCTACCATCTCCTGGCCGCTGGAGCCAATCTTGAAGGAGGAGTACTGGCTGGACATCACCCCATGTATATGGGCATTCACCATGGGCAGATCTACCGGTCCCGTCCCCATGAAAGGGTGGCCCATGGCGAGAACGCGGCCGTTGTTCACATGAGTGACCGTGCCTATTGCGGTCAAATCTATGTCGCCACCCACCAGTTGGATGCCGATGGCATCCCCGGGCCTGGGTGTATGCGAAAGCCTCATGGGTGCCTTGCCTCCACCGGGCACTGCAATCAAACCGTGAGGCTCCAGAATTTTCCCGAGCGCGCTCATGGCGCTGGGGCCAAGCCCACTTACCATTATGGGAGTAGATAACGGCCTCAGCATCATCGTGTGAGAATCGGAGGGTTCTGCGCTGACAATGCCTCCGTACTGTATCCGGGCGCGTTCGATCAAGCGATCCCCGATGCGAATGGGCCCATCGTTGGGCAGCAGTGTTGCTCCTTCTTGCGCTTTTGCCTGCGAGACAGTTGCCAGAGCAGTGCCCGCCGCCAATGGGGAAATACCGGCGGCCGGAGAGAAATCTTCCACCATCTGATGAATCGGCGTAACACCTGCAATAGGCTCCTTAGAGAAGAGCCATCCGAAGGCAAGCGCACCGACGAGCTTTCCATTTATGTAGATCGGGCTGCCGCTCATGCCGTCTATTACCCCCCAACCGCGGGTAACCACGGGCCCGGAGGTGATGCGAATCAGTATCATATCGGCATCGAATTCCCATCCTCGCAGTATCCCCATAACCGACACTCCAAACCGCTCTATCTTGTTCCCTTTGAAGACCGTCAGACCATAGCCGGTCATGCCGGTCTTTATCTTGTCAGGAGTGAGTATTTCAGTGGGTGAGATTATCGGCGAGGTCTGGGCGGCAGCATGGGCCGTGTCGCCGTGCCAGGCCAGAACCGCGTATAACGCTATGATACTCAATGCCAAAACTCGAATTCTCATGTCTCTCCTCTGTCTCTATTAGTCAGATACTTGACACTGGAAAGGATATAATAACAGACTCCACTTTGCCAGTTCTGCAACACCACCCATAGACGCGCCCCGCTTCTCTCGCAACAAAGCAAACGCCGGTCTTATTGGGGCGCTTCCTCTTCTCCGATGAGCCAGATCTTCTCATTTGCCTTCATCGCCATGCTGGTGCTCATGGCCAGGGACTGCCCTTCCAATTCCCCAAGGGAAAAAGAACTGTCGAATGTCGCCAGTACAGGGCCTTCCGCGTATACAACACAGCCTCGCTTGTAGTCGAATTGCCACTCTATCCTGCCTGCAATCTTGCCGCTCGCTTCGCCCATCACGTCGGTTTCAGTCCCCTGGGGCAACATGTCTCCCATCATCTCGCTGGGGTCCATCTCCAGGGGTATCTCAAAAACAGTGCGAATCTTGGCGCAATCCCGATCATCGAATCTATCCACTGCCAGCAGGCATGATTTGAAAGTCACAGTTGCCGCCGTTCCTCCGAGCATTCCAGGCATGCGAACCTCATCTGTCCAGGTATCATTGGGTTTAACATCCTCTTCAGGCAAGGGGAAGTGGCTGAACACCGCCTCCATCGCGGCCGTGTCCAAGCCGAAACTCCCCATGCCCACCCCTGATACGTCCGACGTGTCTCCGTCCGTCTGGTCCTCCGGCGAAGAGGTGCGCGCGCTCAAGATCTTTCCCTGGTTGGTCATCTTGATGAAGGTTTCGGTCTTGGGCATGTCTTCAGTCATCTCTTCTTCCATACCACTCATCTTGGCCGTGGACTTCCCTGACTCCAGTGTGCGAACGAGACTGATGACCCCTTCAGGCGTCACATCGGTCACCGTCTCTCGATAGATGACAGTATAAGTCTGTTGGCCGCTCATCGTATTGTCCTGCCCCATCATGGAGGTACTCATGCGCATTGCCGCCGCGCTCATCTCCTTGTACCGGGCCGTATCTCCCTTTTTCAAATCGTAGCGGAGAAGCACCGCTTCCGCGCGCCCTGCCGCCAGCCACAGCAGAGATACGAACAACAGCCAAACTATTTGGTTGCTTCTGTCATTTAAGACCTTTCGCATCTCTGTCTCCTTATTTCCCCACCAGCAGGGTGTTGATGTTCGCCTTCATTACACTCATGACCGTCTCGGCCTGCCGCGGTTCCTCTGTTTCCCACGGTGACTCGCCAGATGCTTTCATGAACACTTGAACCGAACCCTCCGCTGCACAGGTGAAGGACTTCCTATAGTCAAAATACCATTCCGCCTCCCCTCGAACCTTGCCCGCCACCTCAACATTGGACGGGGATATCGAGGCAGAACCCTCAGGGGACAATGGAATGTCCCAATTCGTACGTATGTGTGCACATTCTCTGTTGTTGTGCTGTGTCAACTCAAGCAGCTCGGACCTCACCTTAAGCACCGTAGGCTTGAAATGTTCGGAAAGAAACAGCGGGTGTTTCCAGGACTTCAGTTCTATCTCATTTTCCCAGATATCTCCCGGTCCAACCTCTTTCTCCGGAAAGAGGACAAAGATCGAAGGCATCAGAAAATCCACTTGTATCGCTTCACCCCCCGGACCGAAAAAACCCTGTGGAGATGAGCCACCCGCTTCGGTGCACTCTCCGTGTTCCTCACAATGCGGAACCGATTCCGCTGTCTCTGCTGATTGTTTGGCGACGAAAGTGACCCTCCCCAACGGCGAGACTCTGAATTTCCTCTTTCCCGTAGGCAGAGGACCCTCGACTTCTTCGCCGCCCGCAGTCATCGTAAGCTTGCCGGCAAGGATCTCTTGCTCAATCTCCATCTTCTTATCTGCCAAGACCTTAGTTACCTTCAGCCTAAAGGTCTGATTTATCCGCGTCCTTATCTCAATCTTCTCATCCCTCATCCCACTCATTCGAGAGGTGCTGGCAACCTGCACCCTGTAGGTCAGTTCTGTGCCTTCCTGCAGGGAATAACGCAAGGTAACGGCTTCAGCGGAAAGAGCCGACGATGCCAGCCACAGCCCTATGATTACTATCAAGCGCTTTCTTGACAAACTTCTCTACCTCTTTCAGAGCACCGGTAATTCGGCTGGCTTGGGAGCATGAGAAAGGATCTTGCAGCCGCCCTGCCCTATTACCACCAGGTCTTCTATTCGCACTCCGCCGCGCTCGGAAAGGTATACTCCCGGTTCGACGGTCACTACCATTCCCGCTCTCAGCATCGTCTTTTCCGCTTCAGCCAGCCGTGGGGCTTCATGAACATCCAATCCGACACCATGCCCCAGGCCGTGGCCGAATTCCCCGCCATGACCCGCGGCCGTGATATGACCCCGAGCCGCAGCATCTATCTTGCGCGCTCTCACACCCGCTCGCAAGCCATCCAGCGCCTTGGCCTGTGCCTCATATACAAGTGAGTATAGTTCCCGCTGCCAATCTTGGGCCCGGCCGACAGCAACCGTACGGGTAAGATCGGAACAATAACCACTCGGCAATCGTGCGCCGAGGTCCAGAATCACCAGATCGCCTCTTTCCAGAGTCCTATTACTGGATTCCGCGTGGGGCAACGCGGCACGGGGCCCCGAAGCAACAATTACATCAAAAGCGCTCGCCTTTGCCCCATGTTTCATCATGAATATAGTGCCCTCCAGCGCAATCTCATGCTCCGTCCTTCCCGGCGCCAGGCTGGACAGGATATGTTCCAGTGTATCATCAGTAATCTTTGCTGCGCGTGCGATTTCCGCTATCTCCTGAGAGTGCTTTACCTGTCGCAGGGTCTCCACGACCTGTTTGGCTCTCCGCCAGCCCACCCCGCGGGAGGCGCGGCGAAGACTCGATAGCTGTTCGACAGTCAGAGCATGGGCTTCGAACCCCGCTGTCTTCAGCCCTTTCTCTCGCACATATTCTCCGATGCTCGGGAGCGGATCTCTCTTCACTTCTTGAAAGTGAAAAATCAGGGCCTGTTCGGCGGCTTGAAGTCTGTAGCGGAAATCACTGAAGAGGATCTGTTCTTCTGCTGTAATCAGGAGCGCTCCGGAAGAGCCGCGGAACCCGCTCAGATAGCGGATATTATGCTGATCGGAAACAAGGAGCGCTTGCAGCCCTGATGCCGACAATATCTCCCGCAGCCTCGCCAGCCGAGAGGGATAGTTGAATGATTCGACCGGCTCCCCACCAGCGGCGCTCACCCCTTCTTCTCCAAGACCAGGGCATGGGCCGCGCGCAGTGCCAAAAGGTAACTATTTACCCCGAAACCGGCAATCCGGCCCGCCACCACTTCAGCGGTCACGGAGCGGCGGCGAAACTCTTCACGCGCATCAGGATTGGAGAGGTGAACCTCGATAGTGGGGACCTCCACCGCGGCCACCGCGTCACGCAGTGAGATACTGTAATGAGTCAGGCCGGCAGGATTGATCAGGACGGCATCCGCCCATCCCCGGCAGGCCTGCACGGCCTCGATTATCTCCCCTTCATGGTTGGATTGGGTGATATGGAGTTCTATGCCCAGTTCTTTCGCCAGGGCCTGGAGCCGCTCGTCTATTTCCTCCAGAGTCGCAGTGCCATATATGTGCGTTTCACGCTCTCCCAGCAGGTTCAAGTTGGGGCCGTGAATGACGGCAACCCGGACACTCCCGCTTTGCTTACCGGAACCGGTTTTCGGCGTCATTTCTCCTCCAGATGGTAGATGAGTGCGCTCTCTCCACAGTCCGGGAATTTCACACAGCGAATACACTCCACCCA
>WVXJ01000099.1:14922-16093 GCA_011773575.1 Armatimonadota bacterium | reverse complement strand
CGGGCATCCTCTATGCAGGTTTGCAGAAGCCGCCTGGCATAACCGCGGCCTCTGCACACTTCAGCCACGGCCAGGGATTTTACCTCGGCCAAATCTTCCCAGTTCACATGACAGGCGACCGTGGCGATGATTTCGCCGTCCTGTTCCAGGACGAAATAATCCCGCAGGTTCTCATAAATCTCATTGAGGGAGCGGGGCAGCATCTCCTCTTTGTCCGCGAAGGAGTTAATGAGCCCTTGTATGCGGGAGACATCCTCCACCCTGGCGCGGCGAAGCAACGGCTCACCGGGTGCCTTGACCGACCCCTGGGAAGCCTTTTTCCGGGTCTGCGCCCTCTTTTGAGCGGCTTTGCCGGAGGAAGCCATTTCGGCCGAATTTTAGCATATCAGAGGGGGGTGAACAAGGTCTTCGCGGCTCCGAATTACCTGCTCTCCCACCGTTCCGCTCCACGTCAAAGAGCACCTCTTCATATTGTAAGCTCACCTTCCAGCATGAAGATATGCTATAAATACTAAGGAAGAACCGCGGAGATCCTCTTCACAGTAGGCAATCGTCCTGAGAGTGGAAGAGGAAGCCGTGACTGCCGGAGGTGTCACTTGAAGAAGATTGCAGTTTTCACGAGCGGGGGAGATGCCCCGGGGATGAATGCGTGCGTGCGCGCGGTGGTGCGGACCGGGCTGCACCGGGGGCTGAAGGTGGATGGTATCATGCGCGGCTATACGGGCATGATCGCAGGGGAGTTTCAGTCCATGAAAGCGGGTTCGGTCTCCGGCATCATACAGCACGGCGGCACTATTTTGAAAACCAGCCGCTGTGATGAGTTCTTGACGAGTGAAGGCCGCGCCAAGGCCGCCCGGATGTTGAAAGAGGCAGGGATTGAAGGGCTGGTGGCAATCGGCGGAGACGGCACTTTCAAGGGCGCGCACGACTTGTGGTCGGAACACAAGATTCCCATTATCGGCGTGCCGGGAACCATTGATAATGACCTCTATGGGACCGATTACACCCTTGGCTATGATACCGCGGTCAATACCGCGCTGGATGCGATTGACAAGATTCGAGACACTGCATCTTCTCATGAGAGGCTTTTCTTCGTGGAGGTAATGGGGAGACATTCCGGCTTCATTGCGCTGGATGCGGCGGCGGCCGGAGGCGCGGAGGCGGTGGTCAT
>WVXJ01000099.1:9994-14895 GCA_011773575.1 Armatimonadota bacterium | reverse complement strand
GCCGAGGGCGATGAATGCGGCGGGGCCGCGCAACTGGCGGAGAAAGTCAGCGCGCTGACCGGGAGTGATTACCGGGTCTCCATTTTGGGACATATCCAGCGCGGCGGCGCGCCGACCGCCAGAGACAGCGTTCTCGCCAGCAAACTTGGCGCGGCCGCGGTGCAGGCCTTGCTTCACGGCGAGAGTGACAAGATGGTGGGAGAGGTCAAGGGAGAGATTTGCCTTACGCCCTTGCCACAGACCTGGAAAAAGAAGAAACCCCTGGATACGAAACTGCTGGAACTCGTCAAGATCCTCGCAACCTAGAGCAATCGGAACCCCTGGAATTTATTCTAATTGACCTGACTGAAGCGAGCGGATTATTCGCAGCGTATTCGTCAGTACCTGGAAAAACCTGCTATCATAACAAGGCAAGGGAGATGTGGCCATGTACGCTCTAGCGGTGGTACTGGCGGCGGCAATCATAGGGGTTCTTATTCTGCTGGCCCTGGAGATCCGCCAGTGGACCTCGGGGAGGCACTTTATCTCCCGCCGGAGATTCGTACTGCGAATCATCGCAGGCCTCGCCTTGATGACACTGCTTGCCGGCGTCTTTGTCGGTATTACCGTACTGCGACTCACTGAACCGACGGGGAGGCCTCTTCTTTTCCTGGGATACTGGCTCGGCTGTCTGCTCATCGCCATGGGCCTGGTTGTGGTAGCCCTGGCGGAGATGAGAGAGGTGAAGCTGCGCGAGAAAGAACGCGAACATGAAATTTGGAGAGATATCGCCAGTTTGATTGCCAACCAGACCAGAAAGAAGAAAGAATGACCGGACCCACGCGAAGCGATACTGTTACCGACACCAAACTAATGCGAGAGGCGCTTCGGCTCGCCCGCCGCGGCCTGGGATTGACGAGTCCGAATCCCATGGTTGGCGCGGTGATAGCAAAGGATGGCAGGATTGTCGGAAAAGGTTACCACCGGAAAGCGGGCAGCCCTCATGCGGAAGTTCTCGCTCTTCGCGAAACCGGCGCAGAAGCCGCTGGCGCTGATCTCTATGTTACTCTCGAGCCATGTTCCCATTTCGGCCGCACGCCCCCATGCACGGACCAGGTTGTGTCTGCGGGCATAAGGCGTGTCTTCATCGCCTGGCAAGACCCCAATCCGAGAGTCAATGGACAGGGCATGGCCCGGCTCAAGGAAGCGGGCCTGCAGGTCCATCTCGGTCTATTAGAGGCAAAGGCGCGGCGACTGAATGAGGCCTACCACAAGTTCATCACAACCGGCCTCCCTCTGGTGACATTGAAGACGGCCTGCAGTTTGGACGGGAAGATCGCTACCCGTGAAGGCGAGTCACGCTGGATTACCGGCGAACAGGCGCGTCGCTTCGTCCACCGGCTGCGGGCACATCATGACGCGGTGCTCGTGGGAGCGGGGACGGTTCTCGCCGATGACCCGGAACTGAATGTTCGATTGGTACGAGGACGAAATCCCCGCCGCATAGTCGTTGACAGCCGCGGACGGACTCCATCTACAGCGAAGATACTGTCTTCCTGCAAGCCTCCGGTGATCATCGCCACCACGTCTCAGGCGTCTGCGGAGTGGCGTAATAGACTCGCTGAGACCGGCAGCGAAATTCTCCTGCTGCCGGAACGAGATAGAAAAGTGGATTTGGGCGCGCTTATGAAAGCCCTGGGAGAGAAGGAGATAACCTCTCTTCTCGTGGAGGGAGGAGGTACTCTTGCGGCGGGGCTGCTGGAGGCAGAGCTGGTTGATAAAGTCTGGTTTATATTCGCCCCTACAATTATCGGTGGAGCAGAGGCTCCCTCCGCGGTGCGAGGACGCGGCGCGGCACACTTGAGCGATGCGTGGAAACTGCGGCAAGTGCGCCTCCGCCGGCTGGGAGATGATCTTGCGATAGGCGGCTATTTGCCTTCCAGCCCGCTATCAGAGTGAATTCAAGAATACGACTGAAAAGTCTCTGGGGGACGAGCCTGCGCTTCGTCCCCCAGATTCAGCCTTCGTAGCCGAGGGCCACTACGGCGAAGTAGGCCCCCCTCACCCGCTTTCAGAGTTACTGAAGGAGACTGCTGCCTGAACTGGGACTCCACAGCCTGAGTAACCGGCGAATGGATGTGCGTGGGGAAGAAGGATGGAGACAAGAGAATCGACTCTACATCCTCTCTAGCGTATGCGTCAGTACCGAGAAAACCGGGAGGGGAGTCTGAGGGGGAAACCGGTGGCTTCCCCCTCAGCTAGTTCACACTTTCGAGTTTTGGAAAAGGTTCTAGCGCCGACGGCGTCCTTGTGAGGAACGGTTGCGGGAACCGTTTTCACGGTTGCGGAACGGTCGAGGTCCGGAGGACGGCGGGGCAACCGGCGGGACGTCATTGCGAACCAACCGCACCTTGCCTTGAGGGTCAACCTCAATGACCCTTACCTCCACCGTGTCGCCCACATTGAGCACATCTTCCACTCGCTCGACCCGGCCTTGGGCAACCTGGGAAATGTGAAGCAGACCATCTTTACCCGGCACGAGTTCTACGAAAGCGCCGAAGGGCGCGGTGCGAACCACTTTGCCGGTATAGACCTCATTCACCTCAATATCTTTGGTGAGAGTCTCGATCTCCTTCAGTGCGGCCTCTGCAGAGGCCGCCTCAGTGGCGGCGATGAACACGCGGCCGTCGTCTTCCACGTCAATCTTCACATCATGGTCGCTCTGGATTCTGCGGATAACGCGTCCACCCGTGCCGATTATTGCGCCGATCTTCTCCGGGTCTATCTCTATGACGTGGATGCGCGGGGCATGGGCGGCCATTTCCTCTCTGGCCGATGGAATACAGACATCCATCCTATCGAGTATCTTCAACCGTGCTCGCCGCGCTTGGCCCACAGCACCGCTTAGAATATCCCGAGAAAGCCCCTTGCTCTTTATGTCCAGTTGTATGGCAGTGATACCCTCACGAGTGCCGGCGATCTTGAAGTCCATATCCCCATCGTGATCTTCAATGCCCTGGATATCGGTGAGAAGGCGATAATCATCATCCTTCATTACCAGGCCGATAGATATCCCTGCGACTGCGCTGGGAATCGGCACTCCCGCATCCATCAATGCCAAAGAGGAGCCGCATACACTTGCCATGGAAGACGAACCGTTCGATTCCAGCACATCAGAGACGACGCGAATGGTGTAAGGGAATTCTTCTTCTTCGGGGAGCACAGCCAAAAGCGCGCGCTCTGCCAGTGAGCCGTGCCCGATATCCCGGCGAGAAGGCCCCCGCATCATCCGTACCTCTCCTACTGAATAGGGCGGGAAGTTATAGTGATGCATATAACGCTTNNAGTGACGGTGGAAAGCACCTGTGTCTGGCCCCGGGAGAAGAGAGCGGAACCGTGTGCCCTGGGCAACAGGCCCACTTCACTTGCAAGTGTCCTTATCTCCTCCAGGCCGCGGCCGTCAGGCCTGACGCCCTTTTCGAAGATCAGGCGGCGGAACTCGCTGCTCAGTAGATCCTCCAGCGCGGCTTTCACATCCGCTTCTTTATCCGGGAACTGCTCGGAGAGTCTCTCGGTCATTTCGGCGAGTTTTGCCTCCAGCGCCTCTTCTCTCGCTTGTTTGTCCGGATGAATCAGAGCCTCTTCCAGTTCCGCCGCGAAGGATTTGACAGCAGCGATGATTTCAGTGGGAATCTCAGGTGCTGGGAAAGGCTGTTTCTCTTTTCCTACCTGTACAGCCAGCCGCTCCTGGGCGGCAATGATCTCATCCAGCGCGGATTTGGCCGCATCCACCGCGGCGAGTATCGTCTCTTCGGGGACTTGGTCAGCGGTGCCTTCCAACATGAGGATCCCGTTCTTATCCCCGGCCACCACCAGGTCGAGGTCGCTTTCATCCAGTTCCTGGTAGGTGGGATTGATGATAAGGCGGTCCGCGATCTTCGCCACTCGCACCGCGCCAATGGGCCCTCCAAATGGAACCTGGGATACAACTAACGCGGCAGAGGCGCCGATGATTCCAGGCACATCCAGAGGGTTTTCCGGATCCGCGGAAAGAGGGGTCACAATCACCTGGACTTCATTCCGGTATCCTTTCGGAAAAAGAGGCCTGATGCAGCGGTCAATGCGGCGACCAGCAAGGACCGCCGACTCCGCAGGCCTGCCTTCACGACGAATATAACGAGTGCCGGGGATCTTACCCGCGGCGTACATCTTCGCCTCAAAGTCCACCGTCAGAGGGAAGAAGTCTATTCCCTCCCTGGGTTGAGCGGCTACCGCTGTAGCCAGTACTATGGTGTTTCCCAGACGAACGCAAACGGCGCCATGGGCCTGTTTTGCGAGGGTGCCCGACTCCAGTGCTATGGGACGGGCGAGGTGTTCAGTAGTTTCTGTTGCCATGTTATCTCCTGCGGCCGTACGGCCAATATTCTTTGGCCCGCCACAAGGAGAAGTGGGGAGCAGGAGGTGGTAATCCCCGACCATCGCCGGGGGCTGCCACTTCCCGCCTCCCACCTTTCGTCTTTCGGCTTCCTAGTGACGGGCAGACTTATCCCGCAACCCGAGCTTGCGTACAAGTTCTCGGTAGCGGTTGATATTCACTACGCTCAAATAATCCAACAGCCGCTGACGCCGGCCGATCATGACCAGCATGCCGCGGCGGGAATGAAAATCTTTCTTGTGGTCGCGCAAATGCTCCTGTAACTGGTTTATGCGCGCGGTGAGGAGTGCCACCTGCACCTCAGGTGACCCGGTATCTTGCTCGTGAATCCGGTTCTCTGCCATTATTGTCTGTTTCTGTTCTCTTATAAGACTCATCAGCCGTATCCTCTGGTATCTGCCTTATTGTAGCAGTTTAACGGATATGTGTAAACAGCCTTATTGAAGAGGCTCATTTGTTCAAGATTCGCAGGCTGCGGGGAATACAG
>WVXJ01000099.1:0-9901 GCA_011773575.1 Armatimonadota bacterium | reverse complement strand
CATTGCCTGTTGTCTTCCCCTACTTTATTAGGGCTATATCTTCCAACAGGGCCTGAAGGTCCTCTTCGTGCTCCACCTCGTTTGACAGAATCTCGAGGGCCATGTTGTAGGTGACATCATCCTTGTCCTTGACCGCGTCTATCATTGCCCGATAGACACCGATTGCGCATTGTTCTCCTTTTACGTTCTGCTCCAATACGCGCTTGACGGCGGGATCTACCGGGGCGTCATACCCACAGTTGGTCAGCTTGTACCAGTCCTCCGGCTTGAGTATGGGCGTGCCCCCCAACTGTATAATCCGGACCACCAGCATTCCCGCATGCCTCAATTCATCGAGCGCGTGCTGCTCCAACTCGGTAACCGCTTCTCCCCGTATGGGGCCTCTAATCACCTTTGCGCCGATCCAATATTGATAGTACGCAAGCCACTCATCGGCCAACGCCTTATTCAGCATCTCAATGAGATTTCCCACATCCACGCCGACAATCTCTTTTCCCTTGGTACCCATGCTGATTACCTCCTGTTAGTCGTTTTCAACGCACTGATTTGTCTTGATTGAGCATCGTCCCTACACCTCGGAGAGATATTCTAGCAGAAGTATTAGCCGTCAGATGTGACAAGCAGACGCCAGATTTGTGTGATCTTGGCACATTGCTGTGAGGAGTTGTGCGAGCCACACACGTGTTGGACTTCAATCACGCTGATTTGCAGGAGAGAAAACGGGAGAGGGGCATCAGGTGAGACCGGTTCAGGACCCTCCGCCAGCCACGGCGGTCACCTTCGTTGTTGCGGTGACGGTTTCTTTGGTGCCAAGGACATCGGAGACCGTGCAGGTCACAACATGCTCCCCCGGGATATGGTAGATCCATTCCACTTTGGGGCCTTGTGCGTCAACCTGAATGCCGTCGGCTTCATAGAAATCCCAGGAGACCGATGTGTAGGCATTACCACCGTCGACTTCTGCCTCCAATGTCACTTTCTCGCCCAAATCCACTCGGTCGGGTTTGGCTGTCACCTTCACGCGGATGGGAGAATTGTCTATCACGAATCTGATTTGACCTATATAGAAGATATCCGCCCGATTCGCAAAGAACCGTAAGCCTGTCAAGAGGGTTGCGGGCTCAGACGAAGCCGATTTGAAAGCAGAAAGGGGAATGGACAGTCGCCTCCAGTTGCCGCCAATGAGCGTACTGCGCCTGAGAGGCCATCCGTCCACTATCATCTGTCCCTTGTCAGTCACAAGAATAACTCGGAACGACCGCAACAAGAACGCCACCCGGCCTGTCGTCTGTTGCGCGGCTGTCCCCCCTCCGCCGCGTGAGGCGGTGGCTGAGCTGGGCCGCGGAACCACGCCGGGCTTCACCAGGAATTCAAAATAAGCATTGGGATCGGAGACAAATGCCTGAAACGATGCGGGATTCTCCAGGGTGAGCACACCGCCCTGGTAATAACCCTGAGACAGGACTCTCAACACCTTCGGACCGATATAGTGGACATCATAGGATTCCACCACATGACCGCTGCCCCATTCGCCCATGGAGATACCACCGCGGTCGATCAGCGTGTCACCATTGTAGATCATCAGTTCGGGCGCGGCGCCGGCCAGCCCGGCAAGGCTCAGCAACAGCGCCATACTTACCAGAAATACTCTCATCTGCCTCTCCCATCTGAGAAGAACTGCTCTACATGGCTGGAGGCTCAACCACCATTACTTTATCAGATACCCCATTTCTTCGGCAACTATACAGCCCCCCCCTTCATGTTTTATGAAGCGAAAATGGAAAGATAGCCTTGAAACCGGCTATCGTGCTATGCTCACATGACACTATGGGCGCGGCTGGCTGTCGAAACCGTTTGCTCACAGGGCTTGGTGAGATAGATGCCAGAAGGTAGAATGTATCGGCCAGGAAGAAAGCCTTGCAGATCTCAGTAATAATACCGACAAAAAACGAAGCGGAACGGCTGCCCGCCACTCTGGAAAAGGTGCTCAGCCATCTCGCCCGCCAGAACATGGAGTGGGAATTGATAGTGGTGGATAACGGCTCTCAGGATGGTACTGACCGTATGGTTGAAGAGCAAGTCTCCGGGAACCCGCGGCTGAAGTTGCTGAGAGAGATGCGCCCGGGGAAGGGTGCCGCCATAAGGAAAGGAATGCTTGCCGCGCAGGGCGATATTGTTGTGTTCAGTGATGCGGATTTGTCCTGTCCGATCGAAGAGGAGGAGAAGTTGCGAGATGCGCTGGCAAAAGGATATGATATTGCCATCGCCTCCCGGCGGTTGCCGGAAAGCGAAGTAGATAGAACCCCCGTGCGCAGGGTAATGAGCACACTTTTCAACTGGGTAGTGCAGGTTCTGGCACTGCCGGGCATAAAAGACAGCCAGTGTGGTTTCAAGGCCTTCAGCCGGGAGAAGGCGCGGCTTCTCTTCGGAGCCGGCCGCATTGACGGTTTTGCTTTTGATGTTGAGCTTCTCTTTCTTGCCCGCCGCATGGGCTGGCGCATTGCAGAGGTGCCTGTGCGTTGGCACCAATCCAAGGGAACTCGCGTAGATGCCTTAAGTGATGCCGCGCGAATGGTGCGTGATATCTTGAAACTGCGCTGGGACTGGATTCGAGGGAAATATCGGGGAAGGCTGGGGCAGAGCGGATGAAGGTCCTCGTAACCGGTGCAAAGGGAATGCTGGGGACTGATCTATGCGCGCGCCTTGGCAAACAGCATGAGGTCATTCCCCTCGATTTGCCTGAACTGGATGTCACCGAGACCGCCTCCGTGTTTGCCAGACTGGAGGCCACAAGGCCGGAGATGGTCATTCACTGCGCCGCCTATACCCATGTGGATGGCTGCGAACGAGACCCGGCACAGGCTTTTCGCGTCAATTCATTTGGAACCTGGAACGTGGCTTCCGCCTGCCAGAAAATCGACGCCGCTCTCACCTATATCAGCACTGATTTCGTTTTTGACGGGGAGAAGGGCGAACCCTATGATGAGTTTGACAAGACCAATCCGATTAGTGTTTATGGACGCAGCAAACTCGCCGGTGAAGAAGTAATCAGGGCCTTGCTGTCTAGATATCTCATCATTCGCTCTGCCTGGCTCTTCGGGGTGCATGGAAAAAACTTCGTACGCACCGTACTCCACCGGGCGAAAGAAGAAGACACGGTGAAAGTAGTAGCCGACCAGATGGGATGCCCCACCTTCACGGTGGATCTGGCGGAAGCCGTCGCCGGCCTGCTGGAGAGCCCTCTTTTCGGGATTTATCACATAACCAACTCGGGGGCGTGTTCCTGGGCGCAATTCGCCCAGGAGATTCTCCGTCAGGCCGGGCTTTCCGCCCAGGTGGTTCCCATCGCCGCAGCGGAATGGGATTCGCCCACCAGACGGCCCAAAGACTCACGCCTGCGCCATCTCGCTCTGGAGATGCAAGGGCGTGACAATCTGCGCTTCTGGCAAGAAGCCCTGGCGGATTTCCTTGGAATCTACCGCGACAGATTCTAGGGGCGGCCAGGCCTAGCCCACCGCTGCCGTCTGCAATTGATTGTGCTATCAGAGAGGGGAAATGGATTACCGTAAGACACTGAATCTGCCGAAGACTGATTTTCCGATGAAGGCCAACCTGCCGAAACTGGAGCCTGGCATCCAGGGCTTCTGGAAGGATATTGACATCTATCGGTTGGTGTCGGAGAGACAGGCCGGCAAACCGAAGTACATCCTTCACGATGGCCCGCCTTTCTCCAATGGAGACATTCATCTGGGCCATGCGCTCAACAAGATCCTGAAGGATATTGTGGTCAAGCACAAGACCATGCAGGGCTTTGACGTGCCTTTTGTGCCGGGATGGGATAATCACGGCCTACCCACAGAAATGCTCGCTATCAAGACCTTCAATCTCGACCGCCATCAGATTCCGGCGATGGAACTGAGACGCAAGTGCGCGGAAACCGCCTCCCATTTTGTTGATGTGCAGAGAGAGCAATTCCTTCGGCTTGGGGTGCGGGGGAACTGGGAACATCCCTATCTCACCATGGATCCGACCTATGAAGCCGTGGTGCTGGATATCTTCGCAAAGATGGTCGAAAAAGGCCTTGTGTATCGGGGGCTGAAGCCGGTCCACTGGTGCCCCTCGTGTGAGACCGCGCTCGCCGAGGCGGAGATAGAGTATGCCCCTCATACTTCACCCTCCATATATGTCCGTTTTCCGCTGCTGAGTTTGCCGGAGGGGGTTTTCCCTGAGGCGGAGGCTCTGCCCACAAGTGTAATGATCTGGACCACCACACCCTGGACACTGCCGGCAAATGTGGCGGTGGCGCTCCACCCTCAGTTCGAGTATGTCCTGGTGAAGGCGGGAGAGGAGCAATTCATTCTCGCCAAGGAGTTGCTCAAACAGACCGCGCAGGATTTGAACCTCAAGGATGCGGAGATTGTGGCTTCGGCGCCGGGCACCAAACTGGAGAGAGGGCTCTGCCGCCATCCCTTCTTGGAGCGGGAAGTGCCCCTTGTATTGGCGGAATATGTGACTCTGGAACAGGGCACCGGCTGTGTTCATACCGCCCCCGGTCACGGCCTGGAGGACTTCGAGACAGGCCGGAAATATGACCTGCCGACAGTCCAGCCGCTTGACAGCCGGGGTATTTTTGGGCCCGAGGGCGGCAAATTTGAGGGTATGTTCTGTTCTGATGCGGACTCCAAGATTCTTGAGGAGCTGCGCGAAAGGAAGGCCCTTTTGGCCGCGGCTGATGTCGAGCATTCCTATCCTCACTGCTGGAGATGCAAGGGGCCGGTAATCTTCCGCGCCACGAAGCAGTGGTTCATTGCTGTGGGAAAACTGGGCAAGGAGGCACTGAATGCGGTGGAGCAAACCACCTGGGTGCCGCGCTGGGGTGAGGAGCGGCTTCGAAGCCTGACGGAGACTCGTCCGGATTGGTGTATCTCCCGCCAGCGCACTTGGGGAATTCCGATTCCCACCTTTTACTGCGAAGGATGTGAAGCAGAACTTCTGCGCGCCGATATTGTGACTCATGTCCGCGACTTAGTCGCCGAACACGGGTCTAATGTATGGTTCGAACGAGACGCAGCAGGCCTGCTTCCTTCGGGCACTACTTGTGAGAAGTGTGGATGCACTGAATTCGCCAAAGAGCAGGATATCTTCGATGTATGGTTCGAATCAGGCTCAAGCCATGCCGCGGTGTTGGAGACGAGGAAAGAGTTGTGCTGGCCCGCCGACCTCTATCTCGAAGGCACAGACCAGTACCGGGGCTGGTTTCAGATGTCTCTGTGGAACAGCCTGGGGGGGCGGGATGAGAAGCCCTATCGGACAGTCCTCTGCCACGGATTCTTCCTGGATGAAACCGGGGGGAAGATGTCCAAATCGCTTGGCAATATCATCAGCCCGGAGGATATCTGTCAGCGCCATGGGGCAGATTTGCTGCGGCTCTGGGTTTCCTATGTTGATTTCAAGTCCGATATGCCGATGTCGGAAAACATCTTCTCACAGGTTGAGGAGGGTTATCGCCGTCTCCGCAATACCTTGAGATTCCTGCTCGCCAACCTGCACGATTTCGACCCTGCAAAGGATATCGTCCCTCTGGAGAAAATGGAGGAGATAGACCGCTGGATTCTCCACCGGCTTTCAGAGGTGGGGGGTCGTGTGAATAGCGCTTACGAAGGGTTTGAGTTCCACCGCGTCTACTATGCACTGCACGGCTTCTGCGCGGTCGACCTCAGCCAGATATACCTGGATTCACGCAAGGATTGTCTTTATACCTTCGCCGCGGATAACCCCATGCGCCGCTCCGCTCAAACCGCGCTTTATCATCTCGCTCATGCGTTGGTGCGGCTGGCGGCCCCCATTCTGAGCCATACCTGTGAAGAGGCCTGGGAACAACTGGCGAACAAAGAATCTCTCCCCGAGAGCGTGCAACTGGCGGAATGGCCGAACCTCTCCTGCTGGGCCGATGAGGAGTTGGGGAAGAAATGGGACAGCCTTTTGGAGATTCGAGAGCAAGTCGGCCGGGCCCTGGAAAAGGCGAAGACTGAAGGGCTGATTGGGCAGCCCCTGGAAGCCAAAGTGGTATTGAAACCCACGCCCGAGGAGCAGGAACTGCTGAAATCGCTGGGAGAAGAAGGATTAGCCGCCTTTTTCGTCGTATCTCAAGTCTCCATTGAGGAAAACGGGGCTGGCGGAGTGCAGGTAGCGCGCGTCAAGGGCGAGAAGTGCGCCCGCTGTTGGCTGAGGCTGCCCAGCGTGGGCAAAAATGACGCCCACCCGACACTCTGCCACCGCTGCCTGGAGGTGATTGAGAAAAATCTCACTGACTGATGAGGCAATCAAGCCAAGATATGGAACTTAATGGCAGTTGGCGGAATTGCGACACAGATGTGCCCGCCCGAAGGGTATATAGAATCAAATGAGACAAACAAGGAAAACAACTAGAACGGCACGGGCCACAGCAACCAAGAAGAGGCCTTCTCAGTCAACACGGACGGCCGCTCGCCCCCGCGCCAGAAGGCCGGCAAAGACACCCTTTAAGAAGAAAGAGCTGGAGAAATTCCGCATTTTGCTCGGCCTGGAGCGAGACCGCCTGAAGGTAGAATTGCAGGAGGTCGAAGAGCGTGCCGCGCGCGCCCTTGAGATAGAGGCCGCCGGCGAACTTTCGGGCTATGACGATCATCCCGCCGATGTCGCCTCAGAGACCTTCGAACGGGAGAAAGACATCGCCATCGGAGAGAACATCTCTGCTCTGTTGGCGAAAGTGCAGAATGCTCTGACCAAGATTGACAAAGGAACCTACGGTGTCTGTGATATCTGCAGGCGACCGATTAAGCGCGCGCGGCTGAATGCCATCCCCTTTGCCACTCTCTGCATTGAGTGCCAGGGAAGAGTGGAAGCGAGATGAGATGCGCTGCACGAAGTCAGCGAGGAGCCGGCTTTCGACAGCGCTTCTGGTAGGTTTGCTGACAATCCTCGCCGATCAGTGCTCCAAACTGACGGCACTGCATTTTCTTTCCCCGGGCGAACCCGTGAATCTCATCGGGCAAGTCCTTCGCCTCAATCTCACCTACAATCCCGGAATGGCCTTCGGGCTCCAAGTCAGAGGAGTTCTCTATCTCGTCCTGCTCGGTGTCTTCCTCTTCTTAATACTGATGTACCTTGTTCTGCGCCGCTCTCGCTCCTCCCCCGCCTTTGTGGTTGCCGCCATCGGCCTGGGCCTCGGGGGAGCGGTGAGCAATCTGATTGACAGGCTGCGGCTGGGAGCGGTGATAGACTACATTGACTTGAGCGTCTGGCCGGTGTTTAATGTGGCGGATATCGCCCTTACCGCAGCCGCGATATTACTGGCGCTGCATCTTGCAGTCGCCAGGAAGTCACTTGGAGACAATCAGGTTGAGAGTTCAGAGTTGTGAGTTGAGGGAAAGGGCCTCAATCTCATCACCTAGACTGCGTTCAGGGTAAGCTCTCAACTGACAACTCGAAACTGACAAACATGCATCCTACCCTTTTCCGCCTGGGCCCAATATCGATTCACTCCTATGGCGCGATGCTCATGATAGGTTTCGTGGCGGCTCTTCTATGGGCGCGCCGAGAAGCCGTCAGACGCGGGATAGAGCCGGTTAAGATCGTTGATCTCTCCCTCTGGCTGTTGATCTTCGGGCTGGTGTTTGCCCGCGTCGTCTTCATTCTTCTCAACCTCGAATACTATCGCGCAGAACCGCTTTCCAGCCTCTTTCTCGCACAGGGTAAATTCGCCATCCAGGGGCTCTCTTTCCACGGCGGGCTGGCAGGGGCGATGTTGGGAGGGCTTTTCTATGCCAGCAAAGCGAAACTCTCCTGGCTCACTCTCGCGGATATCTGCGCTCCGGCCGCTGCACTGGCTTACGGATTCGGCCGCATCGGCTGTTTCTTGAACGGCTGCTGCTACGGCGCGCCCACCGACTTGCCCTGGGCGGTCAGTTTCGCAGTTGACCCGACGGCTACAGCGTGGACACCTCCCAGCCATCCCACACAACTCTATTCTGCACTGGGCTCCTGGGCCATCTTCGGGCTTCTTCTGCTGATAAAAGGAAGGGTCCGCGGCCGGGGGCAGCTCTTTTTCATCTATCTCGCGCTTTACTCTGTAATGCGCTTCATGGTGGAGATACTTCGGTCGGGCCACAGCGCGGAGATCGCCTTCGATTCTCTGACACAAGCGCAGGTCGCAAGCGCGGCCCTATTCGTAATATCACTCTTATTGGTTTATTGTCTCCGGCCCAAACCGTGACTGTCGGCATTCTCTCCGCTCTCTGAGGTAGAATCTATTGTGGCGCGCGAACTTATCGTTCCTGAAGATGCCGCGGGTGAGAGGCTGGATGTCTTCCTGAGCGGGAGATTGCCCGACATTTCCCGCAGCCAGATTCAGCGCCTCCTCCGTTCAGGCCACATCCTGGTTGATGGAGAAACAAGAAGCCCCGCTCATCACCTGAAAAGCGGTGAGCAAATCTCGATTGAAATGCCACCACCGGAGCCGACCACCCTCGCCCCGGAGCAAATCCCCCTCGACATTGTTCACGAAGATGACTACATCATAGTGGTAAACAAACCGCCCGGGCTGGTGGTTCATCCCGGCGCAGGGCGCAAAAGCGGCACCCTGGTAAATGCCCTGC
Source organism: Armatimonadota bacterium (assembly GCA_011773575.1). Taxonomy (GTDB): domain Bacteria; phylum Armatimonadota; class Hebobacteria; order Hebobacterales; family WVXJ01; genus WVXJ01. The sequence continues at coordinate 1,265 of WVXJ01000099.1, read as the reverse complement.
TGGCGCACAGCGGCCGGCTGTCCAGCATAGGCGGCCCCTCACGCCCGGGTATTGTCCACCGGCTGGATAAAGATACTTCCGGTTTGATGGTGGTGGCCAAAGACGACGACGCCCATTTCGCGCTGACCAGAATGGTTGAGGCGCGACAGATCGAGCGCAATTATCTGGCTCTGATTTGGGGACAGCCGCGCCAGTCCCGATTTGCCATCGAAGCCCCTATCGGCCGAAAGCCTTCAGATCGTAAACAAATGGCGGTGGTCACCACACCGGGTAAGACCGCGCGCCATGCACATACGGAGATCGAAGTATTGGAGAGGTTCGGCGAGATTTCGCTGATTCAGGCGACCCTGGCAACAGGCCGCACTCACCAGGTCAGGGTGCATCTGTCCTACGCTGGACATCCGGTGGTCGGGGATCCCACCTATGGGCGCAGGCTCGCCCGCTCTGAGGCAAGGCTGCTGGATGCCGAATCTCTTGAACTCATAGACGCCTTGCCCGGCCAAGCCCTCCATGCCCACCGCTTGGCCTTCAAACACCCAATCAATGAGAAGCCGCTGGAGTTTACCTCCGAGCCGCCGGAACGGTTCGCCCGGCTGCTCCACCACCTCCGCCTGCGTGCACGAAGAAGCGGCTGAAATTCATTTCAAACCGCAAGCGAAGATTCTCTGAGGGGGAAGCCTCCGGTTTCCCCCTCAGACTCCCCTCCCGGTCTTCTCGGTACTGACGTATACGCCAGGGTAGGCCGCACCCGTTCTCCGGCTTCCATATCTTCTTCCTGCGCACCCTTCCTTCGCCTCTTACCCAGGGTACTCAATTCTGGTTCGCGCATCAGTCTACTTCAGAAACTCCTAAACGCGGGCGAGGGGGTCTGGGGGACGAACCGCTGGCTCGTCCCCCAGAAAGCTCTCGATTGTCTTATTAGTTCAGATTGATTTTTCCAGCAGGGAGCGTAGATCGAAGAGGCCGGTTTCCACCTGCCATTCGGGGAAAGTGCGCCGGGTTTCACGGCTGTAATCGCGGATAATATCCAGGCCGCCCTTGAGCTGCGGCACCTCTTTTCCGACGGGACAGGGCAGCCACTCCACCCGGCCAAACAGCCGGCAAATCAAGGGCCTGGCAGGATAGATAAGGCAGTCCAATGTGGTAGTGTGCAGGAAGATACAGCACTCCCGGCTGATATCCTCGAACCACTGCACTTCCTTGTTTTGCTCCATCACCCGGCGCACCCTGTCCGGGTCGAGAGTGCGCAGATGGGCAAGGATGGC
>WVXJ01000146.1:668-1004 GCA_011773575.1 Armatimonadota bacterium | reverse complement strand
TGACCTGACCCCCTTAAACGAGTCCAGGTTTTAAGTTAGTATTTTGGAATCTGGACAGAGGAAGGAGGTTGGGATGGTACGCAAGCGATTCACCCCGGAACAGATCATCGGCATGCTGAGAGAGGCTGAAGTGAGGCTTTCTCAGGGAGAGAAGGTTAAAGGGATCTGTCGCAGCCTTGGGATCACGGAGCAGACCTACTACCGTTGGCGCAAGGATTACGGTGGGATGAAGGTTTCCCAGGCCAGGCGTCTTAAGAATCTAGAGCGAGAGAATGGTCGTCTGAAGAAGGCTGTGGCCGAGCTGACGTTGGATAAACTGATTTTGAAGGAGGCCCT
>WVXJ01000146.1:0-560 GCA_011773575.1 Armatimonadota bacterium | reverse complement strand
GTCAGGAGGGGCTAAAGGTTCCTCGAAAACAGCCCAAACGGGGACGGCTGTGGCTCAGTGATAGCTCTTGTGTCCGCCTCAGGCCTACGCATCGCCACCATGTCTGGTCCTATGATTTTGTGGCGGATCGGACACAGGACGGACGGGCAATCAAGATTCTAACAGTCATCGACGAGTACAGCCGGGAGTCTCTGGGGATCGTAGTGGCCCGGAAGATCAACTCCGATGAGGTAGTTCACTGTCTCACGGATCTTTTTATCAAACATGGGCCTCCGGAGCACATCCGCTCAGACAATGGGCCCGAATTTACTGCTAAGGCTGTCAGGAGCTGGCTTGGGCGGATCGGAGTCAAGACCCTGTTCATCGAGCCAGGTAGCCCCTGGGAGAATGGATACAACGAATCCTTCAATGGAAAGCTGAGGGATGAGGTGCTCAACCGGGAGATTTTCTATACCCTTAGAGAGGCCCAGGTGATCATTGAAGGATGGCGGCAAGAGTACAACATTTTCAGGCCTCATAGCTCGTTGGGATACCGCCCACCGGCACCTGAGGGGGTATTG
>WVXJ01000004.1:11372-11617 GCA_011773575.1 Armatimonadota bacterium | reverse complement strand
GAGGTGAGGGTGGTCTTGCCATGATCCACATGGCCGATCGTCCCCACATTTACATGCGGCTTTGTCCGCTCAAACTTTGCCTTGCCCATAGTTTCTCCTCCAGAGATAGAAAAAGCCCACGCCCGGGATTGAACCGGGGACCTTATCCTTACCAAGGATACGCTCTGCCAACTGAGCTACGTGGGCCTATAACACCCTGTGCGCAAAGCGCACCCAACCCAGGAATTGTATCCTTCCGCCAACCG
>WVXJ01000004.1:5834-11270 GCA_011773575.1 Armatimonadota bacterium | reverse complement strand
AGGTTGCCCGGCAGCCGCTTTACCAGCCCCTTCAACTCCAGCATCATCAATCCCGCGCTTACCTGGGAGGAGGGGAGGCTGGTTTCCCGGATTATCTGATCCACGTATTTCTGTTGCAGGGAAAGGCAGGCGAGGAGGCGGTTCTCTTCAGGGGGAAAGCCGGTGGGATGGGGAGATGGTTGGGCTTGTTCGGCGGAGGCGGCTTGTTGAGCGGGTCCTGCGTCACTTGACAGGCTTACACTTGTGACTGCCGGCCGCCCTGCAGTATCCCGCCCAATCTCGGAATCCGGAGAGGCGACAAGAGGCAGGTGGAGTTCCTGCAAGATATCCTCGACCTTTTCCGCCAGGTTGGCCCCATCACGGATGAGTTGGTGGCAGCCGCGGGCGTGAAAACTGTTTACATTTCCCGGCACGGCGAAGACCTCCCGGCCCTGTTCCGCGGCGAGGCGGGCGGTGATGAGCGCGCCGCTCCTCTCCGGCGCCTCCACCACCACCGTCCCCAATGAGAGCCCGGAGATAATGCGGTTGCGCACAGGGAAACGGGGCGGCGTAGGGGAGGTACCCAATGGAACTTCGCTGATGACGGCTCCCTGTTTGATTATCTGTTCCTTCAATTCATCGTGTTGGCGGGGATAGGGAACATCCAGACCGCAGGCCATAACCCCGATAGTTCGACCGCCAGCTTCGATTGCTCCTTGGTGGGCGGCCCCATCAATTCCCACCGCCAGGCCGCTGACAACGGTTATGCCTCGCAAAGCGAGTTCGCGCGCAAGACTGTGTGCTACCAGCCGCCCATATGGCGAGCAGCGGCGGGAGCCCACAACGGCCACGGCGCGATTGTCCTCCTCCTGCAGCCGGCCTCGCACATATAGCAGTGGCGGGGGGTCCGGAATCTGTCGCAGGAGCGGGGGATAATCGAAATCCTGGATGGTAATGATAGATATCCCCGCCGCCTGGAGAGCGGCCTGGTCGCGAACCCCGATGTCATCAGGCCGCTGAGAGAGAAGGCGGCTGAGCATGGTAGGAGAGAGGTGAGTGGCAGAGGCGATTTCCACCGGAGAGGCGGAGAAGATTCCCGTGGGGCCGTGGAAGTGTTCCAGCAATTCGACTGCCAGCCGCGGAGGAAGTTCCGCGCGGCTGAGGGCTAGCCAGGCCGGGATGTCACTGGATTCGACATTCCCCATTCGCAGTTCGTCTCAGGTGGAGAGATGATCAGGTCTTGCAAGCGGCAACGATATTAGGATCCAGGTCTGAGAACTTCTCCAAATATTCTCTTCGCTCTCGCTTCAATGCATTGACATATTCGTCGAGTTCCTCGCGAGAGTAGTACTCACCGGGGTCGAAGCGCTGCATATCCGCCCCTTCTATTTGGCGCGGCACTTGGGTGCCAAAGAAAGGCTCCTCCATCCACTCAATCTGATCCCTCACGATGGCGCGGAAGACCGCCGAGGTCTCCGGAATCTGAATGCGGTTGACCTCCCGCTTCACATGGGTGGTGCCGTCGGGCTGGCGCTCACGGATTTCTCCCACGCCACCAGTGTTCACAATATAGGCTTGGACCTTCTCCCCGTGGCTCTTTATGAACTCATATATCCAGTTTCCCTCTTCCGCGTCGTCGCCTACGATAAAGGGATTGGTCCCCACAACCCTTACCGACTGCCCCGCCTTCGTAGGGTCTCCGGCGGAACTCTCCACCGATTCACCCAACATGAAAGCGAGCGCAGCCTGTTCCGCATTGAGTTTGGAGATCATCGGCATAACCGTGTTGCGGCGGGTGATGAAGACCAGCAGCAGCGCGTCCAGTTCATCCAGTGATGGAAGATTGATGGAATCACACGCGTGGGGAGCCAGGTCCGCCATCTGCACCACGCCCCGGCCGTTGCTGGTGATGGTCTCGTCCTGGAAGTCCACTCGTCCTTCCCAGTCAACCATTACATTCTCGAAGATAGTGTCCGGCTGTGTGGCGCCGCGGTAGAGCAGCGGCTGGGTGTGTGGATCGAGGCCTTCGGTCTTCAAGTAGAATCCCCGCTCCGTGCCGAGGGCGGAACCATTTTTCCGCAAGAAGCAGACATCATCCTGTACCACCATCATCTCTTCGCCCTCATGATCGAGGCCGTGCGTATGACAGGAGTGTGTGGTCTTACCTGTGGCTGAAAGGCCGAAGAGCAGCATGCTATAAGTGCGCAACTTACCCTTTGGATTGCGGGCCTGTATGATCTTCGCTCCCGCGTGAACCCCCAACATACCTTCCTGTTTGGCATACCACATCGCCATTCTCAGGAAGCCTTTTTTCGCCTCTCCCATATAGTCAGAGCCCAGGACAAAGGTCACTCCCTCTTCGGGAAAGACCAGTATCTGGCGCTTCGCCTCGGGCCACTCCGGAACGTATATCAGTCGAAGGTCGGGTCCGGCGGCGGTGGGGCGGTAGGGCAGAAGAGTCTCCCCCCACATGTAGGAGAGCCGGGCGCAGTCTTTGCGATAAGTGGAGACATACAGGGTGCAGTGCGGAGAGAAATCGGGATTATCCCCCATAGTCCTCTCTACGCAGACAAGTGGAGCGCGGTCGAGGTAGCGCTGCACTTTGCGGAGAGTATCGGGCACCTCCTTGAGGATCTCGCTTTGGCGCGGGTTGAGCTTCTTCTGCTTCACAGCGTCACTGCCAACATAGACCGTAAGTCCGGCGGAACGGTTTCGCACCGCAGATTCGAAGTTAATATTTCCAAATTCCGTCTTACAGCCAAAGGGAATGGCGCGCGCCTTCGCCTGGGCATCAGAAAGATGCTCCACATTCGGGAAATGGTATAGTGCTTCCGCTATCTCTCCGGCAGACATCTTTCCTTTCATGCTCTCGCCTCCGATTCAGAAAATTGGAATTTCGAGGGGCAGACTGTAGGACTGCGAAGGAGCGGTTGGCCGAGAACTAGGCCGCCTCTATTGAATTTACTCGTCTTCCGCGAGAGGCTCTTCGGCCGAAACCTCGGCATCGGAAACCACCGGCTCCGCTGCATCAGGTTGACCGCGCTCCTCCTCCAACAACTTCTTGATTTGAAGGAGTTCACGCCGATACGCTCTCGCTTTCCCCCATGCTCTCCACTGCGCGGGAAGAAGCAGCAGACACGCCGCTACCAACCCCACAGCAAGGCATACCACGACCAACTGCCATACCGCCACATCATGCAGATACCAGTTGCCAAGCAGATTCAGGCTCACTTCCTGCGGATTACCGTAGGAGAACAGGACCAGATAGCCTCCCGCGAGGATTCCTAGCACCAGCAACAGGAGTAATCCCATTTCTTTCTCCAAACCGCAGGATTAGTAGTAATAGAAATCTCAGTCTTCGCAGTCAAGAGCCGTCGCCGCCCATCTATCCTCAACGGCCTCGCCCGCGCACTCCTCCGCCTCGTCCTCCACCTCCAAAGCCTCGGCCGCGCCCGCCTGTTGCGCCTCCCCGGCCGCCCCGGCTCATCCCGCCAGTCCGACCTCCCCGGCCGCCTCGGCTCGCTCCTGCACCTCGGCCTCCCCGGCCGGCCTGGCCCGCCGTTCTGGAGGTGCCTGCTCTACCGGCCTGAAACTGCTTTGCCAGCCCTTCAGGGATGAGTCTTTCCGCGACAGCAATGCTCGCATCGGTCGTGAACTTCCAGGTCACGGTGGAGGTGTTTCCGCGATAGTCACTGGCAATCAAGGTGACCGTGTGAGCGCCGTCTGGAACCGTCTGTCCGGGCTCTTCTCCGGCGAGAATATAGAAGTAGTTCCCGGAGAGCGGGTCCCGCTCCATGGTGCCCTTTTCGCCATCAAGATAGACCTCAATGGAATCGGGGAGCAGGCCGCTGCCTTCGTCAAAGATGCGCGCTTGGACGACAATGGGCAACTGACCAGAAACCACTTGCCGGCTTGAAGGGCCGAAAGGCATGATACTGGGGCCTGTCAAATCCAGCGAGTTCGCGCTGAAACAAGTGAGATTGCCGTCATTGGAGAGCATCAACAGGCTGCCATCAGCGAATACCGGCTGGGAGAAGGCTGATTGAGAGCCCGGTTGATTAGAGGGAGTGGTCAAACTGCGTCCCTGACACTTCCACAGCAATTCGCCGGAATCTCTATCTACTGCAAGCACGGCCCCACTAGAGCCTCCTGCCAGCACCACATTTCCCGCCACCGCAGGGGAGGCTGTGATAAGAATATCGGGTTCCTCATAAACCCACACGATGCCTCCACTCCGCGCCGCCATGCGATAAAGCCGGCCGTCGCTGCCGGTCATGTAGATGCTGCCTTCGGCCGCTGCAGGAGCGTGCTCAAGAGCCGCGTCCGAGCGCACCTTCCAGAGACTGCTGCCCCGCAGAGTCAATCCATACAGATAAGGACCAGATACGAGACAGAGGACATCGTCGGCGACGACCGGCCCCGCGGATAGCGGTGAGGCCGACTTTCCTCTCCACAGCAGCCGCCCGCTGGCAGCGCTCAAGCCGTAGATGAAGCCATCCCCATCCAGCGCGAAGACGATATCCCCTCCTCCAGCCAAGGGCAAGTTCACGGGCCCGGCGGTCCCAAAGGTCCAGATAGTCTCTCCGGTATACGGGTCGAGAGCGACCACCTGTCTAGCCGCGGAGCCGACGAAGATCTTGCCGCCATAGAGCAGGGGAGGGACCATTATTGCCCCCCCAAGATTTCTTTCCCACTGAGGGATACCGGAGGATTTGTCGAGTGCCCGCAGCGCGCCAGTATCATCTCCGAAGACAACGAGTTCCCCTGCCAGAGCCGGGGAGGAACGGATGAAACTCCCGGCGCTGAATTCCCAGAGCCGGGCTCCACTGTCTTGGTCCAGGCAAAAGAGCCAGCGGTCTGCCGTGAAGTAGACGCGGCCTTGTTCCACCGCGGCCGTAGCCTCATTCTGCGGGTCGGGATAGTGGAATTTCCACAAGGTGGACATCGGCAAAGTAGGGCTCTCCGCGGTAAAACCGGTACGTCCCGCATCCGCCCCAAAGCCCGTCCAGGCACATTGTCCCGGCAGCCCTGCGCCGAGCAGGACTAGAACGCCTATCGTTGTCACGAACAGCCTTTTCATATCCGTGCCTTTCATCATGCCGAGAACACTCGGCATGAGAGTGGCAAAATTATAGCATGACTTGCTCCGCTGGAGCAAGGAATTGACCCTTCGATATGTGCAGGTTATACTAAAGGTGCCCCTGTAGCTCAACGGACAGAGCAGATCCGTCCTAAGGATAAGGTTGCCCGTTCGAATCGGGCCAGGGGCGCCAGCCCTCTCCTATTTGACTGCTGTACACTTCAGAGAGGCCCTTTCTTGTCCGAAAAAACCGAGAATTCATCCATCAACTCAAGTCTCCCACTCGATGCAGGCGACACCTTTGCCAAAGGTGTGCCGCCCTCCGGGCCCACCAGCACAATCATCCTTCACGGGCTTCGCCACGGCCTCACCGCTTT
>WVXJ01000004.1:0-5813 GCA_011773575.1 Armatimonadota bacterium | reverse complement strand
ATCCTCGCAAACTGGCTCCGCCCCACAATGAAGATATTCGGGCTGCCGGGTGAGGCCGCCATAGTCCTGTTGACCGGATGGTTCGCCAGTATCTATGCTGCCCTGGGAGCATTGAACGCGCTCGAATTATCCTCCTCCGCCGTAACCCAGATAGGATTAATGCTCCTCATCTGCCATGCCCTTCCCATGGAGTGGGCCGTCCTCCAGAAAATGGGGGCACGCGCCGCGCGAATAACCTTCATGCGCCTCGCCTTGTCTGTGCTGGTCGGGGTCCTTTATGCCCTGCTTTATCGGGAACAGGTCGCCGCCTCTCCCATATCCACTGCCGCTTTCTCGCCTCAGACCTTACCGTTCTCTGAATGCATGGCCAAAGCAGCCCTAGGATGTGTGAAACTGCTGGGCCTCATACTCGCTATCATTATGCCGATTACCGTCATCTCCGAAATTGCCAGAGCCAGAAAGGTTTTGCCGCGCGCCGCCCACAGACTTTCACTGTTTCTGAATCGTTTCGGCCTGGGTGAGAGCGCGCTGGCACCTCTGCTCATCGGGCTCATCTTCGGCATCGTATATGGCGCGGGGGCGCTGATCGCACTGGGCCGCGCGGGAGCGGTGAAACCTGCCGATGCTCGCACAGTCGGCATCTTCCTCGGCATCTGTCACTCCATGTTGGAAGACCCCCTCCTCTTCATCGCCATCGGCGGCCACTGGTTCTGGCTCATCGTCGTCAGATTCCTCCTCGCCGTCATCCTGACCCCCCTCCTCCGCCGTTTGGCCTGAGGGAAGTTGCTCGAAGAGTCCAGCTGCAGCCTTATCGTCGTACAAAACCTGCCATTGTCTCCTTGATTTGGCAGCGCAAATCTCGTACTCTAGTAAGTGCGCCACCTGATAATCCACTTAGTCTTGGATCCCTTTGCCGGAGTTAATCGTGACAGCAGAACTAAGCGCCCTTGTCATCACCGCGGCTTCCATAGGTTTCCTGCACACTTTGCTGGGCCCGGACCATTACCTGCCCTTCATCATGCTGTCATGGGCGAGAAAATGGTCGGCCCTGAAAACAGCCGTAATAACATTCCTGTGCGGCCTTGGGCACATAGGCAGTTCTGTGATACTGGGGCTGATAGGGGTATTGCTGGGCATAGGAGTCAAGAAACTGGAGATCGTGGAATCAACCCGCGGCGACATAGCCGCCTGGCTGCTCATCGCATTCGGGCTGGTGTATCTTGTGTGGGGATTGCGCCGCGCCTACCGGAAAGAATCTCACGAACACAGCCACATCCACATCGGCGGGGAAGCACACTACCACCCCCACGACCATCACGCCGAGCACGCCCATGTCCACGATCACCAAACCACCCAGAACCTCGCGCCCTGGGCGCTCTTCATAATCTTCGTCTTCGGCCCCTGTGAACCCCTCATTCCCATCCTGATGTACCCGGCTGCGAAGAATAGCCTACTTGGGCTTGTGCTGGTCACGAGTGTATTTGGAATGACCACCATCTCCACCATGTTGGGCGCGGTCATGCTGGCCAGAGCGGGAGTGAGTTTCGCCAAGTTCAACAAACTCCAGCGCTTCACCCACGCCCTGGCCGGCGCAACCATATGTCTCTGCGGCCTCGCCATCCAGTTCCTCGGGCTGTGAAGACTCATTTAGCAATACCTACTCCAGTCGGTAGGCAACCCTCGCGCTAATCCCGTCGTCTCCTCCTTGCCTCTGATTTTCTTCTGCGCGCCACAGTCCGCCGAAGAGGCGTGACTTCTCCCCACGGTCTTTCCATTCACGAAAAATCTCCTGCCGCGGGAACACTCGCGCCGAGACTGCTGTCTAAGGCAGTACAGACAATAAGCACGACCACCAAATCTCAAGAAGAGCAGTGCCGAGCAGTACCTAGAGGAGGCAGTAAGCGGAGCCAGGCGCCGCTAAATCTAACCTCAAAGGAGATAGATCATGAAAAGAATGAGTGTCTTGGTTGTGGTTGTTGCATTGGCGCTGTTGTTCATCCTGAGCGCCGTTAGCCACTGTGAGGATGTTGATTATATGTGGCCGGCTGCAACCCTCTCGAGTCAATGGCTGGGGTACCCCTCAGGCTGGCACAGTCACGCTTTGGTAGACGGCTTCGTCATTCAGCCGAGTATCCCGGATACCAGCAACTACGTCTACTGTTACAGGTGGCTCAGGCCTCTCAGACAGGGCGGAATCGGGGTCGACACCTACGTTATGGACAACCCGGGGTGGTACCCTATGGAATCGTGGTCCCCTCCGAGCGACTTCATTTCGGAGATTAAGTTGTGGGCTTACTACTACAGGCCCACTTCCGGCGGCGGGATAATGGGTAGCATCCGGTTCAACCGCGTCCCTGGTGGTATTCCTTGGTTGCCGACAAAGTCTTTTCCCGATGTCGGGCCGAACAAAAAGGGTTGGAGGTCAGTCACATTCACTCCAGAGCCCGGGACATTTTGGCCCTCCGCAGACATACGCTGCTTGGAGGTATGGCTTGAGAATCAACCGCCGCCTGTCGGTAAAGTGAAGGTCTACGCCCTTTATGCCGAAATAACTTTCGGCCCGCGGTCATTGATTCGACCCAACGGCGGCACCGGCAGTTGCGCGCGTTACCCGAGTGGGATGGAAGTGTGGCAGGTACTCTCCGATGAGGACCATGGCACCTACGCCTATGGCGGCGGCGGCGGTGAACTGGAGATAGAGGAGGCTGGAACCGCTTCCCCATGTTGGCACACACATGGCATAGAGATATGGGTCAACGGCGCCAAGGGAGATCTCGGAGGCGCCTGGGTGTGGACAAACCTGGAGGGCGCCACCGAGCAAAAACATCTCCCTCTCAGTTCAACCCCCTCCGACTGCCACGTATCCTATGACGGGTGTTGGTCGCAAAGTGAAATAGACGACATGACTGTCGGATTCGGCATGAATCACGAAACCTCGCTGAACGAGATTTGGGTAACTCTCGATATCTGTCTCGAAATGCATTAACAAACTCTTCCAGAACGGACGGCTTCTCTGCGTTCCGTCTGCAGGGAGGCCTGGTCTGGGAAGAAGGCTTGAGGCGAAACCGCCCTCCAGGGCGGCGCGGAAGAGAGTAGTCCGACCGAACCTCAAGAAGCAGTGCCGAGCAGTACCAGGTAGTACCTGAAACAGATAGTAAGCGGCGCCTGAAACCGCCTCTCGCTGTAGTTGACAGGCCTGCCCGCCGTTTGCCGGCAGGCTTGTCCGCGGCTGCCTGGCAGACAATCTCTGTGCTGATCCTGCCATCCCCCGGTTGTCTTTCACCTGCTTCTGCTTGCCCTCGGAATGTCTTCTTTACCTCTGCCGAGCCATTCAACCACAGATTCACGCAGATGAGGATTATCTCGGTAGCCGCAGGCTTCAGCCTGCGTTCCCTCCCGTTGGGCAGAACCTTGTGTTCTGCCCTTATTGGCAGGCAACCGTCGCTCTGGTCCCGTCATCTCCTGGCGTAGGGCGGGGGTGTCGGCCCCCGCCGAGCCACCGGCCAACCAATCCCCCGCCGTCTGTGACAGTTGACAGGCCTGCCCGCCGTTACTTGGCGGGCAACCGTCGCTCTGGTACAATAAACGTGAACTGCTTTGTCTTTAACCACTTTGGCCGATAGCACTTGGGGGGCATCTGATTCATGCGGTTCCACAGTATCTTGTCTTTTCGCCCGGCCCTCCCCATAACGTAGGATTCTTGGGGCCAGAGCTTCCGCGTATCCAAAGGAAATCGCATCTGCAGAAGTGTGGAAAATACCGCTCTCAGCGCTTCCCACTTGAGGCGGAGAGAAACAGAATGCATGGCGGGGCGCTAATGTGACATGGGAAACTCAGTAAGGGTCTATAGGAGGCCGATATGGGCGATCTAATTGATCAAATCTCGAATGAGCTCACGAAGATGAGTGACGAGCAGCTTAATGCGGTCATTCGGAAAGTGGATGAGCACGGGCTCAACAAGCAGACTGAACCGCTTGACTTCGATAAAGCGATGGAAGTCCTACGCATGATGCGGGACGTCATACAGGGTGCCGTAGACAGTGCATTCTTTGCGGGTCTGCCGGTAAAAGTCCAGCGAGAGGTGCTTCCTATTCTACAAAGCATAGCCGCTGGCCTTTCCGGAATTCCCAATCAAAGTACCGCCATCGCCACGTTTGTCGCTCATGTGGACCAGCTCCACGCTTGGGTCTGGCGGAATCGCGTCGCGGAGAGGACGACCCGGATACTGAGGTTTAAAGAGAAGATGGAGGAGCTGACTCGACTCACAGCAGCCGCTCAGCAGCAGAATTCAGAGCTGCAGAAGATGATCAGGCAAGCTGGGGATATCCAGACGTTAGTGAAGAAGTCTCACGACGCTGCCAATGGAGCGGCTGAAGCGTACCAGGAAGTCAAGAACGCCCGTCAGCAAGCGGGCCAATCAGCGCAGGAGACCGGGGATGCTCAGACTCAGGCAACTGAACGGAGTACGCAGATAGACGCACTCCTAGGACAGGCCAAGTCCAGCAGACAACAGATCAGCACGTTCGAGGAGGATCTCAAAGCGCTTTACAGTGATGCACAAGATTTCCGCGAGCGTATCGCTAAAACCGAAAAGCAGGCTCAGATAATGATAACCGAGACTCGCGAGAGCGCTGAGGAAAGTATCAAGAATAACAACGATCGGATAGAATCGTTGATAGAGCGACTCGAGAGCGACGAAAAGCGCATCGAGGATGCACTGGAGAAAGCCACTGGTGCCTCTCTCTTCGACTCATTCAACACTCGAAAGGACCAAATCAGCAAAGGTAAGTGGTTGTGGGCAGGTGCTGCGATGTTGCTAGGCATTGGGACTATCGCGTTGGTTGCCTTTCTATCCTTTACGTGCAAGGAGCTCGCGCCGCTTTTCTACTTCAAGCTCGGACTCGCTCTGCCGATAGCTGGGCTAATATGGTTCTGCATAGCGCAGTACAACCGCGAGCGTCGTCTTGAGGAAGAGTACGCGTTCAAATCCAACATCAGCCTTTCCTTGGTTCCCTACAAAGGTCTTGTAGAGGACGCGCTCGACACTAGTCAACGGGCATCGAAGGACAAGTATGCTCAGTTCCTCGTAGATTCAGTTGACAATGTGTTTAGGCCTCCGGCCGATCATCGCGCTGAGCCTGATTTAAGCGTGCTGAAAGGATTTAACATGGAGCAGTTGGAAAAACTTGCACAGATAGTTCACGTTGTCTGGCAGGGCAAGAAGTAGCCTGCTATGCATGTCATGATCCCCCGGGGCCGGAACACGAGCATACGGCACAGGATATTAGCGCTTTCATCCTTCTTAACTGAGCATGTTCCGAATGCCTGGCTTATCTATCGAGGTTTCAGGCACTCCCGCAAGCAGCGCATCATTCACCCACCGCAGCAACACATCGAGAATGACTCCAATCGTCAGGCAATGGTCGTTCCCCTGCAATCGTCCCGCATTTCTACCTTGCCGCCTTGCGATTCCGCCTGCATAGGCTTATGATGGGGCTGGCTCATCCTCAAGTCTGACGAGCGAATTCGATATTTCAACAATCAACGGTGGAACCAATGGCAACAGCGCAAACCCCTAAATCAGCAGGCAAAGGTCATATCATCATTGATGTGGAGAAATGCAAGGCATGTGAACTTTGCATTCATTTCTGCCCACAGGAGAACCTGGCCCTCTCCGAGAGTATCAATGCAAGAGGGTTTCATCCTGTGCGCATGTTGGATGAAGAGAAATGCAATGGCTGCGGGAATTGTGCGCTGATGTGTCCTGATGTCTGTATCAGAGTCTTTCGCAAGAGGTGAGAGATGAAGAAAAG
>WVXJ01000191.1:1336-1470 GCA_011773575.1 Armatimonadota bacterium | reverse complement strand
GCCCGGCGTCCTTCATGGTGCCACAGCAAGAAGTAGGTCCATTCAATCTGCTCATCGAAATCCACATCGGTGAGCTTGTCGGCCTCTCGCAGGTGCTGCATGATCTCTTGCGCAGGCATCGCGAATTTGGCATC
>WVXJ01000191.1:198-1105 GCA_011773575.1 Armatimonadota bacterium | reverse complement strand
CCCAGGTGACAGTTGCCACAGCTATCGGGCTCGCGGGCCACGGCGACGCTGAACAGGTGGCGGGTGTGGCACGTCGAGCAGGCTCCTCGACTGCCATCGGGATTGATGCGCCCGATGCCAGTGTTCGGCCAGCTCGCAGGCGACAAGGTCCCTCCTGGCATGACCTCCACGGGAGCGCCGTGGCACTGCTGACAGCCCATCACCGTAGCGGCCAGGCCCTCGACCTGCTCGCCCAGGACGTTGTCCAGGGAATCGAGGATGTCACCGCCTTGCGAGTGTCGGCTCGCGGCGAACTCTTCCGCCTCGCGGACGTGACATCGGGCGCAGTCCTTTGGGGTTACCAGAACGCTGACCGTGTAGCCGTTATGGTCCATCGCGTCTGGCTCTCCCTCCTCAGCTTGGTGACACTCGTAACAGCCGACCTGCCACGTGGCGTGAACGCTGCGCTCCCATTCGACGATCTGGGCTGTCATAAGCTCGTTGGAGCGATGACACGTTATGCAGTCAGAGGAGGCCTCGGAGAGCACGACCGTCGTCGGGATATCTCTGGCAGGTGAGCTCGCAGTCCAGGTAAAGCCCCTCTTCCACCAGGCGACACACAGAAGGATGCCGAACATGAGGGCCAGGTTCACGTAAGCGAAGGCCACGAACACACTCTGCGCTCGCGACCGGCGTGGCCCCGCCTTTGCAGGAGCCACCTTCAGTTCGCCGATCATCGGAACTCGCTCCAGGACCTCTTCGCCGTGGGGCGCTTCTTGGAGCGCCTCGGTGAGGTCCTGGCCAGCCTGGTGGCGTCGGAGATGAACGCCGTTCTGCCACAGACGGCTGTCTGTCACGTCGTAGAGCCTGCCGCTCACCGCTATGACAGCTCTCCCCCCGTCCTTGCCTTCTAAAGAAGAAAGTGTCT
>WVXJ01000191.1:0-148 GCA_011773575.1 Armatimonadota bacterium | reverse complement strand
TCTGGCGCATACGTGGACTGAGCACCACAGTGGCGATGAGGGCGACGATCACCATGATGCCAACCTGGACAAGCTTGATGATAAATACGATGCCAAAAGTACCAGAAAAAACCGAGCCCGTCTCCAGGTAGCGGAAGACGGTCAGCGC
>WVXJ01000074.1:703-2056 GCA_011773575.1 Armatimonadota bacterium | reverse complement strand
GCTGCCATGAAGTATATTTGGCCGACATTCTGAAGTATCCCGGCCATCAGCAGGAAGACGGCCCCTGAGATCAAAGCGATGGATTTGATACTCATTTCACTCGGTTAGCCGCTCCGAGAAGCCGGCTGGTTTCGGGTATTACGGTAGTACGCAGAATATCTTGGTAAAAGAGCGTTCCGCTTTACCCTGTTGCGCGAGTATCTTTGAGATGAGGAGGAATGCGGTCTGCGCGCACGAGGTCGGAGAGGGTTTCTCTTTCCACGATCACTTCCGCCTGTCCGCCGCTTGCCAGCACTACTGCGGGACGCGGCAGACGATTATAATTGCTCGCCATAGAATAATTATACGCCCCTGTGGTCTGCACGGCAAGGATGTCGCCTGGCTCCAGCGGGGGCAAATCAATATCCTGGATCAGCAAATCTGTCTCGCAGTGCTTGCCGGCGATGGTAACCTTTTCCGCCGCCGGAAGGTTCGCCTTGTTGGCGACAATGGCCTCGTATTTCGCCTCATAGAGGGCGGGCCGCGGGTTATCTGAGAGCCCCCCGTCCACGGATACGTATTTTCGCACCCCGGGAATGTCCTTGATTACCCCCACTGTGTAAAGGGTCGTTCCCGCCTCCGCCACCAAGCTTCGCCCCGGCTCTTGAAACAGGCGCACTTCTTTCAGCCCATGGTGGATGAGCGCGGCCCTCAGGACGTCAGTTATCGCTTCGGCATACTTATTCACTGAGGGAGGCGGCTCCTCGCTGAGATAGTGTGAGCCAAGCCCGCCTCCCAGGTTCAGGTCTTCGAGTTCGCGGCCGGTCTCGGTCTTCA
Source organism: Armatimonadota bacterium (assembly GCA_011773575.1). Taxonomy (GTDB): domain Bacteria; phylum Armatimonadota; class Hebobacteria; order Hebobacterales; family WVXJ01; genus WVXJ01. Next base: position 1,240 of record WVXJ01000074.1, on the reverse strand, counting down.
CCTGTGCCATGAACTCCACCATCAGCCCGACGGTCTCACGGAAAGGCCGGAGTTCGAGAATCTGGGATCCGATGTGACAATGCACGCCTCGCAGGTTCAGGTTGGGCAGAGCCAGGGCCTGCTTGACTCCCTCCATCGCCAGCCCATTGGCCAGGCTCAGGCCGAATTTGGTGTCTACGTGGCCGAGACGGATATGGGTATGTGTGTCCACCTCTACCCCGGGTGAAAGCCGCAGCATAACCTCCGCGCGACAACCCATGTCATTGGCTAACCCGTTGAGCACTTCCAATTCCTGGAGGCTGTCCACAACGATGAGAGCGGCACGCGCTTTGAGGGACTCCGTAATTTCCTCGTCTGATTTGTTATTGCCGTGGACGATAAGTCGCTCTGTCGGGAAACCCGCTTGCAGCGCAGTATGGAGTTCGCCGCCGGTGCAGACATCCAGCCACAAGCCCTCCTGCTCCACGATCTTGCAGGAGGCCATATTGAGGAAGGCCTTGCCGGAGAAGCTGATGATGGAATTGGGCCAGCGCTTCT
>WVXJ01000074.1:0-621 GCA_011773575.1 Armatimonadota bacterium | reverse complement strand
ACTAGGACCGCTTTGGGAAGAAAATCATAACTTTGTCACGAGCGCAAGTCAAGGGAGCGGCAGTTCAAGCGGCGGCCGGCTTTCAGTTGACTCGTACCCCACGTGACTGGAGGCAGCGGTCGGATTCTGCTAGAATCCTGGCAGCGGCGGGGAGTTGACGCTCATAGTTGACTCCTGCCGACTTTTGCGATTGGATTCAGAGATGGCTCACAAGATTGCGGTTATCCCGGCGGATGGAATCGGCCCGGAAGTTGTAAGAGAGGGCCTCAAGTGTTTGGCTGTCCTGGAGAAGAAGTTCTCTCTGGCGCTGGAGTTTATTCATTATGACTTCGGGGGAGACAGGTTCCTGAAGACGGGAGAGGTGCTGCCTGCTTCGGGCATGGAGGAACTGCGCGGCTGTGACGCCATCTACCTGGGGGCGGTGGGCCATCCGGAGGTGGCTCCGGGCATCCTGGAGAAAGGGCTGCTGCTGGCGCTTCGCTTCGGGCTGGATCAGTATGTGAACCTGCGGCCCATCAAACTCTACCCTGGTGTGTGGACACCAGTGAAAGACAAAGGGCCCGAAGACATAGATTTCGTCGTGGTCAGAGAGAACACGGAAGACATGTATGTGGGCACCGG
>WVXJ01000193.1:1275-1872 GCA_011773575.1 Armatimonadota bacterium | reverse complement strand
TATCCATCTCCTGTACTGAGAGGTCGAGAGCAATCGAATCAAGGCTCTGCCCACTCAGCGTTTCTCAGTTCCAGAGGTCCTGCGGGAGCAAGACTCCCACATACCAAAGCGGTGGCAAGCCACCGCACTCCAAAACGGCATCCTCAGACGGCTTTCGTCTTGGAAAGAGCAGAATCTCGACGCCTGCGCAATCGTTAGCCGTCAAACCCTCCAACCTTGACAATATACGACAAGCAGGCGAAAATTCCTTGATTCTTCCGGAAGTCGGCAGCCAAACTTGCCTGCCCTGAGGGTCAGCATGGTGAATGAGCCCAATTCTCTGATTTCACGGAAACGCCTGGAAGAACTCCTGGCAGCGATGCGGTCGGTCCGCGTGGGCGTAGTTGGAGATGCCTGCCTGGATATCTACTGGGAGGCGGACATGACCCGCAGCCGCCTTGCCAGGGAGAACCCTCATTTCATTCTGCCGGTGATTGAGGAGCGCCTGTCACCCGGCGGAGGCAGCAATGCCGCCGCTTGTGTCGCGGCTCTGGCGAAGCCCGGCGTGCCATTGGTGGGGGTGGTCGGAGAGGATTGGCGGGGTCGGGAATTGATGCG
>WVXJ01000193.1:0-1135 GCA_011773575.1 Armatimonadota bacterium | reverse complement strand
CGCTTGCTGGCCGATGTGGACGCCCTCTTGGTGGCGGATTATCTGGAGTATGGGGTGGTGACTTCCCGGTTGCGAGAGGTAATCAACAAGGCGGGGGCTGACGGCAAACCGATAATCGTTGACAGCCGTGACCGAATCAATGAGTATTGCAATGTGGTCCTGAAGCCGAATGAGATGGAATCCTTGCAGGCGGTCTCATCACCTATTCCTCCCCGTGACGCCACACTCGAACAACTTGAGAAGAGCGCCCACGCACTGGCGAAAACCCAGCAGTGTTCTGTCTGCATGACCCTGGGCGAGAAGGGCTGTGTGTGGGTGGAAGGTGATGAGATTGAAGTGGTGCCGGCAAGGCCCGCGCCTCCGCCGATTGATATTGTCGGGGCGGGTGATTGTTTTGCGGCGGCATTCATCAGCGCGCGGGCAGCTGGAGCTGCCGGGCGCGAGGCGGCAACACTGGCGAATCTTGCCGCGGGAGTGGTGGTGCGCAAATTGAGCGTAACCGGCACGGCGACGGCGGAAGAGATTTTGCAGAGATATGATGAAGAATACCAATCTTGAGAGAGGCAATGTCTGACAACACAGCACTGACCATATTAGTTCCCCTGCCTGAGAAGCGGCCTGCCATTCGTTCCATTCTCTTCGATTTCGATGGGACTATCTCCACCATGCGGCAAGGCTGGGAAGGAATCATGGGCCCCTTAATGGTGGAGATGATTGCAGGCCCTACCGAGCCGACGGAGCAACTCATCAAAGAGGTCAATGAGTATATTGACTACTCCACCGGCATCCAGACCATCCACCAGATGAAGTGGCTGGCGGAGGCGGTGGCGCGCTATGGACTGAATTCCGAGGTGCATGATGAGTGGTGGTACAAGGCGGAGTATAACCGCAGGCTGATGGAGCCGGTAAGTGTGCGGGCGAATAAGGTCCTTTCCGGCGAAGCAACGACAGAAGATTTCACGATTGCCGGATCTCGAGGATTTCTGGACGCACTGCGAGAGGCCGGGATCACTCTCTATGTAGCCAGCGGTACAGACCACAAGGATGTGGTGCGCGAGGTGGGCACACTCGGTTTCTCCGATTATTTTGCGGAGATTGCCGGCGCTCCGGAGGGCACGACAGACTGTTCGAAAGA